>NZ_QWGI01000002.1:0-186018 GCF_003435125.1 Clostridium sp. AM25-23AC | reverse complement strand
GAAAAGGCAAGGGAAAGAAATTGGGGGTTCCGAATATGGTTACAGTTCAGCCATGCGCTGGTTTGAATGAGAAAGTGTGTTGCAAGCTTGCTTGCATAAGCACTTTTTCATCCAAATCAGCATATGGTGGAACCACCAAGCTTCTTGTTTTCATGAATATGAAAACAAGAAGATGTAATGGCTGAACTGTAACAGGATTTTGCCGATGCTTCGCATTCCGAATCGGCAAAATCCACTACCACCACTGTATTGTACGGAATTTTCAGTTCAGAAAATTCCTACCCATGAAAAGTAACATCTGCTCCACAGGGAGCTTTCCCCGCTTCTGCATCCTGCATCTTCAAATTACTTTCTCATAATGATCTCGTCTCTTCCCGGACCATTGGAAACCATCGTGATCGGCACTCCGATCTCCTCCTCGATCGTCTCGATATATTTCTTGCAGTTCTCCGGAAGATCCTCATAGTTCTTGATTCCACGGATCTCACACTTCCAGCCCGGAAGAGTCTTGTATACCGGTTTTGCTTTCTCAAGCTCCGGAGTTGTCGGGAAGTCTTTTGTTACCTTTCCATCGATCTCATAGCCTACGCAGATATGAAGCTCGTCAAGATATCCTAAAACGTCGAGAACCGTGAGGGCAACCTCTGTGGATCCCTGGATCTGTACGCCATATCTTGATGCGACTGCATCGAACCATCCCATTCTTCTCGGGCGGCCTGTCGTCGCACCGAACTCACCGCCGTCACCGCCGCGGCGTCTTAACTCGTCTGCCTCTTCACCGAAGATCTCGCTGACAAACGCACCTGCGCCGACTGCGCTGGAGTAAGCCTTAACGACTGTTGTGATGTTCTTGATCTCGTACGGCGGGATGCCTGCGCCAATCGCGCCGTATGCAGCCAGTGTGGAAGAAGATGTAACCATCGGGTAGATACCGTGATCCGGATCCTTTAAGGAACCGAGCTGGCCCTCTAAGAGGACATTTTTTCCTGCCTTGATCGCATCGCGAAGGTATTTGGATGTGTCGCATACATACGGAGCGACCATCTCCTTATACTCCATAAGTGTATTGAAGATCTCCTTCGGATCAAGAGCCGGCTGATGATATAAATGCTCTAACATCACATTTTTCAGTGTGCAGACATTTTCGATCTTATCCATCAGTTCCTTCTCATCACCGAATAACTCGTTGACCTGGAAACCGATCTTTGCGTATTTATCAGAATAGAACGGAGCAATTCCGGACTTTGTGGAGCCAAAGGACTTACCTGCCAGACGCGCTTCCTCATAAGTATCGAATAAAATGTGGTACGGCATTAAGATCTGTGCTCTGTCGGACACAAGGATCTTCGGCATCGGAACGCCCTGGCTTGTCAGGTCGTTTAATTCTTTAACAAGGAACGGGATGTTTAATGCCACGCCGTTTCCGATGATGCTTGTTGTATGATTATAGAATACACCTGACGGAAGAAGATGAAGGGCAAATTTTCCGTAATTGTTGATAATTGTGTGACCAGCGTTACTGCCGCCCTGGAAACGGACAATAATGTCGGATTCCTTTGCAAGCATATCTGTGATCTTACCTTTTCCCTCATCGCCCCAGTTGGCGCCTACGATTGCTCTAACCATGTTCTAATATCCTCCTTTGGACGTTTAAACGGAATGCGCGTTCCGCATCCCGGCGTCTTACGCGGTTGTACGTGTCATACTCATGACACTCCCATAGTTTACAACAAAATCATCCATAAGTAAAGACAATATTTATTATGAAGTCCATAATGTCTAATTATGGTTACAGCACACGGGCACTCCATGCCCGCGTACTGTAACAGGATTTTGCCGATGCTTCGCATTCCGAATCGGCAAAATCCGCGGCCATAACAGTATCTTACGGAATTTTCAGTTCAGAAAATTCCTACCCATGAAAAGTAACTAATTATGCACTGCAATTCATACAGGGCACGAACTACAGACGGAAAACATTTTATCCTATACTTTTCGTTCCCTTAAGACCTCTAAGAACCTCTCCCCTGCCGGGGAAATCGGCACCTTCTTATCCGTCACGACGCAGATCTCCCGCTCCGGCATCATCTCCCGGAAGGCGAGCTCGAAGAGCTCCCCGCTCTCGATCTTCTCCTTTGCGAACTCTTCCATCACGCAGCCGATCCCCATGTTCCGGATCGCGAACTGGACGATCATATCGCTGGTGGCCAGCTCAAACTCCGGTTCCAGAATGATCCCCCTCTGTTCCAAAAAACGGTCCATGAACTTTCTGGTACTCGTATCCTTTTCCAGGAAGATACATGGCAGGTGTTCCAGCTCCCTGTACTCCATTCTCTTTCCCTTTAATGTCCAAAACTTATTTCCAGCCACAAAGGTATTCCGGATCTTCTTCACCTCAAAGGATTCCACCTCCGGTCTTGCGTCAAAAGGCGTGCTCACCACACCGAAATCGATCTTTCCCTCGTACAGGGACTCGATGGTCTCCGGTGTCGGCGCATTTGACACCATGACCTTGATATTCGGGTAGCGCTCATGGAAAGTCTCAAGGTACGGGAGCAGGTAAAACTGCAGTGTCATATCGCTGGCACCGATCCTCACCTCTCCCATGTCCATATCCACAAGACGTTTTAACATCTCCTCACCGTCCATGAGGTTTTCCATCCCGCGCTCCACATATGGATACAGAAGCTTTCCCTCTGTGGTGAGCCGCACACCCTTCTGGGTCCGAAGAAAAAGCTTTGTGTTCAGCGCTTTTTCCAGCTGCTTGATCGCCTGACTCGCCGCAGGCTGGGAAATGCAGAGCGCCTCTGCTGCAGCGGTAATGCTGCCGAGGCGCCCTACATAGTAAAATACTTTATAATATTCCGTGCTGATGCTGCTCGCATGATCCATTATACGTTGATCTCCGCTTTCACTCCGAGAAGATCCGCGTTTTCTTTTAAGATCGGGCGGACAACCTCATCCAGGAACTCATCTACCTGCTTCGGTGCGCGTCCGACGTACTTCTTCGGATCCATCGTCTTCTTTAACTCATCAAGGCTTAAATTGAAGGACGGATCTGCCGCGATAAGCTCTAAGAGATTGTTGTCCTTTCCTTCCACTTTGACGTTCTTTCCTGCCTCCATGGAGAGCTCACGGATGCGCTCATGGAGTTCCTGTCTGTCTCCGCCGGCTTTTACCGCATCCATCATGATATTCTCGGTCGCCATAAACGGAAGCTCTGCCATTAAGTGTTTCTCGATCACCTTCGGATATACCACAAGACCGTCGACAACGTTTAAGTAGAGGTCCAGGATGCCGTCGATCGCTAAGAATCCTTCCGGAATGGAAAGACGCTTGTTCGCGGAGTCATCCAGAGTACGCTCGAACCACTGGGTGGAGGCAACAAGCATCGGGTTCATCATATCAGACATCACATAGTTCGCCAAGGACGCGATACGCTCACTTCTCATCGGGTTTCTCTTATATGCCATAGCGGAGGAACCGATCTGGTTCTTCTCAAACGGCTCTTCCACTTCTTTTAAGTGCTGGAGAAGACGGATGTCGTTGGAGAACTTATGGGCGCTCTGGGCGATTCCGGCAAGAACGGAAAGCACACGGCTGTCGATTTTTCTGGAATATGTCTGACCGGATACCGGGTAGCACTGGGAGAATCCCATCTTTGCGGCGATCCGTCTGTCTGCCTCGCGGCACTTCTCATGATCTCCGTCAAAGAGCTCTAAGAAGCTTGCCTGGGTACCTGTAGTTCCCTTGGAACCAAGTAATTTCATGAAACCGATCACATGGTCAAGATCCTCAAGGTCAAGGCAGAGTTCCTGCAACCATAAGGTCGCACGCTTTCCTACGGTTGTCGGCTGGGCCGGCTGGAAGTGTGTGAATGCCAGTGTCGGGAGCTCTTTATACTTATCAGCGAAATCAGAAAGTTCTTTCATCACATTGATGAGTTTTTTTCTGACAAGCTTTAATGCCTCCGTCATCAGGATGATGTCGGTGTTGTCTCCAACGTAGCAGGATGTGGCACCGAGGTGGATGATTCCTTTTGCCTTCGGGCACTGGAGTCCGTAAGCGTATACGTGGGACATCACATCGTGGCGGACAAGCTTCTCTCTCGCCTTCGCCTCCTCAAAGTTGATATCCTCGGCATGTGCCTTTAACTCTTCGATCTGCTCATCTGTGATCGGAAGACCGAGTTCTTTTTCTGTCTCGGCTAATGCGATCCATAATTTTCTCCATGTGCGGAATTTCTTCTCCGGAGAGAAAATATACTGCATTTCCTTGCTTGCATATCGCTCAGAGAGCGGGCTCTGGTATCTGTCGTTCATGACAAAATCCTCTTTTCTAATTCAATGTTTTTCTAATTCAATATATTTTCACGAATTCTCCGCCAACTGCGGAGCTTTGTGGAACGTTGAATTTCCCTGATTATTTTTCATAACTTCCGCGGATATCTTCTTCCGGCGGATCCACCGGATACTCTCCGGAGAAGCAGGCCGTACAGATCGGAAGTCCGTTTGCCATTTCACTTAAGCGCTCCATCTTTAAGTACGCTAACGAATCTGCTCCGATCACCTTGCAGATCTCATCCACGGTACGTTTGTGGGCGATGAGCTGCTCGCTGGACGGGATATCGGTTCCGAAATAGCACGGATAGAGGAACGGCGGTGCGGAAATTCTCATATGTACTTCCTTTGCTCCTGCCTCACGCAGCATATCCACGATCAGGTTGCTGGTGGTTCCGCGGACGATGGAGTCGTCGATCATAACGACACGCTTTCCTTCTACTGCTTCTTTTAATACATTCAGTTTGATCCGGACCGCAGACTCACGGCTGCTCTGGCCCGGCTTAATAAAGGTTCTTCCCACATAGGAGTTCTTTACAAAGGCCATCGCGTAAGGGATGCCGGATTCCATGGAATATCCAAGGGCTGCTGCATTTCCGGACTCCGGAACACCCACAACAATGTCCGCGTCTACCGGTGAATCCTTTGCGAGGCAGCGACCTGCGTAGATTCTGGAGTGGTAAACTCCGACGCCGTCAAAGACGCTGTCCGGTCTTGCAAAGTAAATATATTCAAAAATACATCTCGCCTCTTTTTTCGGGTCATGCATCATGAGATTGGACTTGATGCCATCCTTATTGATCGTCACGATCTCGCCCGGAAGCACATCGCGGACGAAGGTAGCACCGATCGTGTCAAGCGCGCATGTCTCGGAGGTCAGGATATAGGCATTATCACGCTTTCCGATACAGAGCGGCTTGAATCCCTGCGGATCGCGGGCACCGATGAGTTTTCTCGGGCTGCTGATCACAAGGGAATAGGCGCCCTTGATCTTCTTCATAGCGTTTGCCACGGCTTCCTCAGCGGTTCCCACCTTACAGCGCTCTCTCGCGATGTGATAGGCGATGACCTCAGAGTCGATCGTGGTCTGGAAAATCGCTCCGTCGTAAGCGAGTTCTCTGCGAAGCTCCGGCGCATTGACAAGGTTTCCGTTGTGTGCCAGTGCCAGCGTTCCCTTCACATAATTTAAAACGAGCGGCTGTGTATTCTCGATGGTGCTGCTTCCGGCAGTCGAATACCGGACATGGCCGACACCGATGTTTCCTTTTAATTTTTCCAGCTTCTCTGACGTGAATACTTCGTTGCAGAGTCCCATCCCCTTACAGGCATTGACAACACCTTTCGGTCCGTATGTATCGCTCACCGCGATTCCGCAGCTTTCCTGTCCGCGGTGCTGTAATGCGAACAATCCGTAATAAATGGTTGATGCAACATCATTTCCGTCCAGATCGTACATTCCGAAAACGCCGCACTCCTCATGCAGCTCGTCTGTTCCCCAGTCTAAAGTAAGTGATTTCTCCATAAATGCTTTTCATCCTCTGATTTATAAGTTTTTGCGATAAAACAGCAGTGTTTCAGTAGAAATTATAATACATAGCCTATGGAAAATCAAGAAGAAGTTCCTCTCTCAAGGAGTCCTGTGGACTTCTTTGTGAAACCAGAACAAATTTCCGGCCCCTTTTTCGATCCCTATACCATAAATTTCCCCCTCCGTCTCAGAGGCGGTCCCATCTGGAATCCCTGTTTCAATATCCGGCACCAGGTATGTCTTCTCTGTCATCCTGGAGCACGCACAGGAATACGCGAGCCAGAGGAGTTCCAGCAGTAAAAGGATCCTCGCTGTCTTTACAGCAGCTCTTCTTATCTTTTCCCTTCGGTACCCGTGTCTCCACGGATGGTATGGATGGTACAGATAGCGGATGGCGTTCACTCCTTTCAAAATTCAGGCTGATACTTTTCCACGACTTTTGATAAGTTTTTTCAAGATGTACTCTTATTATATCTGTTTTCGCATATTTTCACAACAGGAAAACTTGTTATCGTTACATTTTAGTTGCTGTGACGGGTAGGAATTTTCTAAACTGAAAATTCCGTACAATACAGTGATAGCAGTGGATTTTGGTGATTTGGAGTGCGAAGCATCGGCAAAATCACGATGCAAAAGAAACAGGGAAATGATCTTCATACCCGTCCTGCAGATCATTTCCCCGCTGTCCTGTCTTTCCGGCTCTTTCTGCCGTGTTGAGTTTCATTCCCCGGCAGTCCTGGATTCCGGTCCGGATATTTAGTTTGCCTTGGTGGTCTCCCCAGCAGTGCCGTTCGCTCCCGCCGCAGTAGTTCCTGACATGCCGGTGACATCGTCCGTCAGGTTGTGGATGCCGTCACCCACGTCATCCACCATATCCCGGAGCACACCGCCACTCTCCCCGGCTGTCTGGGACGGCGCGTTCGTGCTCTGGTTTGTGCCGTTTGTCTGTCTCTCCATTGTGGTTCCCGCTCCCGCGCTCCCCGTATCCGGGGCTGTGGTCATATTATTTCCGTTCCCTCTTCCGCAGGCTGTGATGATTGCCGCGGTCATAATGAGAAGCGCGCATGCTCTGATCCATCTGATTTTTCCCATAAAAATAATCTCCTTTCTACGGCTATTATGTGCCATAGAAAGGAGAAGTATTTTGGAAAAAAATGTATAAAACTTTAACCTCTATCAACCGACCACATCAGCCATATCGTAAAGTCCTGCCGGCTTTCCTGCGAGGAATTTTGCAGCCTCCACAGCTCCCTTTGCGAAAATCTCGCGGGAATAAGCGGTGTGTGTGAAGGTGATGACCTCGTCGCGGCCCGCGAACATAATATCATGCTCACCGACGATGGTGCCGCCGCGCATTGCCTGGATTCCGATCTCCTTTGGATCTCTTGCGACACGCTCGGAGGAACGGTCATATTTATAATGATAGCTGTTGTCGAGGCTCTCATTGATGGCATCAGCAAGGGCGATGGCGGTTCCACTCGGGGCGTCGATCTTGCGGTTGTGGTGCTTCTCTAAGATCTCGATGTCAAATCCTGCTGCCGCAAGGACCGGAGCGATCTCTTTCAATGTCTTCATGAGAAGGTTGATTCCGATGGACATATTTGCGGAGCGAAGGACTGCGTCCACCTTGCTCGCCTCTTTCACATGGTTTAACTGGTCCTCAGAAAGTCCTGTGGTGCATAAAACCACAGGAACCTTCTTCATCTCGCAGTAGTCCAACAGTCCGTCAACCGCCTTTGCGGTGGAAAAATCGATGATGACATCTGCCTCCGGGCATTCGTCGAGGGACTTAAATACCGGGTATCCGGCATAGTTTTCTGTGTTCATATCCACGCCTGCAACGATCTCGATCGCGTCATCCTTGGAAATAATGTCCGTGATCACATGACCCATCACGCCGTGGCAGCCATTCATAATTGCTCTGATCATGTTTTTCTCCTCGTATTTTATTACAGGATACCGAAATCCTGCATTGCTTTCTTTAATACTTCCTGGTGCTGCGGCTCCATCACTGTAAGCGGAAGTCTCGGCTCGCCTACGTTCTTGCCCATTAAGTTAAGCGCAGCTTTTACCGGAATCGGATTTACTTCGGAGAACAGGGCCTCGATCAGCGGCATTGCCTTTAACTGAATGCGTCTGCTGGCCTCGATATTGCCCTTGAAGAACTCTGCGCACATGTCATGTGTCTGCTTCGGAGCTACGTTGGAGAGAACGGAGATCACACCCTTTCCGCCGAGAGCCAACATCGGAACGACCTGATCATCGTTTCCGGAGTATACATCCACATAGCCGCCGGAGAGCTGAAGGATCTTCGCTGCTGCGGAGAAGTTTCCACTCGCTTCCTTGACACCCACAATATTCTCCACATGCCTGCAGAGATCAACGATGGTCTCCGGTGCGATATTCACGCCTGTACGGCTCGGTACGTTGTAGAGGATCGCCGGGATCTTGATGGAGTTGGCGATCTTTGTGAAGTGGGCCTTTAAACCGTTCTGGGTCGCTTTATTATAGTACGGGGAAACTAAGAGAACGCCGTCTGCTCCTGCCTCTTCGGCCTCAACAGAAAGCTCAACTGCTGTCTGTGTGCAGTTGGAACCTGTTCCGGCAACCACCGGGATTCTTCCGTTTACGACCTCACATACGAAGCGGATCACCTGAATGTGCTCCTCCTCAGATGTTGTCGCGGACTCGCCTGTTGTTCCCATTGCTACGATACAGTCTGTTCCAGCCGCGATCTGTTCCTCGATCAGGCTTTCCAGTACTTCATAATTTACCGTTCCATTTTCCTTAAATGGCGTTACAAGTGCTACGCCGGCTCCTTCAAAAATAGCCATCATGCGTCCTCCTCTTTATTATGTAAAAATTAAATGTCTAAGATAGATTGCGCTCTTTTGCGGAACAAAGAATCCTGTTTCACAAAAAAAGGAGCTGAAATCAAATAAGATGTCAGCTCCCGGATCTTTCAGATTAAGCAGCCCTCCATCTTTTTTCTAAAGATGACAGTCATACGGTTCTTCGCCGCATGCCCAGAAACGGGAGCCTTAGGGATTCACTTCCTGTCTCTTCGGCGCCATCCCCTTTTCTCCGGCAGCCATTTCCCATTATCTGCCGGTCTACTCATGTCAGGCGCAACCTCTACTTATCATTTATGGTATCATCATTCCTGATGATTGTCAACGTCAATGTTTTCCATCCGTGAAATATCGGTTACATATTCTTCAATACCTTCCGGACACACGCGCCCGGTCATGACCAGCTCAGTCTCCTCATCTCTTGACTCAAGAAAACTCTGGAATTCTTCCTTCGAGATAATTCCCTGATCCACGATTCCAAGAATCTCATCCAGGATCAGGACATCGCACTCACCGGTCGTCATCACCTTTCTTGCGAAATTGAAGCCGTTTCGCATGTTCATCAGTTCCTCGTGCTTCTGATCTTCCGGAAGGTCCTCAAACCGCTCTTTGGAGTGCTCAAAACGGAAGAATTTGAGATCCGGCTCGAGACGCTTCAGGACGTCTGCCGCTCCTTCTCCCAGCATACCTTTCAAGAACTGTACCATAATGACCCTTTTTCCGCGGAAAACGCCCATCATTGCGTATCCCAATGCCGATGCGGATTTTCCGTATCCCGGTCCGCAGATCACACGGACTCTGTCACTTGCCATGATCATTCCCTCACTTTGTGTATACCGTTAGCTGAAGCTTTTTAAGGCTTCTATTATGCTATATTATCACATCTCTATCCTGTTTGCAAGAGATTTGCCTGTCTGTCAAAGTTGCCCTCCCTGATGTCTTTAATATGTATTTCTACGACTCCGCATGATCCGCACATTCAAGCTTACTGACGGAGACTTCATAGGCCACACGCTTCTCGCACTCCGTCTCGCTGACCTTTTTCGTGTACTCCCTGCTCTGGACACGGCCCCAGATGAGGATCCTTGTTCCGACGCCAAATCCTGAGGCGTATCTGGCATTGCGGCCCCAGGCGATGCATGGGATATAGTCTGACTTGCCATACGGGCGGTTCACTGCTACTAAAAGGTCTGCGATCTCCCTTCCTAATGGCGTCTTCCGGTAGACCGGTTCTTTACAGATATATCCGTCCAGAAAGATCTGGTTCGTTTTCGTGTAGTCCGTGAACTCCTCCATAAAGCGGACCTCTCTGACAAACACGGACAATACCAGACGGTTCTTCGTCCCCTCGTGGCGGTTGTAGGACCGGAACTGACCGGAGGCCTCCATGGTGCAGCCCTGGTAATCCTTCGTCACATCGATCAGACGCTCTGATATCATAAGCGGAATAATGTCCGCCTGCTCACTCAAACGGTTCACGAGAAGATCCACAAGATAAAAGCCCTCCCCAAACACGGCATGGCTGAATGTGAATCCTGAAACGATCGTTCCAATTACGGTTACTTTGTTGTTTTCCATTCCTTTTTCTGTCATAGTATTTTCTCCTTTTTGATTGTTTTTTCCGCTATACGGCTTTTACCGTATATCTGTATGTAATTAGAACGTAAATTAGAACGGCTTTGTGTCATGTCTTTTCAGGTTTTTATCGACGGAAATCCCGGATTTTTTCGGTATTTCGGCATGATCTTCTATTTTTTCTCAATACAGTGGTGGCAGTGTTACTGTACACGGGTAGGAATTTTCTGAACTGAAAATTCCGTACAATACAGTGGTGGTAGTGGATTTTGCCGATTCGGAATGCGAAGCATCGGCAAAATCAGTTACTGTTTGCGCAAAGCGTGAACAGTAACGTGGCAGTGGATTCTGCCGCATGCTGTTTTTTTACCACTCTTGTTATTTTTCTCTCTTCATGTTAATATTTTATGATGTTGAGGTCAAAAAGTCTTTTGACCTCTCTGATATAGAAAGAAAGGGCATGACCGACAGGATACCTCCTTCGCGGTTATGGAAAGGTCAGGATCTTATGCTTCGCCTGCTACTCTTCGGACGACAGGTCTATTTGAAATATTCCATGGACGAAATGTCCGTTTATGCCGCACAGGCCTCATTTTTCATCATCATGGCGGCGTTCCCGTTTTTTATGGTGCTTCTGGCCCTGATCCAGGTGGCCCCCATGATCCATGAGGCAGATCTTCTGCGTTTTCTGCTGCCTGCGATCCCGGGCCGGTTCCAGGGGCTTTTGATCTATCTCCTGGACAGCCTGCACTCCGATTCCCCGGCAGCGCTGATCTCTGTGACTGCTCTTGCGGCGGTCTGGTCCGCGGCAAAGGGAATGCTCGGGATCGAAAAGGGCTTAAACCGGGTATTCGGCGTCACATCGCCGCGAAATTATATCCTTCGCAGGGCCCTCTGCAGCGTTTATACCCTGGCATTCTCCCTGATGTGTGTGACGAGCCTTGCGCTCCTCGTATTCGGAAGCTTCCTGCAGGAGATGCTGTTAAAATGGTTCCCGGCCCTGTCCTATCTCTCCGGGATGATCTCCCTGGGACGCGGACTTGTGATGTTTATCATGCTGATGATCTTTTTCACCGCCATCTACACGGCACTTCCGCACCGGAGGCTCTCGATCTGCGGCCAGATCCCGGGAGCCATGTTTTCCGCCGCCGGATGGGCACTCACTTCCCTGGCATTTTCCGTTTACTTCCGGTATTTCGGCACATACGCTGTCACGTACGGAAGTTTGACTGCGGTGATCCTTTTTATGCTGTGGCTTTATGTCTCGATCTGCATCCTGTTTGTGGGGGCGGAGATCAACTGGTTTTTGCTGTTTTATAAAGAAAAGATCATGTCGATAAAAGAAAACGGACTGCCCTGATCAGGCAGTCCATTTTCTTATAATCCGTAGATTCTTTTCGCATTTTCATAAAAGACCTTCCCCCACTCCTCCTCAGGAATCAGCCATTTTACGACTTCGATGTAGTCTCCGTAGTTGGCTAACGGCCAGTCTGTTCCGAACATGAACTTTTCATACTGGCTGCAGTAGGAGATCCAGGTCTTTAAGGCATCAAAATATCCTCTCTGCTGCTCTAAAAGCTTCGGGAAATCGATCTTCCCCTCCAGAAGGCCGGAGAGATCCGTCATCACGTTCTCATTTTTCTCCACGACAGCCGCCGCGTCCAGGAGCCACGGATTGCCGAAATGGCACATGACAAAGTTTACATCCGGATGACGGACTGCCGCCTCGTCCAAGGTCAGCGGATGACTGTATTTTAAGTAGGCGCGGGAACCAGCTGTCTGGCCCATGTGGATCGCCACAGGCTTTTTGTACGCCTTTGCGAGATCATAGAGCGGCTCGTACACCTCATCCGTCACATACATCTTGTTGTATCCGGGATAGAGTTTGATTCCGACACAGGTATCCCGCTTTAAGTTCTCCTCCACCTGATCCAGGCTCTTCTTTTTGTCCTCGCTCACGAGAAAATCACGGTCGATCCCCACACAGTACCTTAGGAATTCCGGGTAGGAATGATCCACCGGGTCCACGCCCCGGTTTCCCATGACGACTCCTCCCTCAATATTGTATTTCTGATAGACCGCCCTTAAGTCTTCCTCTGTATTTTTATGTTCCGCCCGCACCGCGATCTCCTGGAAGTAGGGATTTTCCGGCACAAAGTGAAGATGTGCGTCGATGATCTTCATAGTCTCGCTCCTTAAGTCAATATACAGGAAAAACCCCTGTTTTAAGGGGTTTTCCTCCGTTTACGGGGCCTAGAAGTATTTCTTACTGCCCCACAGATTACACCGTTTCAGATCCAGATATTCGTGATAGGCTTTCTCCAGAATCTGCTTCTCATTTGAGAATTTCAGAAGGTGGTACGCCTCATAATATTTGTAATATCCGGAATCTACGAAGTATTCTTCGCGCTGTGGTTTACTGTAATAACTGTCCGCCATCATTAAATACCAGTGGACTTCCTTTTCCACCGTATCCTGCGGCGTGTTAAATGAATACTGGCTCTTTCCGATGTACTTAATGATCTGGGCCTGGACCCCGGTCTCCTCCTTCACCTCTCTGAGAGCCGTTTCTTTAAACTCTTCTCCTGCTTCCACAGTTCCTTTCGGTAAGACCCAGCCTTCGTACTTGTTTCTGTAGTTCTTATAGAGAACCAGGATCTTGCCGCGAAATATAACCACACCGCCGCAGCTCGTTGCTTCTATCATTGCAATTCCTCCTGACAGGCATTCAAGGGATTCCGCCCGAAAGCAGATTCCGCAGGTGTGTTTTTTACTGAGTTTAGTATACTTCTTTTTACCCGTGTTTGCAACCACGTTTTCACTCGCAGAAATTTCCATAATGTGTTACAGTACACGGGCACTCCATGCCCGCGCACTGTAACAGGATTTTGCCGATGCTTCGCATTCCGAATCGGCAAAATCCACTACCCCCACTGTATTGTACGGAATTTTCAGTTCAGAAAATTCCTACCCATGAAAAGTAACCATAAGATATCTTCAGAAGGCCGATCATATATTTCACTGCGGTCCACACCTTACGCCGAAACAGAAAAACTCCGGCAGACCATACATCCGCCGGAGTTTCCTGTCTATGACCAAAGTTCAGTCATTCATTTTTTATGAACGATAACCATTCGGATTCTTGGACTGCCAGTTCCATGCGTCACGGCACATATCGTCGAGGTTTCTCTTTGCCTCCCAGCCAAGCTCCACCTTTGCCTTTGTAGCATCGGAATAGCATGTCGCGATATCGCCTGCACGGCGCGGTTTGATCACATACGGGATCTCTTTTCCAACCGCCTTGGAAAAAGCGTGGATCACGTCAAGAACGCTGTATCCGTGACCTGTTCCGAGATTATAGATATATACCGCCGGCTTATCATCAAATTTCTTTAATGCCTTTACATGGCCTTCCGCAAGATCCATCACATGGATATAGTCGCGGACACCCGTTCCGTCCGGTGTATCGTAATCGTTTCCGAATACGCCCACCTCTTTCAACTTTCCGATGGCAACCTGGGTGATGTACGGTGTCAGGTTGTTCGGGATTCCCTCCGGATCCTCTCCGATCAGACCGCTCTCATGAGCTCCCACCGGATTGAAGTAACGGAGCAGGATCACATTCCACTCCGGGTCTGCCTTCTGCATATCGGTAAGGATTTGCTCCAGCATACTCTTTGTCTGTCCGTACGGGTTTGTGCACTGTCCCTTCGGGCACTCCTCTGTGATCGGAACGAAAGCCGGATCTCCGTAAACGGTAGCGGAGGAGCTGAAGATGATCTTCTTCACGCCATGTTTTCTCATCACATCGAGAAGGATCAATGTACCGGTAATATTGTTGTGGTAGTATTCCCACGGCTTTGCGACTGATTCGCCAACAGCCTTTAATCCAGCAAAGTGGATCACTGCGTCGATCTTCTCCGCATCAAAGATCTTTTCCATCGCATCACGATCCAGCATATCTGCCTTGTAGAATGTCAGATCCTTTCCTGTGAGCTTCTTTACACGGTTTAATGCTTCTTCCGACGCATTGTAAAGATTATCAAAGACAACGACCTCATGTCCCTGTTCCAGAAGTGCCAGGCATGTATGGCTTCCGATATATCCTGCGCCGCCGGTTACTAAAATTCTCATGATGAACCCTCCCATGAATTTTGCCGTTCTGAGATACGGTTATTATTTCGGATCCTTTTCCCCGGATCCTGTCCTCGTTATCATTTTAACACTGCCCGTAATAAAAGAAAATATCATTTTTCTTTTATTCAATACAGATTTCTTTTTTTACAGTAATTTTGTTACAGTTCAGCCATTACATCTTCTTGTTTTCATATTCATGAAAACAAGAAGCTTGGTGGTTCCACCATATGCTGATTTGGATGAAAAAGTGCTTATGCAAGCAAGCTTGCAACACACTTTCTCATTCAAACCAGCGCATGGCTGAACTGTAACGTAATTTTCTCCGCATACAGCACTTTTTCAGTTCCTCAGACACGTCCCGTATCTTACAGGCATATTTCCAAAAAGCACTCTACTGAAGCCATGCATCAAACAATTTCGCCGCGATCGGTGCTGCCGTATGCCCGCCGGAGCCGCCTTCCTCCACGATAACGCATACCGCGATCTTCGGATCATCCGCCGGTGCGAAACCGACAAACCATGCGTGAGTCTCTTTTCCCTTGTCGAATTCTGCGGATCCTGTCTTCCCTGCCACCTGGTAGGAATCCCGTTTCAGTGCGGATCCCGTTCCCACATTGACCACCTGTACCATCAGGTTCTTTAAGGCATCCGCCTCGTTCGGGACCATCAGCTCTCCTGCCACAGACGGGGAAAACTTCCGGATCACATCACCGCCGGAATTTTCCACATGATCCATCAGATACGGTTTCATTAAGATTCCGCCGTTTGCGATCGCCGCGGTGATCAGAAGATTGTGCATCGGGGACATCAATGTCTGTCCCTGTCCGATACTTGTCTGAAGCACTTCCCATGTCTCCGCATCCGGCTGCATGGAGAAGGTACTCTTATTGTACGGAATATCGAGAGGCAGGCTTCTGTTGAATAAAAGCTGCTCTGCAAGGTTCCGGTAGCTCGTCAGCTCAAGCTCTGTGCCGAGGTTCGCGAACGCTCCGTTGCAGGAATTTGCAAATGCCTGGGTGAAATCCTGGGATCCGTGTGCCTTCTTGTGATAGCACTGGATCTTGTTGTTCTCGAATGAAAAAATTCCACTGCAGTCATAGTGATAGTCATTGTACGCGCTCGGATGTTCTCTCATATACTCCAGGGCTGTGACGATTTTAAAGGTGGATCCCGGCGGGTAGAGTCCCTGAGTCGCGCGGTTTAACAGTCTCGCCTCCGTACTGTCCCCGTTTACGAGATCATTCCAGTTTGCCGCCACCTTATTCGGGTCGAAGGACGGCTTTGAAACCATGCAGAGGATCTTTCCGGTATCCGGCTCGATGGCGATGACCGCGCCCCGGTTCTTTCCGAAAGCATCCGATGCGATCTGCTGCAGATTTACATTCAGGGTCGTCACCACGTTGTCCCCAATGCTCTTTCTTCCCATGATCTCATCGGCGGTCTGCTCGATGAGGTTCGTGTGAGATCTCAAAAGGTCAAAGTTTGCCAGGGATTCGATTCCTGTCTTTCCCACCGTCGAATATCCTACCGCATGGGCAAACAGGCTGCCGTATGGGTATTCCCGCACCTCGGTACCGTTGGAATCCGTCGCCGTAACGGTCTTTGCAAGCACAGTCCCGTCATCCGCCAGGATCTTGCCGCGGGTGACCCGGTCCTGGAAAATAGTGGCTCTGGCGTTATACGGATTATCGATCACCGTATCGCTCTTTACCACGAGAAAATATCCCACATAGATTCCCATTGCGAGAAATAAAAATATTGCTGCATACACAAACCAGAGGATATTCCGGTTTGCCTTCGGATTCGGTTTACTCTTCTTCACTGGAATTCTCCTCCTCCTCTTCTTCCCCGCGTTTTAAGACATAAAGTCCCTGGATGACCTGGAATATGATAAAGGTCGAGACGATGGAGCTGCCGCCATAGCTCACAAGAGGCAGCGTCACACCGGTGGACGGGATAAACTTCGTCACCCCGCCGATAGTCAGAAATACCTGGGTAATATAAACACTTCCAAGTCCAAACGCGATCAGTTTATAGAACATCGCCTGCATCTTTATCGCGATCAGCATAAACTGCATATAACAGCCAAGGCATAAAAACAGGACGCAGAGCGCATAGAGTGCCCCCATCTCCTCGGAGATCGCCGCGAAAACGAAATCCTTGTCCACAACCGGGATCTTCTCCGGCATGCCCCGGTAAAGACCCATTCCGAACCATCCGCCTGTTCCGATGGCAAACAGCGCCTGTGCCACCTGGTAGCCCTTGTTTGCGATATCAGACCAGGGATCCGCCCAGGCCTCCACACGCCGTCTCACATGTGGGAACAGATAGTAAGCCGCAACCGCCGCCAGGGATCCGCCCGCAATGCCGGCGCCGAACCAGAGATAGCTGGATGTGGCAACAAAAAGCATCGTCATGTAGGCGACGAAAAAGATCAATGCGCTTCCAAGGTCCTTTGAAAGCACAAGCACCAACACATGAAGTGCCGCCACGACGGTGGTCTTTATGATCGTCTCCCTGTCCGTGGACTGGTAGAACATGGCTGCCACGAAGAACACAAAACTGATCTTCACAAACTCAGACGGCTGTACTGTAAATCCACCGAAGGAGAGGGAAAGCTGTGCGCCGTAGGAAGTATTTCCGATGACGCAGACCACTCCCAAAAGTACCAGCCCGAGTATTCCATAGACCCATGGGAACGTCACAAGCTGCCATACCCGGTCGATGATAAACGGGATGATCCAGGTGATCACCGCTGCCGCCGCCACGATCACGAACTGTCTCATAGCCCGGTCAGGGTTCAGCCTTGTGAGGATAATAAATCCCGTCGCCAAAAGCGTACACATATTGTTGACGAGCAGTCTGGAACTGTTCCTGTAAAACAGTCTCGTAAGGTAAATGTACAGCAGGAAAAATACCACCTGCGCACCGTAAAAGGCTAACATCGTCACAGATTCCGTGTTCAGCCAGATCAGGATATTCGCCAGAAAGTGCAGCATAAACATGCACACAAGCTGGCGTCCGCAGACGCGGTTTTTTCCCTCCTCATCCCGCATGGAAAAGAAGCGGAAATTGTAATAGGTATCCATGGCGATCAGAAGGATCATCAAGTATCTGGATATCTGTATGATCAGATTAGTCAATAATTATCACCTACTCCACTCCGCGCTTAAAGTGTCCGCGCGTAAACTGATTCCTTAAAACTGGCGGCTCCGCCGCTTTTTCACTCATTCCGTATTCCTCAAAGAACGCGTCCAGGATCTCGCCCGCCGCAGCTGGTTCCTCCACCGTGAAGTTCAGGCGGACCGCATTCGGCTTAAGTCCTGTGACCTGTTCGGAGAGTCCTAAAAGGGAAAGCGGCGCAGAATTGTAGATCGTATTGTAACAGAAACGACACTGGTTTACCACCGGGAACCGCATGTCCTTGCGGTCCTTTAACCACATGATTTCCGACTTTCCGGAACATCCAAGCGTTGTTTTTCTGATACACTGGGCGGAGATCATCATCGGAAGATACCCGTATACGATCATCTCTCCCTGAACACCAGAATCCCGGATCTCTCTCTCGTTTAACTCCACAGGGATCGTCAATCGGTCTGCCCCATACCGCTCCATCGCCGCTCCCGCAAGGTGGTTCCAGGAATACATTCCCTGGTCGAAGTACATAGGAAGTTCAATTCCTGCTTCCCGGAGGAATCCCGGTTCTTCCATGGAACCGATACCAAGCGCGTCAAAACCGGCACTCGTTAAAAGCTCCATCTGCTTTCTGAAGTACTGTTCCGCCTCTTTCCGGAAGATCCTCGGCATCATAAGATAACACCGGACTCCCGCCTCATGACAGCGGTCCGCAAGCTTCTTCCACTCCTGGGCGTCAAAGCTCTCCGCCGCAAGATAAATTCCGTATGATCTTTCGGACAGCTTCCGGTACATCTTAAATTTCCCGAGAACCATCTCAAACTGCTGTTTCGTCTGGACAAAGACAGTAAATTCCGGTCTTTCTTCCAAATCAGCCTTTTCAGGCGCTCTCTCTTCTTCCTTTGTCGGTGGAACAGAACTGTTTCTCCGGTATCCGGAAAGGATCTCGTCCTGAAGCTTCTCCAGGACCTCGCGGCGCATCTTATTTAATGCCTGCACCGGCATAAACACATTTCCCTCACACTCCACGGTAAGGTCCGTGAACGTAAACATGGAATCACCGGTCTTTGAGAGCTGTTTTCTGATGCGCTCCGCGTCCATCGGGGCATTCTTTGCCTCCTCGGCGGGCTGGGATTCCTCCCAGGCTGTATTTCCCGCCGTATCCGACACGGAGCAATATCCCGGTTTTCCGACCGCGATGTACGCGCTTCCCGTCACAGGGATCTTCTTTTCCACATTCACATACGTGCGGTCCAGATAGTCGAAAAGTTCCTGGTCCACGTCGCGGTACTCCGGCTTTTCCTTTAAGACCACCATGTCCCGTCCGTTGTGGGTGTGGTAATAGCCCTGGGACTGTCCGCCCCGGTCGAAAAGAGCCAGCAGGGCATCCCTGTCTGCCTTCTCCACATGGTATCCGGCACGCCCCTCCTTCAAGTAGAGGTCCACGTATTTCCGGTAGATACTTACAACTCCTGCCGTGTAGCGCGGACTCTTCATGCGTCCCTCGATCTTTAAGGAACAGACACCCGCTTCCAGGATATCCGGGATCAGATCCAGGGTACAGAGATCCTTTAAGCTTAAGATATATTTTTCATTCTTTTTATTGACATATTTTCCGTTCTGCTCTGCGTCAAAAGGCAGACGGCAGGTCTGTGCGCACCGGCCCCGGTTTCCGCTCCGTCCGCCGATCAGGCTGGAAAACAGGCACTGGCCGGAATAGCAGTAACAGAGGGCACCGTGAACGAAGGTCTCCACCTCCAGACCCGTATCATCATAGATCTCACGGATCTCCTTTAAGGAAAGTTCTCTCGCCGGAACCACACGGACAGCGCCAAGGGCTTTCAGGTCTCTCGCGCTGTATTTCCCTGTCACCGTCATCTGGGTGCTGATGTGGACCGGAAGATCCGGGAAATGTTTCCGGATGTAGGTGAGCGCTCCCATATCCTGAACTAAAACGGCATCCAGTCCCGCCTCATAGTACGGTTTCAGATAGGAATACAGATCTGACATCTCTTTTTCCTTCACGAGCGTGTTGACCGTCATATAAATCCTGCATCCGTGAAGATGCATGAAGTTGATGGCTTTCACCATCGTCTCCTCATCCAGGTTGTTCGCGTAGGCACGGGCACCGAACCGGCTTCCGCCGATATAGACCGCGTCCGCTCCCGCGTTCACCGCCGCCACCATACTCTCGTAGGAACCGGCCGGTGCGAGTATCTCAACCGTTCTGTTTTTCATATTCTCTCCTTTATTCCGCCTTCTTCTCCGCGGATTCCTGCTTCATCTGAAGACCGATCAGCTCATGCTTTAAGCTGTAGATCTCCTTCTCCATCTCATCCTTCTGGCTGCGCAGCATCATCGCCTCCTGAAGTGTCTTAAAATAATCGTCCGCCAGGTTCAAATAGATCATGACTTCCTGGTAATCCTTATTCTGTCTCGTAAATCCCGGCTGTGCCTTTAAAACGGCGATCTTCTCATTAATATAGGCAGCCACCTTCTGCAGGTACTCCGGATCCTCCGCTCCTCCCAGCGTGTAGACATTTCCATTGATCAGCACTTCCGTATAGTTCTTCTCATCCATTTCTAATTCCTCACTTCTTTTGCATAACCGTCCGCCTGTTTTCCAGCCTGTACTCCCTCACGGCTCCACACGATCGATCCACAGATCCGCCGGACAGTTATCATCTATATAAAAATTGTCATTTTTTCTCTATCGTACAGATTTTTCAATTCAGAAAATTCCTGCCTGTATACTGCAGCAAATGTTTTTTTCTATTTCGCCGCATCCAGCCCAAGGTGCTTGTAGGCCAAATCCGTCGCCATTCTTCCTCTCGGCGTGCGCATAATAAGTCCGTTCATCAATAAATACGGCTCATACACGTCTTCCAGTGTCCCGGAATCCTCTCCGATAGACGCCGCCAGCGTCTCAAGTCCCACCGGACCACCGGAAAATTTCTGGATCAGGGTGAGAAGCAGGGTCCGGTCATTATTGTCGAGACCAAGCTTGTCCACATCCAGGATATCCAGGGCAAAATCCGCCACATGTCTCGTGATCACACCGTCGTATTTTACCTGTGCAAAGTCCCTCACTCTCTTTAAGAGGCGGTTTGCCAGTCTCGGCGTTCCCCTGGACCTTCTTGCGATCTCAAAAGCTCCTTCCTCGTCGATCTCAACGCCCAGGACCTTTGCGGAGCGTTTTACGATCACGCAGAGTTCCTCCGGTGTATAAAATTCCAGCCTCTGGATCACACCAAAACGGTCCCGGAGCGGAGCTGTTAAAAGTCCCACTCTCGTTGTTGCTCCCACAAGTGTAAATTTCGGAAGATCCAGTCGGATCGAGCGGGCGGATGAATCCTTTCCAAGCATGATATCGATGGCAAAATCTTCCATCGCCGGATACAGGACTTCCTCCACCTGGCGGTTCAACCTGTGGATCTCATCCACAAACAGGACATCTCCCTCCTGGAGATTGTTTAAGATCGCAGCCATCTCTCCCGGCTTCTCGATCGCCGGCCCGGAGGTCACCTTTAAGTTCACCCCCATCTCGTTCGCGATGATTCCGCAGAGCGTTGTCTTTCCAAGGCCCGGCGGGCCGTAAAAAAGCACATGATCCAACGCCTCCCCGCGGCTCTTTGCCGCATCGATAAAGACCTTCAGCGTGGACTTTATCTTCTCCTGACCGATATAATCTTTTAAGTACTGTGGGCGCAGGGTCCCCTCTATTTTTTTGTCTTCCTCAGTTTCTTCGGTCGTAATGATTTTTCGGCTCATAACATTTCCTATCTATTTCTCCTATCAGACAGCCGTCTCCGGCTGCCATTTTTACAAAGTTTCGTAACGATTCAGTACCCTCACAGTTACGCGCAAAAATCCATTCTAAATCGGCTGTGCCGATAGGATTTTTGCCTTCTAGTCTAAGTTTTCTTACGGTCAGCGCAGTAAATGCGCAGACCTACCGAATAGTTACAAAGTTTCATCCTATAAGAATGCCAGATGCTTTAACGCGCCCTTCAGCACGTCCTCGGAAGTCATACCTTCTGTGATCGCAACCTTCTTTACTGCGGTCTGCGCCTCGGACGCGGAATAACCGAGGGCCGTAAGCGCTTCCACAGCCTCTTTTCCAGCTTCCGCCATTCCAGAGAGATCCGTTTTCGGGCTCTCCTCCAGATCTGCACCTGCAAATAATACGTCTTCTGCTTTTATTTTATCTTTGAGATCCAGGATGATCCTCTGGGCTGTCTTTGCCCCGACGCCGGGCGCCTTCGAGATTGCCTTCGCGTCACCGGAGATTACAGCCAGACGCAGCACATCCGGTTTCAGCGCGGAGAGGATTCCCAGGGCACTCTTCGGACCGACCCCGTTCACCCCGATCAGCTGGCGGAACATCTCAAGATCCTGCCTTGAGAGGAATCCGAAAAGACTCATTCCATCCTCACGCACGGAAAAATACGTGTAGATCTTCACTTCCTCCCCAAGACCCGGAAGCTCCCCGAGGACCGATGACGGAATAAAGATCCGGTAGCCAATATTTCCCGCCTCAACAACGACGGAATCTTCCCTCTTTTCTTCCAAAGGACCGCGTATATATGAAATCACTGAATGAACCTCCCTTTTCCTCATCATGTCATGATGCATGTCGTAATCATACCATAGCCGCCATTTAAGTGCAAGTGGAACCGCCGCGAGAATCGAACATATTTTCGATTTAGCTGTTTTTTGAAATATCTTCCCGGAAAACGCCGCCAGGCTTCTCCTTCGTTGACTTTCCATGTTTTCGCGGGTATAATCAGAAAACACGGAAGCAAAAATTCTTCCGCCTGTTCCATTCATGATTTGCCATATGCAGTTTTCCGAGCAGTCACCAGCATTTTTATGAACCCCAGGCGGATCAGCAATATAAGTATAAGGACTATCACATGATCACTATAGAAAAAACATTCCCTGGCACCATCGCCTATCCGTTGGAGCGCCTTGGCGATCCGGAAAAGCTTGTCTTTTTTGATATCGAGACCACCGGCTTCTCCGCCGACTACAACACCGTATATCTCATCGGCTGTATCTGGCCGGAGGGAGACCATCTCCGCTTCATCCAGTGGTTTGCAGACACGAAAGCCGCGGAGGCCGATGTCCTGACCGCATTTTTTTACTTTATAAAGGATTTTCGCACTCTCGTCCACTTTAACGGGGACATGTTCGATATTCCTTTTGTCACGAAGCGCGCCAAGGCCTTAAAGCTCACCCCCGCCTTTGACAGCGTGGAAAGCGTCGATATCTTCCGCCGGATCAAGCCCTTTAAGAAGCTCCTTGGTCTGCCGGACATGAAGCAGAAGACCATCGAGCGCTTTCTTAAGATCGGACGCAAGGACCTCTATAACGGCGGCGAGCTCATCGAAGTCTACCTGGACTATCTGAGGACTCACGATCAGGAAGAAAAACATCTTCTTCTCCTCCACAATGAGGACGACTTAAAGGGAATGCCTTCTCTCCTTCCCGTCCTCTTCTATCCTGACTTTTTCGCCCAGGATTTCACCCTGGACGCGGTGCGGGAAGCTCCCGGCGAGACAGACCGGCTGATCCTCTCCCTCTCAGGGGACCCGGTGACGATCCTTCCGTCCCCGGTGGCTGCCTCCGTCCCCGCCTACGCTTTACGGGCAGACAAAGACCGGATGGAGCTTTCCATCCGGGTCTACAAAGGTACATTAAAATATTATTATCCGAACTATAAGGATTACTACTATCTGATCTACGAGGATACCGCGATCCACAAGAGTGTCGGCGAATTTGTCGACAAGGACGCCCGGATCAAGGCGACAAAGGAGACCTGCTACACAAAGAAGGACGGCACCTTTCTCCCCCAGCCCGCAGATATCTGGGTGCCGGAATTCAAGACCTCCTGCAAGGATAAAACAGGATTCTTCGAAGTCCGGAAAGACTGCTTCTCCGATGTGGAAAAGCTGAACCGGTATATAAAAGAGATCTTCTCATTTCTCAAATAAAACCCGCTAATCCAGTATCTTCACACATCAGCCCTGCCGCCTGCGTCAGCTGCAGACGGCAGCGGTTGTGCTGCAAATCTCATTCAATGCGAAAACGTGCTTAGACACATTCCTGCACCGGACGCGAGTGCTTATTTCTAGTAATCCCCGTCCTTAAGAAGCTTCCTGATATATGCAAACGTCTTTCTCTCTCCCTTTTCCTTCAACATCAGCAGGATCTTATCCAGACATGCCTTCGTCTCCGGATGCATGACGATATATTCCTTATTTCTGGAAAAATATGTGTAGGGCGCCGCGTCCGTGTAGTTCTTTCCCTGGTAGATCTTCGAGGCCGCGATCCGGTCCATGACCATCTCCGCCAGGTAATTCACCGGCATCTTCACGCCGACGATCTTCCAGTGGTCCTCCGCTGTGGACACATCGGTCCAGTACTCGAAGTGGTGTTTATTTCTTCCTTTGTGATGAAGCCATGCGGAGGAATATCCCTTTTCTTCCTTCTCCGCCGCGTTGGGACTTCTCGTTCCCTGGTAATACTTCACGCCGGTCTTAAATTCCTCCCAGGAATACTTCGACATATCATGAAGCAGCCCCTGCTTAAAAAGTCCTACTTTAAAACATCCCGCCATAACCACCAGCTTGTGATGCGTGATGGTCAGGAAGTGATGCCAGGCGTTGTGGAGCAGCCGTTTTTCTTCTTCATTTAATTTAACAGAATTCATTTTTTACTCTCTCGTTGCCTTCTTAAGCATATCTCCCAGCTCATCCACAGAGAACTTATAGTGCTTATTGCAGAACTGGCAGTTGACCTCGATCTCCTTGCCCTCGTCGATCATGTCCTGGATCTCTTTTTTCCCGATGCTGATGATCGCCTTTTCCACCCTGGAGCGCTCACAGTCGCAGTGAAACTGCACCGGCATTTTTGTTAAGATCTCAAGTCCAAACTCACCGAGGATATCTGTCAGGATCTCCTCCGGAGTCTTTCCTGCATCCAGTATGGCTGTAATGGACGAGATTCCGGAGAGCTTTGTCTCGAGCTTGTCAATGATCTCATCGGAAGCGCCCGGAAGAAGCTGGATGATAAAGCCGCCTGCCTGACGGACCGTGTTGTCCTTATTCATTAGAACACCGAGGGCAACGGAGGACGGAACCTGCTCAGATGTGGCAAAATAGTAGGTCAGATCTTCCGCGATCTCACCTGTGACGAGCTGTGTCTGTCCCACATACGGCTCTTTTAAGCCAATATCCTTGATAACGCTCAAAACACCAAGGTCCAGGGAACCGCCGACATCGAGTTTTCCCTGTGCATTCGGCGGAAGCATTACATCCGGATTGAACGCATATCCTTTCACATCTCCATGGCCATTGGCTGTGACAAGAAGTCCGCCCAGCGGACCGCTTCCCTCAATTCTAAGTGTTAAAAGGTCCTTCTCCCCTTTTAAGTCAGCGCCCATCATGGCAGCTGCTGTCATGAGACGTCCTAAGGCAGCCGTAGCCACCGGGCTTGTGTTGTGGGCGTTCTTTGCGTTCTCCACCATATCTCTTGTCGTTGCAGCAAAGGCGCGGATCTGTCCCTCCGCAGCCGTCGCACGGATCATATAATCGTTCATGCTCTATTTCCTTTCTTTTCCATATTCTCTCGCGATCACATAAATACGTTCGCTGTCCTCCCGCGGCGGATTCTTCGTAAATGCATCGTAGGCGGCAACAAATTCCATTCCCGCTTCGTGGATGGCACTCTTCACCTCTTCCAGGGAATAAGCCCGCTGATAATGTGTCTCATGGTACTTTCGGAAGAGATCCCCATCCTCACGGACAAAGATCGACAGATCATAGATATTGATCTGCTCCTCCTCATCGTACTGGTTGTCCCAGATAAAGCTGGAGTCATCCCGGTCTTCCGCGATCGTGTTGTCTCCCATGATCTCCCGGTATTTGTACTCCGTATTCATGTCGAAGATAAACACTCCGCCCGGATCCAGGTAATTGTTAACCAGGCGGAATACTTCTGTCAGATCCTCCGGCTCTAAAATATAATTCATACAGTCACAGATGGAGACCACCGCCGCCACCGTGCCATAAAGTTCAAATTCCCGCATATCCTGACAGAGATACAAAATATCTTTTCCGGACTGTTCCTTCTTTTCCAGGGCAAGCTCCAGCATCTCCTCGGAGTTGTCCACGCCGATCATATCATAACCAGCGTCCGCGAGAAGCTCCGTGAGACTTCCCGTTCCACATCCGAGATCGAGAAGAAGTCCCTCCGTAACCCCCTGTTCCTTTAAAAGCCCTGTCAGATATTCACACCATTCTTCATATGGAATATTATCCATGAAAGTGTCATAGACAGCTGCAAAACCTGTATATGCCTGCATTTTATCTCCTTGATCAGCCTCAGTCCGCGTACAATAATGAAAAAGCCACTACCCGCAATAGGTAATGGCTTACGTTTCATCTTATGCGTTGCGGCCGCAGCACTTTTTGTACTTCTTTCCGCTTCCGCACGGACACGGATCGTTCGGGTAGATCTTGTGGCCTTCGCGGCGTACGGTTCCGGAAGCTTTCTGCTTCTTGTAAAGCTCGGTTCTTGTCTCAGCGGAAAGGATCTCAGACCACTGCGGAAGCTCATAGAGCCAGGAAGCCTTAGCTTCTACCATATTGTAGTAAAGCTTTTCCGGATCGATCTCAATCTTAACAACGGTATCCTCTGCCATTGTGTCGATCGGGTTCTCATATCCCTTTAAGCTCTCATTGATTCCATCAAGGAAACCAGTCATAACGAGAACTTCTGTGCCATACTTCTCAGCAAGTTCTTTTACAGTTCCCTCAACAACTTCTGTCGGGTTGGAAAGGATCTTCTCGTAGATGCCTTTTTCGATCGTAAAATAGTTTGTCCAGAGTTCTTCTTTCTTTTTATCATCGAGACCATCGCCGTAAGCGAGGCTTCTCCATGTTTCAAGTAATGTTGCCATATCAGTTCCATCCTTTTCGTATACTGTTTCTATTTCTTTTCCGCACCATCCATTTTCAAAAGGGCAGACTGGTACAGAAAACGTCTAATGCACATTATAACATAGGATATTTTTTCTGTAAACAGGAAAATTTTTTGTGCATTGGAAATATTAAATGTGACAGGTCCGGTACGTGTTCTGTACCATTACTGGGCATTCTGCTTCGTAATATACCCCTCATCATCGATCACCGCCTCCGGAGAGATGCTTCTCATGTAATTGATGATCCGCTCCTTCTCCGCTCCTTCCGCCTTCGCCACGCGGCAATTCGACTGCTTCGCCGGAATAAACCGCAGGGATTCCAACCCCTCATCTCCGATCACCGCCTCCACGAGGCAGGAATCGAGCGTCTTTGAGTTGAAGAGATAGTTCCCGAGACTGTACACCACCGGGACATCTCCCTGGTAGCCAATGGGCTGCAGCACATGGGGATGGTCCCCGATGATCAGGTCCGCTCCTGCCGCCGCGATCTGGGGCGCCTGCTCCTGCTGCCAGTGATCCAGCTTATCAGTTCCTTCCGTCCCCCAGTGGATGTATACAATGACAAAATCGCTGTCCGCCTTCGCCGCGGAGATCACCTCCAGAAGTTTATTGATCTCCAGACACCGGAATACCCCCGGAGTTGTCTCCGTTGCCCCTTTGGTGTCCGGCGGAAGTGTCCGCTCGATCTGGGTTGCGGAGACGAAGGTGATCTTCCTTCCGTTTGCGATAAAGGATACCGGTTTCACCGCTTCATCCAGGTTTCGTCCCGCTCCCACATAGGGCATTCCGATGGCTTCCAGGGTGTCCAGGGTGTCTGTCAGGGACACTTCGCCGTAATCATAGGCGTGGTTGTTCGCCAGGGACACGAGATCCGCTCCCATGTCAAAGAGCCAGGACGCGTACTTCGGATCCGCACGGAACGTAAATTTCTTTCCCGCCGTGGGCGCTCCGCCCGTCGTATACGGAAATTCGTTGTTTACCATAAAGATATCGGCGCTCCGCATGATGGATAAGAGATCCGCGGAAATTCCACCCTCGATCCCCTGCCCCCTCTTTAAGAGGGATGCCATGATCGCGTAATGGGAGTCGAACAGGATATCTCCCGCAAAGATGATCCGCGTTTTTCCCGTCTCCGCTGTCTCTTTCACGTAGATCTTGTTCGCCGCCATGACTTCCGGGTCCTTTAAGAGGTCCGCGTAAGGATCCGCGGATCCCGTCTCCGCCTCGGAAGATTCCGTCTCATTCTGCTGCAGGACAACATGAGGTTTTTCACCGCCTGTTTTGCTGTCCACGATCTCCTGTGTAGTATCACTATTCTCCGCAGGCTCAGCCGTTTTCGTCTCCTGACTTACCTCAACCGCAGCCGTCGTCCGCACGGTCCCCGATGCCACACTGCTGCATCCGCCAAGCAGAACGACCGCCAACAGGACCGCTCCGCAAATTACCGCTATTTTTCTTCTCATCATACACTCCCATAAGCAGAATTCCTTTAAATTCCACCATTTTCCCTTTTGTTTTTTCTCCCTAAAGCTTACCAGATTTTCTCCTGTTCTGCAACATTACTATATAGAGAAAAAGGCGGCAAAGCCGCCCATTCGCAGCTCCACCGCCTTTATCCATCCTTTTATCGTAACTATTCAGTACCTTCATAGTTACACGCAAAAATCCATTCCAGATCAGCTTCGCTGATGGGATTTTTGCCCTCCAGCCTATGTTTTCTTACGGTCAGCGCAGCAAGTGCGCAGACCTACTGAACAGTTACCTTTTATCCTAACTTTTATCCTTTACTGCTTCTCAGCCTTTCACCGCAAGACTACCCGCCGTGATCGCCTTTCCAGACTTTCTGTCAAACAGAAGAATGTCCGTTCCCGCGATATCAACACCTGTCTCTTCGCCAAGTTTAAAAGTAACACCGCCGAAGATAACGCCTGTCAGCAGGTACTTTCCGATCCTGAGCTTCACGGTTGATTCCATGCCGGTCGGCATCGCACCGTAGATCGTGGATGCGATGGATCCGTCCTTTGAGAGTTTCAGCGCCTCCGGACGGATCGCCAGGACGAAGTCCTCGTTGGTGATCTCCGGCTCTTCCTCCACCGCATAGTCAGACTCGTCAACCTTCGCGATATGGTACTTAAATACCTCGTCCTTGTTGCTCTTCTCAACGGCCTTCTTATCCTTTAGCATCTCAATCCTCTGAGCTTCCAGATCAGCCGCGTCTTTATCCCTCTTTGCGAACCATGCCGCCATATCGATAGGCTCGTTCGGTCGGAATGTCGCTTCGAGATCATCCAGAATCTTAAATCTGAAACTTCCATCAGCCTGTTCTTTTCCCTTCGCCTCCACAAAGTTGATGGACGGATTTCCGACGAAGTCCGCTACGAAAAGGTTTGCCGGCCTGTTATATACATCAAGCGGGGCATCATACTGCTGAAGCACACCATTGTTGATCAGACAGATCTTTGTCGCCAGTGTCATGGCCTCCATCTGGTCATGGGTGACATACACAAAGGTACTTCCCGTCTCAACATGAAGTCTCTGCAGCTCATATCTCATCTCGAGACGGAGCTTCGCATCAAGGTTTGACAGCGGCTCATCCATGAAGAGAACTGCCGGTTCCGGTGCCAAGGTTCTCGCGATGGCAACACGCTGCTGCTGACCGCCGGAGAGCTCTGCCGGGTAACGGTTCATGAACATGCCGATCTTGACGATCCTGGAAACTCTGCGGACGGATTTATCGATCTCTTCCTTCGTGAGTTTTCTGTCTTCTGTCAGAACTTTTCCACCGGACACAACGGCATACTCCTCATTTAAGGACTGCCCCTTTGACTCGTAGGATTTTTTGATCCCGTCAAGCTTCTTTATCAGCTCCTCCGCCTTCGCCTTTGCGGCTGTGTCCGGATCTGCCGCGTCCTGAATCCCGTATCCGTAGAGGATCTTCGCGGTATAAATAGAGAGGATGAATGCGTCGATAAATTTCAGATAGACTTTATCCGTGTCGAGCTTACCTCTCTTATCGCGGCACTCTTCCACTAACTCTTTGATCTTCTTTCCGCTCTTCAGCGCCCGGATCAGCTCCCCCGTCGTCATGGCATCAAAATCGTATTTCGGAAGTTCTTCCTTGATATTGCTTAAACCAAAAGAAATATTCTGGTAAACGGTCATGTTCGGCCACAGCGCGTAGTTCTGGAACAGGAATCCGACCTTACGCTTATTGGCCGGAATGTTGATTCCCGCCTCACTGTCAAACACAACCTTATCTCCGATCTTGATCTGACCAGTCGTCGGTGTCTCGAGCCCCGCGATCATGCGGAGGATCGTTGTTTTTCCGCATCCGGACGGTCCGAGCAGTGTGATGAAGGAGTTATCCGCGATGTCGAGGTCCAGATGATCGACTCCGAAGAATTTTCCCCAGCGTTTTGTTATATTTCTCAATGTGATTTCCGGCATATTAATTTCCTCCTATTCCATCGTCAAGGCTTGCACCTGTCAGCTTATTGACTAACGTATTGAAGATCAGGATGGTAACGATCAGGATCAGGTTGATCGCGCTCGAGAACGCGTACAGACCCATTTCATCGAAATAGTCCAGCGTCGTCGAGAGGATGAAGCCCTGCGTACATAAGAGCAGGAACAGTGACAGTTCACGGAGACATGTCATAAACGGAAGCATGTATCCACTGATGATCGCGGATTTCTGGATCGGGATAATGATCCGGAACATTCTCTTCGTCCATGGAATGTCCTGTATGATCGCCGCTTCCTCGATCTCATTGCTGATCTGCAGCATGGAGTTTAACGCACTCCGGCTCGCAAACGGAATGTACTTGATCGTACCTGCGATGATCAGCAGCGTATATGTATTGAAGAGGTTGATCTTCTCGTTGGAGAACAGGATGAAGAATGCAGCACCGACAGCGATGGAGGGCATCAGATACGGAAGGAAGGCCACGCCGTTTACATAGCTTGCCCAGCGGCTTCTGCGGTTCTTCGCAACCGCGTATCCGATCAGGGTACCGATGGTACCTGCGATCAGCGCACAGCAGACAGCAACTAAAAGTGTACCGGCAAACGCGTGCCAGATCGTACTGTTATAGAGGATACCGTGCTGTCCGTACATACCGTTCTCGGTGATATTCTCTTTCGTGATCCACCATTTCGTGGTCAGGTTGCTTAAGTCTTTCGTGTAGAGGAAGCTATAGTCGCCCGGGTTCGGGAGGAACGTCTCAAGGGCGAAGGAAAAGATCGGGAAGATACTTGTGAAGAAGGTCAGAATGATCATCACAACTGCAATCGCGTATTTTCCGACTTTTCCAAGGTTCATCTTCGATAACTGACCGGATTTGCCGGTGACGGTCGTATAGTTCTTCCGGCTCTTTAAGCTCACCTGGTTCATCGTGAGGATCGCCACACCGAAGATCATCATGATGATGGCTAAAATACTCGCCTCACCGGTGTACTTGGAGTTTAAGGAAATGTACTTCGTGGAAAGTGTGGTAAGTCCAAGGTAATGCGGTACCGGGTAGCTTCCCATGGCGCTTCCGAATACGAGAAGGATCGTCGAGAGGATCGCCGGTTTTACCATCGGAAGCGTAATGCGAAACATCGTCTTCCATTTCGGTGTATCGAGGATCGTCGCCGCTTCTTCCAGATTTGCGTCCATATTCCGGAAAATTCCGCCGATCAGGATGTAAGCGAATGGCGCGTAGTGAAGTCCCAGAACCACAGAGCTCGGAAATAATCCCAGACACCACCATTTCGGCATGCAGATGCCGGTAAGGGATGCAAGGAGTCCGTTGGATGTACCAACGACTGCGTTGCTGTTAAATACGTTCTGCCATACAACCGCTAACGTCCACTGCGGCATGATGTACGGGAAAATAAAGATGGAGCTTAAATACTTTTTGAATTTCAGGTTCGTTCTTGTTACCAGAAATGCGAAGGTTCCGCCGTAGAGGATAGAGATCGTACAGGTAAAGACTGCTAAGAGGATCGTATTCCACAACGGCTTCCAGAGGTTTGTCTTCGCCAGACGGCTTGTAAAGAGGTCCACATAGTTAATCAGCGTGTAACCGGACGCCTTTCCGGCGAGATGGGCGTCAATGGTTCCCGGATGGATCGTGATCGTATCTTTTACGATGGCGATGATCGGCGCAACAGTGGAGAACGTCAGTACGATGCCGAACAGGAGAAGGATGATGTTCTGCGGTTTTGAAAAATATGTTTTTACACGATTGTATCTGTTCACAGAATTGTCCGCTCCTTTCATTTAAAACATGGATGCCGTTTTTCTCTCACGGCAGATGCCATATGTAACATGAGGGCGCCGCACACATGTACGGCACCCTCGAACTATCTTGTTTCATGCAACTGTTCAATAGGTCTGCGCATTCACTGCGCGGACCGTAAGAACGCGTCGCGCAGTAAGCAAAAATCCCATTGACGAAGTCAATTTGGAATGGATTTTTGCATGTAACTGTGAAGGCACTGAGCAGTTACAGGTTCATTTACTTTGCAGAGTCGCTGTACTTCGTGAGAAGCTCGATCCAGCTACCGACTGTAAAGGAAACGGATGCACAGTAGTCCGGATCTTCCAGAACTAACTCACCGTCTGTTGTCCACCAGTCATATCCACGGTCGTCCTTGCACGGGAACTGGTCTTCGCCGGCCTCGTTGTAGCCGCCCTTGCTGTGCTGGTAGGTTTCCTCGATCGCTGCAGCAACTTCCGGGTTAGCGGAGTAGCCGCCCATATCTTTGCCCCATGCGGAGAAGCCGTCCTCTGTACATGTCATGTACTGGATGAATGCGCATGCGGTCCACGGAAGCGGGCTGTTGTTTGTAACGAAGAGATAATGGCAGTAACCGTAACCACCGATGCCTTTGTAGCCGTCCTGATAAGCGGCAACCTTAATGTTATTTAAGGAAACGCCTGCGGACTCTTCTACGGAACGAAGTTTGGAATAAACTAATAATCCGGCCTGATCTGTTGCGGAATCCGTAACAAGTGTGTTGCAGATCGGACCATCATCTGTCTGCTCATTGTAGTTCTCAACCCAGAGCTTGATCCATGCGAGGGCATATGCGCCGTTCTCGCCAAGTCCAAGATCCTCAGCATCTGTTGCCATCTCGTCGATAACCGGTTTGAAGTATGCCTTCTTTGTGTCATCGAGAGCATCGTAAGCATCCTTTAACCATCCTGCATACTTATCTTCTGTCAGCATGTATAAGAAGTTCTTTCCAACGATCTCGGAATCGATATCCATATATAACGGGTGAACGCCCTCTGCTACGAAATCCCAGCAGTTCTTATATTCAGCGCTTCCTGTGCTGTTATACATAAATACTTTATTTAATGTCTGTAACGGAAGGAATCCTTTATATGCGTCCGGTGTTGTTCCGTTTGCCTCTGCCCACTCTTTCGGGATGTAGGTCTTTAAGATTCCCGGCTGAACCATCTTTGACTCGATCTGGTTGCCATCCTGGATCAGGGTCATCGCGAAGGTTCCTTCTGTCTTTAAGGAGTCTGCGGTCAGCTGCTCAAAGATCTTATTGTTCTTCGGCTGCTGCCACTCATATTCCATTTTGTAGGATGGATCGATGGACTGCAGGTATTCGATGAATAACGGCAGTGCGCTCTTTCCGCGGCTGGAGTTACCAACACCATAGAAGGTCTTTCCGTTGGACTCTTCGATGGCTTTCTTCGCCAACTCTTCCATGGACATTCCTTCTGCTTCCTTGATGATCTTTTCAACATCAGAAAGATTGGTATCGTCTGTGGACGCAGCCTCTGTTGCCGCCTCGCTTGCCGCCGCTGTGGTCTCACCGCCGGCTGCTGCTGTCGTAGCTGTCGTTCCGCCACCGCCGCATCCCGCGAGGGACATCGCTGCCATAGAAACTGCAAGTGCCAATGACAAAGTACGTTTTCTCATAAAACTTTTCCTCCTTCATTTACTGGGTCATCTTGTTTCTCTCACGACTCATTTTATACTTTTATTATACCGGCGCGCAGAAATTTTTAACAGTGGACAAAACTGCGATAGTTTGTGGAATCCTGTGAATCTGTATAATTTTATTCCATATTTATGATATTTTTGTGCATTTTCGACATATATTTTTCTGTGGCAGAATTGGAAGCACCGGCATATTGCTGTATATTTATTTGAGCATCATTTGTCCGCACACATTTTTCCCCATCATGCTGATCTGCAGGATCCCGTCAGTTCCGGACACCGGAGTTCAAAGTCGTCCATGTCTTTCTTATAACTGGTCACGCGTTTATTAGTGTAGCTTATTTATAAATATTAGCACAACTTTTATATATTTTATTAAAAGCCTGTAAAATTCTTTACGTGATCCCATTTCCAAAACATTTCTTTTTTCTTATGTAAATATTGTGCAAATTGAACATTGACAGAAACCGCCATTTAATGGTAATTTTACTGTAAGTTCGCTCAGCGTTTTCATGATACGACAAACGCTGTATAAGAAAATATAATGAAGAGGTGTAGACATGCAGGAATTAAAACCGATCAAAGAAGGAAAAGTACGCGAAATTTATGACAACGGGGACAGCCTTATTATGGTTGCCACTGACCGTATCAGCTGTTTTGACGTGATCCTTCACAATGAGGTTACCTCCAAAGGTGCTGTTCTGACCCAGATGTCCAAATTCTGGTTTGACCTGACAAAGGATATTCTCCCGAACCATATGATCTCCGTTGATACAAAGGATATGCCGGAGTTCTTCCAGCAGAAAAAATTTGAGGGAAAGACGATGATGTGCCGCAAGTTACATATGCTGCCGATCGAGTGCATCGTCCGCGGATATATTACAGGAAGCGGCTGGGCAAGCTACAAAAAAGACGGTACCGTCTGCGGAATCCGTCTTCCGGAAGGCTTAAAGGAATCCGATAAACTCCCGGAGCCGATCTATACTCCGTCCACAAAGGCTGAGATCGGCGACCATGATGAGAATATTTCCTTCGAGCAGAGCATCGACCATCTCGAGAAATACTTTCCGGGAAAGGGCCGCGAGTATGCGGAGCTTCTTCGTGACAGCACTATCGCTTTATATAAAAAATGTGCAGAGTACGCCCTCGCAAAGGGAATCATCATCGCCGATACAAAATTCGAATTCGGTCTTGACGAGGAGGGCAACCTCGTGATCGGTGACGAGATGCTCACACCGGACAGCTCCCGCTTCTGGCCGGCAAAAGGCTATGAGCCGGGTCACGGTCAGCCGTCCTTCGACAAGCAGTTCGCCCGCGACTGGCTCACTTCCCATCCGGGCAATGACTGGACACTTCCGCAGGAGATCGTCGATAAGACGATCGCGAAATATCTGGAAGCATATGAGATGATCACCGGGAAAAAATTAGAGGCATAACCCCCACAAATCTCCGCCTCTGAGTTTTCCTATTTAGTTCCTCATTTTTACGAAAAAAGCGTCCGGAATCCATCTTTATGGATCCGAACGCTTTTTTCTGTTGTTCTGTCTTCACCTGCCTGAGGGACACTGCCGCATTCGGGTCCCTGGGATCTTCTTATTTTAAAATATCCTGTCTGCAGATATGGCGGATCTTTTCCGCGTCAAGTCCCCGGATCACTTCCACAGCAAGATCTGCTGCCGCTTCAAGGTCGGACTTCGCGCAGAAATTATAATGGGTATGAACATACCGGCTCGGGACGCCGAGAACCAGAACCGGAACTGCCTTTGCTGTCAGGCTGATCTTTCCCGCGTTCGTGCTTCCGCCGCGGCGGACTGTCTCCTGAAATGGAATTCCGAATTTCTTCGCAAGCTCCTCCGCATACTCAATAAACACCGGATTCGAAATATAGCTCTTATCCATCCTGCGGATCTGGACACCGCCCCGCATGTGCCCCTGGGTCTGGGCAGCACTGAAATAAAAATCATCCGACGGGGATCCCTCAAAAACAATCGCCAGGTCCGGACGGACAATCTGGGATGTGACTGTGGCACCTCTTGTTCCAACTTCCTCCTGAGCCGCAAACGCTCCGGTCACCCGTACCGCCAGCTGATCCTTCTCCCCGCACAGACGGGTCATGGTGTCGATAATGCATGCACATCCTGCACGGTTGTCAAACGCTTTTCCAAAGCAGAGGTCACGTTCCTCATCGTAGGAAAATGAAACTTCCGGGACTGCCGGATCTCCGATGGAAATGCCGAATACTTCTGTCACTTCTTTCCTGCTCACCGCGCCGACATCCACGATCAGCGTCTCAATACTCAACGACTGGGAGGCCCGCTCTGCCTCATTCATAAAATGAATCGGCTTGGAAGAAATAATTCCCCGTACAAGCTTCCCGCTTCTGGTCCGGATCATCACTGTGTGAGCCGGAAGGTTCGTAAGGATCACGCCGCCGAGCATGAGGATCTCCAGGCTTCCGTTTTCTCTGATGCTCTGTACCATAAATCCACACTCATCCGTATGGGCATCCAGCATCACGACCGGTTTCTCCGGATCCTCACCGGGCATACGCGCATAAAGGTTATTCATCGCGTCATTTTCCAGCTCCAGACCTTTGCAGTACTTCGCAACCGTGCGGATTACATCCTCCTCAAATCCGCTCGGTCCAAACGCATCGCAGATCTCCCCAAACATCTTTACATTCATACTGATTCCTCCTGTATTTTCATTTTAATTCTTACCTTTTTCCATTGATGGCCTCCAACGGCTTGTTTTTTCAGGATCCAGATTATTTTTCCTGTATCTCCGATGGAGCAACACCCGCAATTTTTTTAAATGTGTTAGAAAAATACGCAATATCTTTATATCCGACTTTTTCTGCCACTTCGTACACCTTGTTCCGGTGGTCCGAAAGCAATTCCACTGCCTTTTTCATCCGGTACCGCGTGAGCCACCCCATCACCGTATATCCCGTCTCTTTCTTGAAACAGTGGCTCAGGTGGCCTTCGCTGATCCCCACCGCACCTGCAATCTTCGCCACATTGATCGCACTTTCCCCGTAATGAGATGCCATGTAAAGCACCGCGTCCCGGACATATCCGGTAAGGCCCGCGGTATTTTCATCGAATGGCAGACAGAGCCGGATCACCGCGGCATTGATCTCTGGTCCGTCACCTTCCAAAGCTCCCGGATATTGCTCCTTTACCGGTGCCTTATCCGGGACAGATCTGCTCAGACCGGTATCTCTTCTCTTCTCCCGATCCGTCTCGATCCGCTCTTTTGCCCTGAGGATCGCGCTCTCCAGCTCCCCGTCCTCGAACGGCTTTAGCAGATAATCAAATGCATAAAGCTTCAACGCCTCTCTGGCGTAGGAAAACTCGCTGTACGCGGTCAGAAAGATCACCTGTACCGGATTTTTCTCTTCCCGAAGCTTCTTTAACATCTCAAGACCGTTCATCTTAGGCATCCGGATATCACAGATCATCAGCTCCGGATTCTTTTCATGGACCAGCTCCAGCGCGTCCAACCCGTTTTCCGCCTCACCGACGACCTCGCAACCCAGCGAGGCCCAGTCCGTCTCACCGACAATGCCCATCCGGACGAACCGCTCATCATCTACAACGATCACCTTGATCATAACAGCTCCCCCCTTCCCTTTTTCCATTCCCCATCGGTCATCAGGATCTGTTCTCCATACTGGGCGCAGGCTGTCCGGAGCCATTCACCGGTATTCTTATCGTTACCTTTGTTCCACCGGCAGGCAGCCGCTCTGCCCTGAGACCGTAGTCTTTTCCATAATGAAGCCGGATGATCGTATCCACATTGTAAAAGCCGATGTGGCCATTCTTCTGTTCCTTGTCCCGGTTTCCGAGCCGTCGGATCACTTCATCGCTGATCCCGCATCCGTCATCTGAAACCTCGATCACAAGCTCCTTCCTTTCCAGATATGCCCTGACAAAAATATGCCCCTCATCCGCATCCGCCAGCCCATGGATCACCGCATTTTCCACGATGGGCTGAACGATGAGCTTTGGAACCAGGATCTCCTCCGTCTCAGGAGCGATCTCATAGCGGAAATCAAACTTTCCGTTAAACCGGATCTTCTGGATCTTTGCATAACTTTCCACCAGTGTCATCTCTTCCTGCAGCGTGATAAACTGGGCGCTTGAAATACTGGTCCTTAAGATCTTCGCAAGCTTTGCCGCCAGCGTCGCGATCTCCGGAATATGGTTCGCCTTCGCCACCCACTTCATCGTATCAAGGGTATTGTAGAGAAAATGCGGGTTTAACTGGGACTGCATCATGGCGATCTGGGTCTCGTTCAACTCCTTTTCACGCCGCACACGCTCCTCCATGTAGGATGAGATCCTCTTTGTCATGATATTAAAATTTTCTGCCAGCTCCCCAAACTCGTCCTGACGTTCCATGTCCACATGGGTATCCAGATTTCCCTCCTGAACCTCATCCATGGCATCATGAAGTACATGGATCGGCTTGGAAAGAAAGGAGCTGATCCCGATCGCGACACCAACACTTAAAAGAAAGCTTCCCGCGGCCATGAAAAGAAGAACTGTATACATGGATCTCGTGGTATCACTCGTAAAAACATGAGGACGGATCAGGACACTGTAAAGTCCTGTGTTACCCAGCTTTGAAACGTAAATACTATTGTTGTTCCAAACCTCCGTCAGAGATTCTCCCTGTAGAAAACGGCTTCTCAGAACATCTCCGACCGTCTCCCCCGATGCCGTGCCTACACTGTACACGGTCTCCAGAAATCCATTGAGAATACAGATTCCGTCCTGGCCACTGTATGTGCCGGAGAGCGCCTTCGCGAAATGCTCCGCCGTCATTGTGACCACAAAATATCCAGAACATTCCTCCGAATTTCCGGTCACCGCTCTGGCAAACCGCAGGACCTCATCACCGCCAATCTCCAGATCACTCCGGATGATCAGATCATTCGGGTGGGCATGAGCCTCTCTCAGGATCCCCCAGTATACCGGCAGCGTCTGTCCGTAAGTACGGTTTCCCGTAGAGTACAGGCAGGAGCCGTCCGCATTGTAGAGATGAAATCCCGCCATCTCACGGCATGCAGCGGTCGCTCCGTACAGACTTCGGTACACTTCATTCTTCTTTCCAAAGCTCTCCTTTTCCAGTGCCTCGGCAACCAGCGGATCCGTACACAGTTTCTTCGCCGCGTCATGATAAGCATCGAACAGCGTCATCAGCTGCTGTTCTACCGCACCGGCAAGCTCCATATTTTTTTTTCAAAATCTCTTCCGACCTTCACCTTAAACATCTGAATCAGAAACACGCAGCACACGATCAATGGAAGAACAGACACCGCGAGAAAGCTCACAAGAAGCTCCCGCCGGAAGGATCTCTGGATAAAGTTCTTCATGATCCACCTCCGTTTCCTGCCATGAGCGCCGCCCATCTTTCCAAAATGGATTTCTGGTTTTTTACTGCCCATCCAAGATCGAAGTCCATGATCGATCCCTCTTCCTTCTGATCCGGGGTAATATCATCGCGGACCGTCCGTCTGTAAAGCTTCTCGACAGCCAGTCTCTGGACATCAGGACTCACGATAAAATCCACAAAAAGCTTCGCGTTTTCTTCATGCTCTGTCCCCCTGATCACCGCGCATCCGTCTGCCACCGCGCTGGTTCCCTCCCGTGGATAGACGATCGAGATCGCCGCGCCGCGGTCGATATACTTTTTCGCAGTTTCCTCCAAAGTCAGACCAACCAGATATGTTCCCTCTGACACCTCATCGAGCACGGCGCCAGATCCTGCCGCCATCCGGCGGCCGAGCACTCTGGCAAACTGTTCCAGGACCTCGTTTTCACGCATCGGCAGGACCTGGATCATCGTCTCCAACATCGTGCAGCTGCTGCCGGATCTTCCCGGATCCGCAAAGGACACCTTTCCGTCCCAGTTCCCGTCAAACAGATCCTCAAATCCCCGCGGGGCGGAAGCCGCGTCCACCAGCTTATTGTTGTAGATCAGAACAATGGGAAGCTCCGTAAACGGAGTCCAGACATGATCCTCAGTCCGGTATATACTCTCGATATGATCGCTCTGGGTGCTCTCGTATGACACGAAGCAGTCCTTAAAGACCTCATAGCTCTCCACACCTCCGCCGAACATCACGTCACAGGATCCCTTTTCCCCCTCTTCCCGGATCCGCTCCAGAAGCTCCGTTGTTCCTCCGGGAACCACTTCTACCCAGATTCCGGTCCGCTCCTCAAACTCCTTTATGATCGGCGCATAGACCTCCTGCTTGTGGGAAGTATACACCGTAAGCCTCTTCTCCTCACTCACCTTCTCCGGTCCCTGTCCGCTGCTCTCCCCTGCGCCACAGCCCGCCGCACTCATCGCTGCAACTGCAATTCCAAGGAACAACGCCCATACGTTTCTCTTTCCCTTCACTCCCCGAAATCCCCCCTTTGATTCCGATCAGATTGAATTTCTATCGATAACTCTTTTCCTATAATCTCATTCTGTTTCGTCTCTCTTTTCAGTCTATTCTAACATATTTTCCCTGAAGAAACCATAACTTTTATATAATAAAAAAACCGCCGCACCTCCACGATCTCCCCGAAAGGAAATCATGTTCGGTACGGCGGTTTTTCGCCTGACTCCGCGTGAACACTAAGAAACAGGAACGCCTGCCCCTTCTCATTATGAATTATCTTCTTGTCCGCCTTACGGCGTCCAAGAAGCTTCGGACCTCGTCCTTATACTGCCCCGGCAATAGAATTGCTTATGAAAGCAAGCTTTCAACACAATTCTATCACCAGGTCAGTGCAATTCAAAGTTTTATTTACTTTCTCATCTCAAGAACATCCGCAAATGCCTCGATAGCAGTTGCAGCCTGTCCGAAGTCTCTCATCTGCTGGTCAACACCAAGCTTGATGTGCGGGATACCTGCGTTGTCGAGAGCTTTCTTGAGGTACGGATACTCCATCTCCTCCGGATCACAGAACTGCTGCATGAAGAGTACAAGACCCTGAGCGCCGCTCTTCTTAACCATGTCAGCTACGAACTCACCACGACGGTTCTTGGAAGACTGCGGATCGTAAAGAAGGATATCATAATCCATGTTTGCAAACTGTTTTGCAAGAGCTCTGAGAGCATCCTGCTCGTCCTCCGGAACGTCTGTACGGAAGGAACGGCTCTCATGAGCAACATCATCAGCTGCGATCGCGATGTTGTTGTTCTCGAAGATCTCAAGAAGCTTCGGGTTGTCAACGATGATACCGGATGTAACAACCTTTGTTCCCTTCCAGTCACATACCGGAAGAGCTGCAAGCTCTTTATTCAACTCTTCAAGTTTCGCTGTGTATTCCGGTTTCTCCATGAAGAAGAATGCCTTTAATACTGCGGAACGCTTTGTAGGAGTTACAACGTCGCAGTGCTCGTTAGCGAGTTTTACGAACTCACGGCGGGCTGCACGGCTCTTGTTGTAAACCTTAATTGCGTCAAGGATCGCATCGTTGGTGATCTCGTGGCCACATACTTCCTCGAGATCAGCCTTAACGTTTGCGTACTCCTCCTCACAGAACTTAAGTCCGAACTCTTCGAAACGGTTCTGCGGATGAGCAAGGAAGATAACTTTCATCTTGTCGCCCATAGCAACACGGAAGTTCTGGCTCATCGGACGTAATGTATCACAGATTGTTGGTGTGATGATTCCGTCTAACTGATCCATTGTTCCGTCAAGGAGCATCTCAAGTGCGAGCTGAGCGATTGTGCAGTAGAAGGTTGCACAGTACTCTTTTGCACGGCTGATCGTCTTGTTGTTGGAGCCCCAGATTCCCATCGGAACCATGCCTGCAGCATATACAAGCTCTTCCGGAGCGTAGTACGGGAGAACGCCGATGACCTTCTTGCCCTGTGCTTTATATTCAGCAAGCTGCTGTTTCGGAGTTGCAGCTTTTACCTTAAATTCGTCTAATAATGCGTTGATACTCATGGTCTATTTAGCCTCCTTTGCCTGGATGTTTGCTTCCATAGCCTCAACAAGACCCTGTACTCTAGTCTCGTACTGAGCGGCATTGAAGTTACGCGGGTCAGCCTGGTCACCATCGAATCCTGCGCACGGAATACCAAGATCCTTTGTGAAGCGGCGCTGCATCTCTGCCATGTAACCGGACCACGGCTTACAGCTTCTGTTGTAGTGAACGAGAACGCCATCTACCTTGTTGTCACGGCAGATGCCTTCACGCCATGCAACACCCTGCTCGATACATACAGAGTTCGGTGCTTTGTAGTAAGCACGTGCCATCTCATCCAGACCATTATATACGAAACCGAATGCCGGTGCGTATACAACTGCTGTTACGTTGACGCCGTTAGCCTTTAACGGTTTGAACAGTGCCGGAAGCTTCGGCCAGCACGGAATACCCTCGAACATTACACGGTATTTCTCCGGGAACGGAGTTGTTGTCTCGCCCTTAGCGATCGTCTCGTCAAGGTCTTTTGCTAACTGCTCAAATGCCGCAGCAGCCTCAACTCTTGCACGTGCGGTTACAACGTCAGCCATATGGTTGAACAGGTCGAAACCACTGTACGGAGCCGGTTTATACTGTAAGTAATCACAGACTTTTAACCATGCCTTTGCTGTACGGTTTGCGTTCTCACATGCATGCTCGAACTTCTTCTCGTCGAACTTCTTGCCTGTGAGTTCCTCTAACTGTTTGATTGCCTTATCAAACTGTCCACGAACATAGCGAACATTCTGATCAGCAACTTCTACAGTGTTGTTGTACGGGATATCGATCATGATAAGCGGAACATTGCACATACGGGCGATGTTCTCATACCACTTTGTCATACAGTTACAGATGTTGTTGCAGCAGAGAACGAAATCCGGCTGCGGGATCTGCATCTGACGGATCGGGGAGATCGCTGCAATACGGCGCTCTTTATCCGGTCCATCCGGAAGCTTTTCAAGCTCAAGAAGGTTTACAAGCTCAAGATACGGAGTCTGAGTCTTCGGATCTTTTTTCGGCTTGCCTGTTGCCTCATCGATCACTACGTTTCCGTCTGCGTCCTTTAACGGCTTACCTGTGCTCGGGTCGATGATGTACTCACCTGTCTCCGGGTCAAACTTACGCGCTACACGGACACCGGCTGCGTAAGCAAGGCTGATACGTGCGTATCCGCAGATATCGTTGTCGTAACCAAGATCCTCAGCTGCCTGACACATAAGCTCACCGTAACGGTTTGCTGCGATACCAGCTGCCTGGTTCTCCGGGTACATAACGTTTAAATCAAATGCTGCTGCGAGCTCGCACGGGAATTTGGAAGAAGACCAACCAACTAACTCGCCTCTCTTTTTGGCTTCGCGCGCGTCTTTATGAACGTCATCTACGACTTTACGCAGCGCAAGAACACCAGGGCTAACCTGCTTTGCCATAATAAATATCCTCCATTTCTTATCAAACATGGCTGCTTATGTTATTTACAGCCATAGATCTGCATAAACTAATAATGATTATGCGCGGCGGCTTGCTGCCTGATATGCATATAAAGCTGCACCAAGCGCACCGTTATACTGTGTCAGAGGAGATCTGTGGATCTCACAACCAAGCTCATTCTGAAGAGCCTTGACTACACCCTCGTTCTGAGCAACTCCGCCAGTCATAACGAGTGCCGGAACAACTCCGATCCTATGGGCGAGTCCAGTGACACGGTGAGCCACGGAGCGGTGGATACCGGCGATAATATCGCACTTATCGGTTCCCATCGACAGCTGGCTGATAACCTCACTCTCCGCAAACACGGTACATGTGGAGCTGATCTCCACTCTCTTCTTGGACAGGGAATCAAGATGTCCCAGATCCTGGACCTTAACCTCAAGAACGCCTGCCATAACATCCAGAAATCTTCCGGTTCCGGCAGCACACTTATCGTTCATCTGGAAATTGGTCATTGCACCGTTATCAATATGAAGGACCTTAACGTCCTGACCGCCGATATCAATGACGGTATGAACGTCAGGGAACAGGAAGTAAGCTCCCCTTGCGTGGCAGGATAACTCACTCATCTGTTTGTCTGCAAAATTCATTAAGGAATTACGGCCATAACCTGTTGCCAGGGTAAAAGCCACATCCTCTTTTTTCATGCCTGCGTTTTCCAGCACTGCGTCGATCGCGCGCTGGGGGCCGCTGGTACCTGCACCTACATCGATCAGGGATTTCGCTACGATCTCCTGGCCATCCTTAAGCATAATGCATTTGGAAGCCGTGGATCCAACGTCAATTCCCAGGGTGTAAATTGCACTCATAATAACCTCCGGGTATACTGAAAATGTAAAATGAAACTGGCTTTGTTATACCAGTATATCCAGGCCAGAGAAAGACTCCCCCGGCCTGGATACATATCATTTTACTCTATCCTTCAGTCAAAATCAAGCCTTGTGAGCGTCATTCCACTCGCGAATTGCACGCGGTGTTACCATCTGGTGCATCGGGCAGATAGACTTCGGATTCTGGTAAGCAGCCTCTGTAAATGCCTGAATGTACGGACGGATATCTGTCATGTCAACGATCTCATCTACCATACCAACCTTAGCGCAGTATGCCGGACGGGACTTATCATGATACAGCTGGATCATATCGTTCATCTTCTTGATGATCGGAGCAAGATCCTCTCCTGCCTTGCTTGCCTTAACAAGCTTTCTGGAGTACATAGCGTTTGCAGCGGTTTCACCCGGCATTACATAGTACTCACATGCAGCTGTACCAAGGGAGTATACGTTTGTATTGTTACCCTGCGGTCCACCAAGTACATAGTGAGCAGCAGCGCTTGCTTTACGAAGAGTAATTTCGAGAGACGGAAGCTTGGAGTTCTCGATGGAGTAGATCAGGGACTGACCTAAACCAAGTAATTCAGCCTTCTCTGCTTCGTCGCCTACATCGATACCTGTTGTATCCTGTAACCAGATCAGCGGAATACGGTCACGGGCACATAAGGTTACGAACTCGTTCATCTTGATGAGACCCTGACGGTACAGCTTTCCGCCGATACCAACGGAGTTCTGCTTGTACTCCGGATAATTCATAAGAAGACCCTGAGTATTTGCGATCACACCAACTAAAAGTCCGTTAACCTTTGCAAGACCTGTTACCATCTCCGGACCATAGCCCTTCTTGTACTCATATAACTGAGAACCATCGAAGAGACGGCCGATTACGTCGTAAATGTCATACGGACGTTTTCCGTTCATCGGGATGATGCTGTAAAGATCTTCTGCCGGAAGACACGGTCTCTGTGGATCATCAACACGGAAGAACTCGAGGTTGTATGCCGGAAGGTAGCTGATGTACTTCTTGATGCCCTCGATTACGCCGTAGTCGTTCTCGTAAACCTCACGGAAGAATCCTGTCTCGTCATAGTGGATCGGAACGGAGCCCGGAGCCGGAACGTGCTTCTTGCTGTTCTCGATCTGGGCAGCAACGATCTGCTCAGCAGCTTCCTCGTCAATATATCCCTTCGGGTTCATACCGGAAAGAATGCCAGCACCGCCGACTGCCATGTTAGCCTGGCTGTGTGCGATCAGGATTGTCGGGGAAATGCTGTGGTATCCGCCGCCGGCCGGGTTTGTACCGTAGATACCTACGATTACCGGAATGCCTAACTGGTTTAACTCTGCGTTACGGAAGAACGGAGTACCGCCGCCGCGTCTGTTCGGGTAAACCTGATCCTGATACGGGAAGTCTACGCCTGCGCAGTTTAATAAGTAGATTAACGGAAGATTTAACATCTTAGCAGCATCGGAGCAGCGGATCAGGTTCTCTGCCTGTCCCGGTTCCCATGTACCAGCCATCTTCTTGTTATCAGAAGCGATGATGTAAACCCATTTGCCGTTTACACATCCGAGACCGTTGATGATGTTTGTGGAACCCATCTTATTGTCGTTCGGGTTGAAAAGGCTGTTTAACGGGCAGAAGGTTCCTTCATCTACAAGAGCGTTGATACGCTGCATTGCGGATAACTGACCACGCTCGTTTAACTTCTCTTCTGTTGTGATACCAGCAGCAAGGATCTCAGTAACTTTGTCGTGGATCTGCTTCTCGATCTCTTTGATCTCTGTCTCGTTTTCCGCATTCGGATTAACTAATGCCTTACCAACGGTAGGCATGTTCTGGAAATATTTCGGCATGGAAAAGTAGCCCATGTTCTTCCTCCTTATATACGCGATCGCTGCGGTCAGCGGATTTTGCCAGCCGCTGACCGCGGCATTTATGATTTTACTTTAAATCAGTTTCGATTACTTTGTTTCCTTCGGAACTTTGATGAATGCCTGACCTGGGTCGATCTCTTCACGAATTACGCGGATGATCTCCGGATCCGGACCTTCCATAAGCTGAGCTCTTGTGGTATCGATCTCGAAACCTGTGTTCTCCTGAACCATTTCCGGAGAGGAGAATGGATAGTAGTAAGCAAGGTACATTCTCTTGGTCTCTTCGTCGAACTTCATGATACCAAGATCTGTAACTACCATCTGCGGTCCACGGTTGCCCGGAAGACCTGCTCTCTCACGTCCGCCAGGGCCGTCCATCCAGCCACAGCTTGTGATGTAGTCAACATGCTCCATGAATCTTCTCTTCTGGTGCTGCATCATGATGATTGTGTTACAGAATGTAGCGATACCGTTAGCTCCGCCGGAACCTGTGAAACGTGTTGTCGGCTGAACATAGTCGCCTTTACCGAAGATACATGTGGAGTTTACGTTACCATACGGGTCGATCTGAGCGCCGCCGATGAAAGCGATCATACGGTCAGCGTCATGAAGCCACTCATTCGCCTCGAAGCCTACGAAACGAACGTTCGGCCACTGTACTGCACAGTGAGCCATGAAACGGTTATCACCTACGGAACGCGGTACCTCTACCGGTGAGCAGTCCATAAGTCCGCTCTCTACGATCGGGTGGCAGCTCGGGCAAACCACACGCTTCGCAAGGGAAGCACCGATTAACGGAAGACCAGTACCAACGATAACGATCTGGTTTTCTTTAATATTTTTTGCGATGGCATAAGCCTGCATTTCCTGCTTTGTATACTTTGTATAATCAGCCATTTTTGAATTTCCCTCCCTCAATTAGTGTCTGGTAGAATAGCCAAGATGCGGCTCATTCTTAAGGTTCATGAGGCGAGCGCCGCCAAGGACATTAAGAAGATCATCCTGATCCTTGCAGCCGTATACGTATTTCTGGAGGTAATCCTTGAAGGTCTCCGGAATCTTTGTGCCGTTAGCAGCATCCTCTGCAGCCTGTTTTGCAACTTCTGCAGCCTTTGCAAGCTTCTCGTCTTCCGGTTTCGCAGCAGCAGCCTTCTCAGCCTTTGCAGCAGCCTTTGCGAGCTGTGCCTTTGCATCTTCAGCGTCAAGGTACTTGGAAGCCTTATCGTACTCCTTAAGTCCCTTATCATCATCATCATAGTAGCCATAGCACTGTGCCGGCCATGCGCCGTACGGAGTACGAACGACAGCGTCTACGCACTCGCCGAAGATTCTTGTCTTTGTAGGATCACGGCGGATATATTCATCACTTACGATCTCCTCGCAGGTAACGATCGTACGCTTTGCAGCGATTGCGATATCAACATCGTGGAACTCATCACCCTCGATGATGCAGGTTCCATCCGGAGATGCCTGCTGTACATGGATGATCGCGCAGTCAAGCTTCGGAACCGGAACAGCAAGAAGCTTCTCGCCCGGCTCAAACGGGTTCTCGATATCTACGCACTTTAAGTTGTCAACGCCTTCCATTGTTTTTCTCTTCTCTTCGCTGATACCCCAGAATTTAACAAGACCGGAGCCCTGCATCATTCTTACCGGGAGGTACGGAAGACCAAGGGAAGCTGCGTGAAGCTGTAACATAAGAACGTCCTGGGAGTAGTCCTCATATGTAAGCTCACCTTTCTCGATTGCAGCACGGAAACGACGTGCAACGTTTGTATAACCAGAGTTTGCTGTGTAGCAGTTGATGTAAGCTCTTACACGACCCTCACCGATTAAGGAGTCCCAGTCTCCGCCTGCCGGACCGGACCAGCCTACAAAACCAGTTTTACCCTGACGAAGGATCTCGTAAACAGCAGCGTACGGTTTACGGTTTGTTGTAAATCCGCCGAGGCAGAGTACATCGTTATCATGTACATACTTCTCTACGGCATCGTGTAATGACATAACTTTATTAGCCACAATAAAGCCTCCTTTATTTATATTTGCAGTTAAAAGGCCTGCCTGTTCTCCTCAGACAGGCCTGAACTGCTTTTAATTCCTGTAAAAATATACCACGTTACGGAATGAATTTCAACTTCTGGTTCCGTTTCGAAGGGGTTCGATCAGGCCTTGAACATCAGCATGAAGTAACCGGCTGCTACTGCAGAACCGATAACACCTGCCACGTTCGGACCCATAGCGTGCATCAGAAGGAAGTTGGTCGGATTTTCCTTAGCACCAACAGTCTGGGATACACGAGCTGCCATCGGAACGGCAGATACACCTGCAGAACCGATCAGTGGGTTGATCTTGCCGCCTGTGATCGCACACAGGACTTTACCAAGCAGGATACCTCCGACTGTCGCAAACGCGAAAGCAAGAAGACCCATTGCAATGATAGCCAGTGTCTGGACACGGAGGAAGATCTCTCCGTTTGCTGTAGCGCCTACGGTTGTGCCGAGCATGATCGTAACGATGTTGCAGAGTGCGTTCTGTGCGGTATCGGAAAGTCTTCCGGTAACACCGGACTCACGGAACAGGTTACCGAGCATCAGCATACCAAGAAGCGGTGCTACGGACGGAAGAAGCAGGGAGCAGAACAGAACAACGAATACCGGGAATACAACCTTCTCGACTTTGCTGACTTTTCTTAACTGCTTCATAACGATCTGACGCTCTTTCTTTGTTGTAAGAAGCTTCATGATCGGCGGCTGGATCAGCGGGATCAGAGCCATGTAGGAATACGCGGCTACGGCGATCGGAGCTACAAGATCCGGAGCCAGGTTATTTGCGATATAGATCGCGGTCGGGCCATCAGCACCGCCGATGATACCGATCGCTGCACACTCACCCGGTGTGAAAAGTCCGGTTGCATTTGCGAGTGTAAATGCAACATAGATACCGAACTGAGCGGCTGCACCGAGAAGAAGGCTGACCGGGTTCGCGATCAACGGACCGAAGTCTGTCATCGCGCCGACTGCCATGAAGATCAGGCACGGGAATAAGCTGGACTTAACGCCCATGTACATAATTCTTAACACACCGGACTGATACCAGTGATCTGCCTCATTCATAAGACCTGCAAGCGGAAGGTTCGCAAGGAACATACCGAATGCGATCGGGAGCAGAAGGAGCGGCTCAAACTGCTTCTTGATTGCAAGATATAATAAAACGAAGGATACAAGGAGCATTACGCACTGCTGCCAGGTGATTGCGGCGAAACCTGACTGGGCGAGCAGCTCCGCGAAAACTGAAAGTATATTCACGTGTGGCACCTCCTGCTTAGTTTAAGGTAACCAGAACTGCACCTGTCTCAACGGAATCGCCTGTGCTTACGTTGATGGATGCAACAGTTCCTGCTGCCGGAGCTACGATCTCTGTCTCCATCTTCATTGCTTCCATAACGATTACACACTGACCATAACCAACTGCGTCACCAACTTTAACTTTGATGTCAAGGATCTTACCTGGCATCGGAGCCTCTACTGTCTGTCCGCCTGCTGCTGCCGGAGCTGCTGCCGGTGCTGGAGCCGGTGCCGGTGCTGGAGCTGGTGCCGGTGCTGCTGCCGGTGCCGGAGCTGCCTTCGGTGCCGGTGCTGCTGCGAGGATCGGAGCCGGTGCGCTAGCCTGTGCGCCTCTGTCAAGCGGTCTGTACTCGTCTACTCTCTCGATCTCAACTTCATACTTTTTTCCGTTTAATGTTGCAACGTATTTCATGTTATTTACTACATCCTTTCCTTTTTCTGCGTTTTAGGTTTTTTGTTTTTTACAGTTCTTTGATACTTGTTACACGGAACTGCTCTCCAGACAATCTTGCTTCCTCACTGACTGCCGCGAGAAGCACTGCATAGGATTCCTCATCGATAGCCGGAGCCGGTGCTGCAACTGCCGCAGCTGCCTTTGGCGCACTCTCCTTAAATAATGTACCGATGACCTTAGAGATAATGATAACCGCGATTGCGAGCACTGCAAGTGCCGAGAATACGACTAACAGTCCAACAAGTGAAATGATGATCGAATCCGCAAAGGTCATACCGCCTGTCCACATATACTTACCGCACCTCCTTCGTTTCGTTTCACTTAAGAAACTTTTGTTGGTTAGTTATTTCGTATTGTGGAATGCATTCCACATTTTCCTCAGCGCATACGGGCACATCTCAAAAATGTACCCGTCTTGCGCCTGTTTCTATGCATTTTTCACAATATCGTAATTTGAGTATATCAGCTTTCTGCAAAAATGTCAACAAAGCCGCCCGAAAAAATTTATCAAATATACTAATTTCAGGTCACATAAAGACAAGCAGTACTTATGTCTTTATATGACGAAATGTTACAGTTCAGCCATTACATCTTCTTGTTTTCATATTCATGAAAGCAAGAAGCTTGGTGGTTCCACCATATGCTGATTTGGATGAAAAAGTGCTTATGCAAGCAAGCTTGCAACACACTTCCTCATTCAAACCAGCGCATGGCTGAACTGTAACGACAAAATCTTTTTTCTGCCTTTACGGCTGTTTTCCGATATAAGCGAGGATACCTCCGTCCACATAGAGGATGTGTCCATTTACAAAGTCAGAAGCCTCGGACGCGAGGAACACCGCCGGTCCCTTGAGGTCTTCCACGGTGCCCCATCTTGCTGCCGGTGTCTTCGCGATGATAAACTGATCGAACGGATGGCGGGAACCGTCAGCCTGACGCTCTCTTAACGGAGCTGTCTGGGATGTGGCGATGTAGCCCGGTCCGATGCCGTTGCACTGGATGTTGTACTCGCCATACTCGGAGGCGATGTTCTTTGTGAGCATCTTCAAACCGCCCTTTGCCGCTGCGTATGCGGATACGGTCTCTCTTCCGAGTTCAGACATCATGGAGCAGATGTTGATGATCTTTCCGGCTTTCTTTTTCATCATGCCCGGAAGGACAGCTTTTGCCATGATGAACGGAGCATTCAGGTCAACATCGACAACCTTGCGGAACTCATCCGCGCTCATCTCATGCATCGGAATTCTTTTGATCATTCCCGCATTGTTTACAAGAATATCGACCGTTCCGATCTTCTCCTCGATATCCGCGATCATTTTCTTTACCGCTTCCTCGTCCGTAACATCGCAGACATAACCGTGAGCATCGATCCCTTTCTCTTTGTATGCGGCAAGTCCGCGCTCTAAGGACGCCTCGCTGCTGCAGTTAAATACAACCGTTGCTCCTGCTTCTGCATAGCTCTCCGCGATGGCAAAGCCGATTCCGTGGGCACCTCCTGTTACGAGAGCAATCTTTCCTTCCAGAGAAAACATGTTCTTCTTATCCATTTTGATCCTTACCTTTCCTATTTTATATCAGTTTTTTATCGGCCTCTGCGATATCTTACTTTAAATCCATCGGAGCGATGTTGTCCATATCGTCGAACTCCTGATTCTCTCCGCCCATAGCCCAGATAAAGGTGTAGTTGGAGGTTCCTGCTCCGCAGTGGATGCTCCAGGACGGGCTGATCACAGCTTCTTCATTTTTCATGACGATGTGTCTCGTCTCAGTCGGTTCACCCATAAAGTGCATGACCACCTGATTCTCCGGGACTTCAAAGTACATGTAGATCTCCATGCGGCGCTCATGGGTGTGGCACGGCATGCTGTTCCAGACACTGCCCGGCTCCAGCGCTGTCATTCCCATGGAAAGCTGGCATGTTTTCAGCACATCCGGATGAATGAACTGGTTGATGACTCTCTTATTGGAAGTATTGGCATCACCCAGCGGGCGCTTTGCGGCATCCTTCAAGGTGATCAGCTTTGTCTCGTAGGACGTGTGGGCCGGCGCACTCACCATGTAAAATTTTGCCGGAGTCTCCTCACTGTCACTGGAAAAGATCACTTCCTTTGTGCCTTTTGTGATGTACAGGCAGTCTTTATAGCCAAGGCGGTACTCCATTCCGTCCGCTGTGATGGATCCGGCACCTCCGATATTGAAGATTCCGATCTCGCGGCGCTCAAGGAAATAGTGGGTACCGAAATTTTTCCAGCAGTCGATCCCCTTTTCAATGGAGACATGTTCTTTCACCGGCATACATCCCAATGTCACCATGCGGTCCACGTGGGAGTATACGGATACCACCTCATCCGGATGGTAGAGATCCTGAATCAGGAACTCGTCCCGAAGTTCTTCGGTTGTGTAGCGTTTTACATCTCTTTGATTTGCGGAATAACGAATATCCATATGTTTTTACCCCTTATTTATATTCAGGACGGTTTTTATGCCATCCCGGTTGACTTTTTTATCTCAGTCGAGAAGACTCCCACCTCTTTTAGGTGGTGAGTAATAGTAAATTTGTCTCAGCGGGAGTCAGGTCTCTGACTGAGATAAATGCTCCGCGAGGATGCACAGTGATATGTCAGCTTTACTGACCAGAATCAAGCGCCAGGTCTCACGGACGTTCGACTTGAATTTTCTGATTAGTGGCATATCTCAGAGCCCCGGCTCCAAAAAGTGCCAGCAGGAATGCGTCCAGCACTAAAAACAGGATCGCCGCCTGGAATCCAAGCTTATCCGCAAGGACTCCAATGACCTGCGGGGTAAGGATCCCGCCGAGGGAACCGATCCCTGTAAACACTGACATTCCAAGTGGGGAATTTCCCATGAGATCGCCGGTAAAGGCCGTAGTTGTCGGAAACGCCCCCGCCATTCCAAGTCCTAAAAGGATCAGGGCCGCCACTGCCATTGTGGTATGATCCGCGAAGACAAGGATCAATACCGAGACAAACTGGAGTGCGGAGATCACTGCCAGAATCTTTGCCGGCGGCACGCTCTTTGAGATGGACGCAATGACGATCCTTCCGATCATGATCATGATCCAGGTCACGGATACCATCACAGTCGCAAGACTTGTGGACATAAAGCCGGTACTTTTTAAATAAGTAACAAACCATCCGTTTACGGAGTTTTCAAGGCCCATATAGAAGAACAATGCCCCAACCGCCAGAAGGAATCCCGTGTTCTTTAAAAACCAGAATTTTTCTTTTGTCATCGACGATCCGCCGTTCTCCTCTCCCGCCTTCTTCTCCACCTCTTTTTCGATCTTTCTGTAATCCATTGTGGCGTAGGAAAGAACGATGAGAACCGTGAGGACTGCAAGGAGGCGAAGGATCGTCTTCCAGTTCATACCCGCTCCCATGAGGAGCATCGTAACGAATGGGGACAGGAAAGCCCCCACCGCATACCACATATGAAGCAGATTCAGATATTGATTGGAACTTCCCGTCACCTGACGGATCGCATGATTGTTGATGATCGTGATCATGCCCTTCGTGATTCCGATCAGGAAGATCATCACATAAAGCACCGGGACCGGAAGTCCCATTGTAAACAGGAAGAGGCACACCGGATAGGGGACCGCCAGTACGACTACCGCCGTCTTCTGGGACATCATCCCACAGAATACCGGATATACCAGGCTTGAACATAAATTTCCGATCGCCAGAAAGGAAAGCAGTCCGCCGGCCGCGGTAAAGCTTAAATTTCTCTCCTCGATCAGGTTTGGCAGAATGACACCGAAGATCAGGATGACCATTCCGCTGATAAAATAGGTCAGATAACAGTGGTCGATCACCGACCGTTTATCTTCTTTTGTGATTTCCATCCAGTATTCTCTCCCCCACACATATTTGTTAATTTTTCTCCATACTTTTCCATCATATCATCTTTTATCCCTAAAGACAAGGTTGTTTTCGTTGACACCCCAACGGTCTTACTATACAATAGAAGGAATGCAGCTTGTTTTACTTTTAAGGAGGAAAAGGGAGTTATGAAGGACATAAAGAAGGTGACGTTGATCGGTCTCGGTGCGATGGGGGTATTTTTCGCGCCGCGTATCTCAGAAAAGCTGGGGGCTGATTTCCGGATCCTTGCAGACGGCGCAAGAAAAGAGCGTCTGGAGCGAAAAGGGGTAACAGTCAATACGATCAATTACCGTTTTCCGATCATCACACCTGATGTCGAGGGGGATCCGGCAGATCTCGTTATCATTGCGGTAAAGGGATATGACCTGGAGCAGGCGATCAGGGATATTAAAAATCAGGTTGGCAAAGATACGATCATCCTCTCCGTATTAAATGGTGTGGAGAGCGAAAAACAGATCGCCGCCGTCTACGGCAGCGAACATCTGCTGTACTCCTATATGCGGATCAGCATTGTCATGAAGGACGGAAAGACGGAGTTCGATCCGCATAAGGGTCTGATCCACTTCGGCGATCTTAAGAATGATCCGGAACACTATTCCGGGAATGTTCTCGCTGTGAAGAGTCTTTTTGATCTCTGTGGGATCGACTACAAGATCGATGCAGATATGTTAAAAGGAATCTGGTTCAAGTTCATGTGCAACGTTGCCGAGAATATGACATGCGCCATGTTCGGCGTTCCCTTCGGAGCATTCCAGAAGAACGATGACGCCAATTTCTTCCGCCACAAGGCCATGTGGGAAGTGATCCGCATTGCAAATAAGTTGGGCATTGATATCGGTCAGAATGAGATCGACCGTCAGGAGCACACGCTCGGACGTCTTCCTTATGAAAATAAGCCGTCCACGCTTCAGGATCTTGAGGTCGGAAAACGCACGGAAGTCGATATGTTCGCCGGAACGGTTGTCCGCCTCGGAAAAGAGCTTGGCGTTGAGACTCCGGTCTGCGAGTGTTTCCTTCACGGAATCCATCTGATCGAGGCGCGGATGTTTAAGGAAATCTAATATTTATACGTACATAGCCAAAGCTGCCTGCGGAATATCGCCAGGCAGCTTTTTCTGCTCTCCCACCTTATTTTCTTAATTCTTTTCCTAATATCAAAAAACAGTCTTGCATTTCCCATAGAGCTGTACTATATTTAACATATGAACGATGGTTCATATGTTAATATGATAATTAAAAATTATAATTCTGAGGAGGTCTACTCTATGGAGGAATTAGAAAAATCCAAGCAGAAATCAGCAGACCACGAGGACGAAGAGGTTTGCTGCTGCGGACACCATCACCATCACGATGAGCATGATGACGAGCATGAAGAGCACTGCGGCTGTGGGCACCATCACCATCACGAGGAACATGGTGACGAGCATGAAGATCACTGCGACTGCGGACACCATCACCACGAAGGGCATGATGATGACGAACACGAAGAGCACTGCGGCTGTGAACATCACCATCATCACGACGATGACGATGGCTGCTGCTCCGAACACGATCATCATCACGAGCACGCCGAATACCACCACGGTCCGGCACCGAAATCCACCTGTGTGGTCTACGTGATGAAAAACATCGACTGCGCGAACTGCTCCGCAAAGATCGAGAAAAAGATCCAGGAGCTCCCGGAAGTCGATGACTGTATTTTGACTTTCGCGACGAGACAGCTCCGGGTCTACTCTTCCGTGGGAACAAAGCTGCTCCCGAAGATGCAGGAGATTGCTGATCAGATCGAGCCCGGCACCGTCATTGAGGTCCGCCCAAAGAATCCGAAAGCGATCTGCACCGTCTATGTAATGAAAAACATCGACTGCGCAAACTGCTCCGCAAAGATCGAGAAAAAAATCCAGGAGCTCCCGGAAGTCGATGACTGTATTTTGACTTTCGCGACGAGACAGCTCCGTGTCTACTCTTCTGAAGGAACAAAGCTGCTCCCGAAGATGCAGGAGATTGCAGACAAGATCGAACCAGGCACCATCATCGAGATCCGCGAGGAAGGAAAACCGGCAGATGCAAACAGTGACGACAAGCATGCCCATGATCTTCCGGAGCTGATCGCCGGAGGCTTGCTCTTCATCGTCGGAGAGCTTCTCTCCCACTCCATGCCGCAGATCTCCGCCATATGCTTTGTGATCGCCTACCTGATCCTTGGACGGGAAGTTCTCTTAACAGCCCTGAAAAACATGAAGACCGGCCACGTGATGGACGAAAACTTTTTGATGAGCCTCGCGACCATCGGTGCTTTCTGTGTCGGCCAGTTTGGGGAGGCGGTCGGAGTTATGCTCTTCTACCGGGTCGGTGAAGCATTCGAACACCGCGCGGTTGAAAAGAGCCGCAGCCAGATCATGGAAGCCGTTGATCTTCGTCCGGAGACCGTTCTTCTTGACGAAAATGGTACTGTCCGCGAGGTTCCGGCCGGTTCCGCCGTTGTCGGCAATATCGTAGAGATCCGTCCCGGTGACCGCATTCCGCTTGACGGCGTTGTCGTAGAGGGCGAGAGCCGGATCGATACGTCACCGATCACAGGTGAACCGGTCCCGGTATCGGTAAAGGTCGGAAGCCAGCTGACATCCGGCTGCGTCAATACTTCCGGTCTCTTAAAGATGAGAGTCGAGAAGGAACTTTCCGAGTCCATGGTCACAAGAATCCTCGATTCCGTGGAGAACGCCGCAGCCAGCAAGCCGCAGGCCGAGCGCTTCATCACGAAATTTGCACGAGTTTACACCCCGTTCGTCGTTGCCCTGGCGGCTGCGACAGCGATCATTCCGTCCTTAATTACAGGAAACTGGTCCCACTGGATCTACACAGCTCTTACCTTCCTCGTAATCAGCTGCCCGTGTGCCCTTGTTTTAAGCGTTCCGCTGGCATTCTTCTCCGGGATCGGCGCAGGTTCCAAGAAAGGAATCCTCTTTAAAGGTGGAATTGCACTTGAAAACCTGAAAGCTGTAAAAACGGTTGTCATGGATAAGACAGGAACCATCACAAAAGGAAACTTCGTGGTTCAGACGATCCTTCCGGCAGGCACAGCTTCCGAGCAGGAAATCCTTCAGATCGCGGCAGCATGCGAGACCGCATCTACTCATCCGATCGGAATCAGCATCGTCTCTGCTGCAAAGGATCAGAAACTTGTGATCGAAAAGCCCGCCGAGATCGAGGAGATCTCCGGCAAAGGCATCCATGCAAGGCTCTCCCAGGGCGAAGTGCTCTGCGGAAACAGAAAGCTTCTCACCGAGTTCAACGTGGACTGCGGTGCTTACGATGAGAACGGTGCTGTCACCACCGTCTATATATCGGTAAACGGAAAGCTTGCAGGAACGATCCAGATCGCCGATACGATCAAGCCGGAGGCAAAGGATGCCATCAGGTCCTTAAAATCCATGGGGATCCGCTCCGCTATGCTCACAGGCGACGGCGAGGCAGCCGCTGAGGCGGTAGCCGCCGAGGTCGGAATCGACAATGTATACGCAAAGCTTCTCCCGGCTGATAAGCTCGAGATCTTGCAGAAGCTCCGCGCGGAGAACGGAAGCGCAATGTTCGTCGGTGACGGAATCAACGACGCACCGGTGCTTGCAGGCGCTGATGTGGGCGCAGCTATGGGAAGCGGTGCTGACGCAGCCATCGAGGCCGCCGACGTCGTCTTCATGACATCAAGCATGGATGCCATTTCGGAAGCCATCAAGATCGCGAGAAGCACAGGCGCGATCTCCAACCAGAATGTGGTATTCGCCCTTGCGGTAAAAGCTCTTGTCATGATCTTAGGTCTCATGGGAATCGCCTCCATGTGGCTCGCGGTATTCGCCGACACCGGTGTCGCGATCCTCTGCGTGCTGAATTCCATCAGAATTCTTTATAAGAAATAAGACTCCTGCTGTAATTTTCCTCTTTAGGGAATCAGCAGACAAGACAAAGAAAAGCCCTGGAGAACCTTTCTCATATCGTTCTCCAGAGCTTTTTTGTTATCCACTTCGATAGTTTCAGTTTCTGGCATCAGGATCTTTTCCTGTCGTTGAATGTTTAGGCTGCAGCGGGCATGATCTCTGTCAGCGCTTCACTCTCTTACTTCAGCATCCCCATCACCACAACAGCCACAAACAATACGCACATGCACCCGATAAAGATATCAATGGTCCGCACCGACACATTGATCTTATCGTACATCCGTTCTTTTATGGATCTGTTCTTCAGGCGCTCATTTTCCTCCTGCAGCCGTTTATTCTCTTCAGTGAGTTCTTCTAAAGTCTTCTCACCAAAGGCCTCCACAGCCTTTTCTGCGGCTTCGGTCACTGTTCCGATTCCGCTGACCTTCTCAATCTCTTCTTCCATTCCTTCACCTCCACTCTCCCGGTGCAGGTTTTATCAAACCGCTCCAGCTTTCTTTCCATGTGGCAGGCTGCTAAAACCCACAGTGCACAAAAACGGGCGTTGGAACTCGTCCTCCGCCCGTTTTTTAACTGTACCGAAACAGTCAGTCTATTACTTCTTTGCAATGTACTTTCTGATATCGAGTGCAATCGCAACTACGATAACGATACCCTGTGCGATGTACTGGTAGTTTGTATCAACACCAAGGTACTGTAAGCAGGTCTTTAAGATCTCGAATACAAGAACACCGATAAGAACACCAGAGATACGTCCGATACCACCGTTTACGGATACACCGCCGATGGTGCAGGCTGCGATGGCCTCAAGCTCCCAGCCCTGGCCCATATTGACGGAGGAACCACCGGATTTTGCTCCTACAAGGAAGCCGCCCAGTGCGTAGAGCGCTGCTGCTGTCATGTAGATGATGATCTTTGTCTTCTTAGTGTTTACACCGGAAACCTCTGCGGACTGCTCGTTGCCGCCGATCGCATACATATATTTTCCATGAGGAGTCATGTTATAGATGAACCACATAACAAGACCAACCGCAAGGGCGATCAGGAACAGGAACGGGATCGCGCCAAAGAGTTTTCCTTTTGCTACTGCTGTGTATGCGTTATGATAACCACCGATCGGAGTCGCGTTTGTGTAAACAAGGCAGACACCGTAAACGATAAGCTGCATACCAAGTGTTCCGATGAAGGCCGGAACCTGTAAGTAAGAAATTACGATGCCATTGATGAAACCAAAGATACAGCAAATTGCCACACAGATCAGAAGAACCGCGAGAACCCATAAGCCCCAGGCATTTCCGAAATCCGGAAGGTTCTGGAAGAACTTGCCGCTGTAATCCGGCTTCTGAAGTAAGGTACCTGCTAAGCAGGCAGAAAGACCAACCATACGTCCTGCGGAAAGGTCTGTACCTTTTGTAATTAAACATCCGGATACACCGCAGGCGATGATGAATCGCGGAGCTACGTTTAATGCGATGTTGATTAAGTTGCCGCGTGAAAAGAATGTAGGCTGCTTGATCGCAGTAAATACTGCAAGTAATAAAAGAACGACGATGATTCCATTATTGATAAGGAAATCTTTTGCACTTACTTTTTTCGCTGTCATGACTGAACCTCCCTGTAATCTACTTGTTTTCCTTGCCGCTTAAAGTGAATTTTGTGGCAAAGGACATGATCTTCTCCTGAGTTGCGTCTTCTCCTTCCACCTCACCGGTGATGTGACCGTTGCACATTACGATGATTCGGTTGGACATACCGATCAACTCCGGCATTTCCGACGAGATCATAATGATGGATTTGCCCTGTTTTACGAGATCGATCATGATCTGATAAATCTCGTATTTGGCTCCGACGTCGATACCACGGGTCGGCTCATCCATGATCAGGATATCAGGATTGTTTGCAAGCCATCTTGCGATAATTACTTTCTGCTGGTTGCCACCGGAGAGAGACTGGATCAGCGTCTTTCCGCTCGGTGTCTTGATCTTTAATTTCGCAATGCTGTCCTTTACGACCGCATCGACTTCTTTTTTGTTGATCTTACCCATATGGGTGTAATTCTTGTAGGAAGCGATCGCAGTATTGTCATCGATGCTCAGGCATCCGAAGATACCGTTTCCGCGTCGATCCTCTGTGATCATTCCGACGGAGCTGTTGATCGCATCCTGCGGTCTCTTGATGTGAGTCTCTTTTCCGAGGATCTCCACGGTACCGCTCTCAATGTGGCGCATTCCAAAGATCGCTTCCATAAGCTCGGTTCTCTGCGCTCCTACCAGTCCGCCAAAGCCCAGGATCTCACCTTTCTTTAATTCAAAAGAGCAGTCCTTGAAGGAATTCGGCAGAATACTTGTCAGGTGGCTGACCTTTAAGACCGTCTCATCCGTCCGGTAATCATCCTTCGGCGGATAGACGTTATTTAATTCACGTCCAACCATCTGTTTTACGATCTCCTCATCGGAGATATCCTCGATCGCCCAGGTTCCAACGTATGTACCGTCGCGCATGATCGTGATATCGTCGGAGATCTGGCGGATCTCAGCCATCTTGTGGCTGATATATATCATAGAAACACCTCTGGATTTCAGGTCTCTGATGATCCGGAATAATGCTTCTACCTCGTTATCAGTCAGTGAGGAGGTCGGCTCATCCAGAATTACAAGGTTTGCACTCTGGCTGACCGCTTTTGCGATCTCTACTGACTGCATCTGTCCGATTGATAATGTGCCGAGTTTTGCTTTCGGGTCAAAATCCATCTTGACATCCCGAAGCCATTTCTCAGCTTCTTTGTTCATCGTCGCATGATCAACGACCTTGACCGGTCCGTAGTTTTTCATCGGATACCGTCCAAGATACATATTCTCAGCGATGGAGCGCTCAGGAATCGGCTGAAGCTCCTGATGAACCATGGCAAGTCCTTTGTGAAGCGCGTCGTCCGGGTTTGCGATTTCGGTCTTTACACCGTCAATATAAACTTCGCCTTCATCCATTTTGTAAATTCCGAAAAGACATTTCATCAGTGTCGATTTTCCGGCACCGTTTTCTCCCATCAGTGCGTGGACCGTTCCGGGGCGGACCCGTAAATTTACTCCGTCAAGTGCCTTAACACCTGGGAAGGTTTTTTTGACTCCTCTCATTTCGAGTCTGTACTGTTCTGCCATCCCAAAACTCCTTTCAGATACACTCCCCCGCATCTCCGGGTGGCATATTTTTTTAAGTTTTAAGTTCAGAGAACCGGGTGTGCCAGACACACCCGGTTCTCATTTGTTACAGTATCAATTACTTTAACATATCAAGGATTTCCTGAGCGTTATCCTTAGTAACCTTTTCGTAGTTGACCATGTTGACAGCATCAACCTTCTCGCCGCTTAAGAACTTAACAGCGATATCGCTTGCAGCCTGAGCCTGTGCGAAGTGGTTGTTGAATACAGTACCTGTCTGCTTGCCATCGATTACGTTCTGAACAGCCTCTGTCAGAGCGTCAACGCCTACAAGGTAGATATCCTCGTTAACTTTACGTCCTGCTGCCTCGATTGCCTGTAATGCACCAAGTGCCATAGCATCGTTGTTGCAGAAGATAACCTCGATCTTGTCGCCGTACTGGTTTAAAGCGTCCTGTGCGATCTGCTGAGCCTTAGCCTGATCCCAGTCACCACGCTGTTTTAAGAGCTCCTCAACTTCCATTCCTGCGTCTGTAAGAGCCTTAACAGAGAACTCTGTTCTGTACTGAGCATCTACGTTCTCCGGATCACCCTGGATCATGATGTAGGAAACTTTGCCATCGCCGTTGATATCACCCTTGTTTGCAGTCTCAAGGATCTCTTCGCCCTGGTATGTACCGGACTGTCTTGCGTCACATCCTACGTATGTAGCGTTAAGACCTTCAGATTCCCATCTCTCTTCTTCTGCTGCGTCCGGCTCACGGTTGATGTAAACAACCGGGATACCAGCTTCTTTACACATATCTGTGATCTCCGGTGCGGAAGAAGCCTGTACAAGGTTTAAGATCAGAACGTCATATTTCTGAGTGATGAAGTTCTGGATCTGGTTTGTCTGCTCTGCCTGATCGCCCTTACCATCCTGAACGACTACGTTCTCAGCCTTGAATCCAAGGTCCTCTGTTAAGTAGCGAACTAACTCTGTTCTGTAAAGAGTCATGAAGTTATCATCGAACTTGTAGATGCTGATGCCGACTTTCTTGTCTGCTACATCTGTGGTTGCTGCTGCGGCTGCAGCTGTTGTTGCAGCTTCTTTTGCTGCCTCGGTAGCTGCTGCTGTTGTCTCTTTTGCTGCCTCAGTAGCTGCTGCTGTTGTTGCTGTTGTGGAAGAGCTTCCTCCGCATCCTGCTAAAGACAGGGCCATCATGGAAGCCAGTGCCATTGCTGTTACTTTCTTTGTCATTCTCATGTTTTGAATCCTCCCATTCAAAAAATAATTTTGACCGTTTAGGCATTTTTCCTTAACGATGAATTCATTATAGCCTGCCTTTGTGCATTTTTCCATACTATTTTTTATGATAAATTATTAAAATTCTTTGATTCCTGTAAAAAAACCACAATTTTTTGTCATATCATGGCAGAAATCAGCTTAAATATAACAGTACAGGCATGCGCGAGGCGGCGCATGCCTGTAAAAAATGATGTCAGTTAGCAATGATATGCTGGGGACACCAGAAATATTTTTCCTGGGTCACCTCTTTTCCCATTGCGAGCTCCTCCGCCGTATCGAAGATTCTCTTCGCGTAGATATCCTTGCTGGACTCAACCGTCCCAAAGAGTTTTCCCTCGCGGAACGCCTCCTGACCGGCCGGTGTCCCGTCGATCCCGACAAGCTTGATCGTCCCGGCGACGATCCCCGCCCGCTCGATGGCATCAATCGCACCAATAGCCATGTCATCATTGTTGCAGAGCACAAGCTCGATTTTATTCCCATAATCCGAAAGCCACTGTTCCATGAGGGCGGAGGCCTGGTTTCTCTCCCAGTTTGCGATCCCGCCTGTGATCTTCTCGATCGGAACACCGCCGTCCTTCAGAGTCTCGATGGACCACTCCGTGCGGATCAGGGAATCCTGGTGGTTCGTCTCCCCCTCAAGGAGGACATAAGAAACAACCCCGTCCCCGTTCCGGTCAAGGGTTGACGGATTCTTCTGGTAGGCGTCCACGAGGATCTGCCCCTCCAGCACCGCGGACTCCTTTGCGTCCGCCCCTACATAGTACAGTTTCTCCCAGCGGTTCATGTCCTCCGCGACCGGCTCCCGGTTGAAAAAGACAATGGGAATATCCGACTCCATGGCCTGATCGATCACGCCGGACGCGGCAGAACGGTCCACCATATTGACGCAGAGCACGTCGCAGCCAAGGTCGATCATGCGCTCCGCCTGGCTGTTCTGCGTGAGCTGATTTCTCTTCGCATCCCGGACATCCAGCGTCACGCGGACCCCGGTCTCTTTTTCATATTCCTTCGCCGCCTGCTCCATGGAATTCCGGAGAGTGCCGATGAACGTGTCATCCCCGCGGTATAACAGGACACCGATCCGCAGGGACGTCTTTTTTTCCTCATGCCCTCCGGTCTTTTTCGCGTACAGCCAGGCGCTTCCCCCGAGAAGCGCCGTCGCCGCAATGGCAAGGATCAGAACATTTCCCTTTTTCATACCTGCCTCCCCCCTATTCCATCGGATATAGCATCTTTTCGAAAATCCCACTCCTTAAGATCTCCCCGTCGATATACTCCGGTGTCAATGTGATCCGTTTTTCCTTCCACTCTCCCCCAGCTGCCTGAACCGCCTTTTCAACACTTAAATACCCCTCGTCGAACCGGTTCCATGCCATCAGACCCTTGACGATCCCCCGGTCGAGCTGGTTTAAGAGCGCCGTCGTGCTCCCGATCCCGTAAAGGGCCGTCACATGCTCCCGGTACACACTGCTGCCCTCCAGGATATCCGCAAGCTCGGATAAGGCACCAACATCCATGCCGACCGCCATAAAATCACCGCTCTCCGGATATACCGTTTCCTCGATAGCCTTGCGGTATGTGTCCTCTGACTTTTTCTCGATCAGACGTACGGTAAAACCGGCGGGGTCCAGCACAGAGCGGATCCCGTCATACGCGTCAAGGTTCCCCGTGTACTCCATTCCCTCGGAGAACAGGCATACCGGCACAGCCGGATCCTCGCTCTCCGCAATCTTCTCCCCAAGCGTCCGTCCCATCTCGTAGCGGTCCACAGAGATGGAGCACGCCACCGAGCTGTTGATCGCCGTGGGACCAAGAAAGATCACCGGGCAGCCTGGCGAGATCTCATCGAGCTTCATGACCGCGAGATCCTCGCGGACCGGTGCAAGGATGATCGCATTCGCTCCGTCCTTTATTTCACGGACGATCAGTTCTTCCTGCTGTTCCTCATCGTTTTCCGCGTACAGCGTGATGAAATTGACATCCGCCTGATACTTCTTCTCCGCCATATCCATGCCCGCGCGGAAGCTCCCATAATAGTTGTCATTCACGTTGTCTATGATGACGGAGATCCGGCAGATCTCCCTCTTTTTTTCCTTGATGATCAGATCCGTGGACGACAGCAGATAGAGCATCACAAGGAGAAGGACGCCGGCACACCAGCTGATTTTTTCTCTATTTGACATGGATCTTTTCCCCCTCTGCAGTCTCAGCGTAAGACACCGCCCGCATGTGGATCGTCACGACCGTCCCCTCATCGAGCTCGGATTCGATGGACAGACCGTATTCCTGTCCAAAATACAGCCGGATCCGCTCATTGACGTTCCGCACCCCGATCCCGGAGCCGCTTCCGGACTTCACATGCGGCTTATCCGTGAACATGCCTTCCACCTGCTCCTTCGTCATCCCGAGTCCGTTGTCGGAAACCTTCATATAAAGATCCTCCCCGTCCCGGTACACCCGGATCCGGATCTCCCCATCACCGTCCATAAACTCCATTCCGTGATAGACCGCATTCTCGACGAGCGGCTGGAGGATCAGCTTCACGCTCGCGAGCTCCATGACATCCTCATCCGCCTCGATCTCATAAGTAAAACGGTTCTTAAACCGCATGTGCTGGATCATCAGATAGTTTCTCACATGTTCCAGCTCATCCCGAACGGGAATAATGCTCTTCCCACGGCTTAAGCTGATCCGGAAGAATCTGGCGAGCGCCGTCACGACCTTCACCGCGTCCGCCTGTTTCTCATTCTCGATCATCCAGACGATGATATCGAGGGTGTTGTAAAGGAAATGCGGGTTGATCTGCGACTGTAAGACATCAAATTCATTTTTCCGCTTGGATTCATGCTCCGCCACGATGTCATCCATCAGATGCCGGATCTGGGTCGTCATGTTCCGGATGGAGGTGCCGAGGTGACGGATCTCATAGGAACCGCCCACATAGACTTCCGTTTCCAGATTGCCCGCCTCAATCCCGTTCACAGAACGCTCCAGTTTTTCGATCGGTGTCGTAATCCTCGTGGAAATGTAAGCATTGATGACCGCGAGGATGAATACGACAAAGGCAACAATAAACACGATCAGGATCCTTGTCTTCAACGCGTTTAAGGATGCGCCGCCGAGTGCCGCCGCCCCGACGATCTTCCAGCCGGTATAGCCGACCGTCTTGACCGTCACGGCACGCCCCTTTCCTTTATATTCCTCCCGATGGATCCCGTCCCTGTATTCCGCTGCCGCCTCAAGGTTCTCATCCTCGAGCCCGGAGTAGATCAGCTGGGACTGCGGATGGTAGATCAGCTCCCCATCCGCGCCGAGAAGATAGACATAGCCGCCGTTTCCCAGGGTGATCCCGTCAAACAGCTGTTCCAGGCTGTCATAGCGGATGTCGATGAGGAGAACGCCCTGCTCCGTGGACGAGCCCTCCGTGATCTCCACCGCGCGCGCCGCCGAGATCACCCAACGGTACTGGTTCTCCCCCGCGTCGAACACCCGCTGGACATGCGGGACTGAGAAGTGAAGATTCTCCGTCTTTTTCAGCGCCGCCTCAAACCACGGTTCCGCTGCCGGATCTGCCCCCGTCTTGAGTCTCGTGGCGGGAACGGCCTCCAAAAGCTCTCCGTCTCTGGAAAACAGGGCGATATTCTCGACATTATCCTTGTTGTTGTCGTAGAGAAGCGTCATCTCTTTGTTGACACTCTCATTCCTCAGATCCGTGTTTTTTACGATCCCGTAGTATGTGGTGTCCGAAAGCTTCATGATTCCGCGGAGCCACACATCCACAGACCGGTTCAGCTGGTCGATCAGGATCTGGTTCTCCTCCTGCATCGTATCCGACATCTGCTTTGACATCCGGCTGTACAGGGACAGTCCGATAAAGATGCTCGCCGCCAGGGCTGTCACCGTAAAGTAGACGAAGATCATATAGCGGATGCTGGTCCGTTTGAAAAAGCTGCCCTCATTTTCCGGTTTCATACCTCTCTCCCCCGCCGGCCCTACGACCGGCTTCCTCTGAATTTCGTCGGTGAAACGCCGAATTTTTTCTTAAATACGTAGCTGAAATAATTCTGTTCCTGGTAGCCGACCTTTGCCGCGATCACATAGGTCTTGTCATCCGTCTTATTCAACAGCTCCACAGCCTTATTGAGACGCACATCCGTCAGGTAACCGATATAGGTCTGCCCCGTCGCTTTTTTGAACATCGTCGAAAAATAGGCGGGACTCATGTGCAGCGTCCGGCAGACCTGCTCCACAGACAAGTCCGGATCCTGGTAATTCTCCATGATATACCGCTTCGCGCGCTCCATGCTCTGGCGCGTCGTATTGTCACGCTCCTGGTCCATCGCCCCGTTGATCCTGAGTGCCGCCTCAAGAAGCCATTTTGAGAACTTCTCCCGGTTCATCACCTGCCGGATCATCATAAACGGGTCCGTCCCCATCCCGGTATCCCCAAAAAGCACTCCCATCTCCAGGTCGTACTGCTGGATGAGCTGGACCAGACAGTTCGCGGTGCTGAACATGTAGGTCTGGTACTGCCGCGCATGGACCTTCGCGTCAGACATCCTTCCGATGATCCCGGATACCACGGACCTTATCTTCTCCTCCGGACCGAATTTTACCGCCTGGATGAGGGCAGACTCGTCCTCCGCGGTAAACTGGAGCTTTCCGGTGTTCACCGGCTCCACATCGTTGATGTAGATCGTACTGCCGCTCCCGACAATTGCGCAGTAGCCCAAGGCATCGAGCGCTGACCGGAAGGACTCACAGATCAGACCGAGCTCCGTCCGGCTGTGCCCGATCCCGATCGTTACCGGGATCATCAAGATCTTCCGGATCTCCTTGCAGATATCGCTTAAGATGTCGATCATGCTGGTCTGGGAGTTGTTCTCATCGATCGCCACGATCCCGGCGATCTCCGCGTCAGCCGCCCCGGAGAACGAGAACAGGGAGAATCTGCAGTACGGTTTCAGGTTCTCCTCAAGGATCTGCATCACAGAGATCGGGATCAGCTCCCGCTCCTCGTGGAGCGGAAGGATCAGCTCCCCTGACACTTCGGAAATTTCCGCTTTCACCGCAATGGAGATCCACTTTTTCGCTCCCGCAAGTGGGATATCGTACTGTTCCAGGCGGTCATTGACCGTTTTCCCGTCCATCTGGTGGCTCACAAGATCCTTTAGGAACTGCTCGCGCAGGATCGGCAGGCTGCGTCTGTAGTTTTCCCGCAGAAGGCTCACATCGCGCTTCTGCTCGATCTCCTCGTCGAGGCTCTCCTGGATCCTCCTCAGGATCGCCGTCAGCTCCTCCACATTCACGGGCTTTAAAATATACTCCGTCACATTCAGCTTGATCGCGCGCTTCGCATAATCGAAATCATCATATCCGGAAAAAATGACGATCTTCATCGATGGATACCTCTGGCGGATCTTCTCCGCAAGCGTCAGCCCGTCCATGTATGGCATCCGGATATCCGTGAGGACCACGTCCGGCTCTAAGGCTTCGATCTTCTCCAACGCGTCCTCCCCATTCTCCGCGTCCCCGACAACGGTAAATCCAACCGCCTGCCAGTCGATCTTGCGGATAATGCTCTTACGCACTTCCTCCTCGTCATCCACAAGGATAATTCTGTATAAGTCCATTTCCTGCTCCTATCTTTTAAAAGATCTGTTCCAGATGCTTCCGGATGACCGCCTCATCGGTCAGTTTTGCGATATGACCGTTCATGCCCGCCTTGATCGCTCCTTTTCGGAAACCGCCGTTTCCCCATTCTGACAGCCTGCCAGACCCGGAGTGCAGAGAAGGAGCATAACGGCTCCAAAGATTACAGAGCGCCTGCCCCCTCCTGTCCTTTTCTTTCTATTCAACGCAACAAGGTCCTGCATGTATTCCATCCTTTTCATCCGCCCCGGCCACCTTGCCTGTTTCCGTGCTTTTTTATTCGCATACATATTCGCGTCCGCGCGCGCTTTTGTGTCGGAAATGCTCTCCTGCTCCTCGATCAGGGCACTGCCGTATGAGGCACCTGGGAGCATATGCAGCGATTTTTTCTGTTTTTCTATGATCCAGTAAAATTTCTCCCTGCAGTATTTTTCCTTCTCCGGTTTCCTGAACAGGACGCAGAACTCATCTCCGCCAATCCGGTAACAGTTTCCATAGCGGGAATACGCCTTTTTCAGACATTCCGCGATCACCTTCAGGCACTGGTCCCCCGCCTGATGACCGTATGTATCGTTGATGTACTTAAAATTGTCGAGGTCGAGGACGATCAGCATCTTATCCTCCGGCTGGAGGTTCAGTGTCCGGTTCAGATAGCTCTTCTGGCTTAAGAGTCCCGTCAATCCATCCAGCTGGTTCCACATTTCATTGCAGTAGATGTAATAGAGCACTGAGATCAGGGTACTTTGCCATGATATTGACCGGGCGGAGTCTTACCGGAGTCCCATCCACTATCACGGTAACCAGCTCAAGGACTGAGATCACGCCGATCAGGATGAAGGTCAGCAGAAAAGTCCTTCTCTGTCTCGGAAACAGCGCTTCACTAAAATTGACGAGCATACACATGAACCCAAGGACAAAACAATTGATAACCGTCAAAGAAAAAAATAGAGATCCGGCATATCAGGTTCCTCTCTTTCAGATACTAAACGGGCACGCCGCCTTCCGGCGACAACGCTGTTACGTATAATTATACTGTGGAAGCATATAATCGTCAAGCCAGCCCTCCGGTAGGTTTGCGCGCCCTTTCCCGTCCCGGTCCAGCCTGAACTGTGGTTTTGCCTGTCCTCTTCGTTTTTTATTAAATATCATTATACTGCTTACTACTGTTTCTGGCAATGCTGCGGTCAGGTGTTTTTAAGACATTGGGCTGTAACGAAAAAGAGTGCGCATCTTTGGCACGTCAGTGCCTGTTTTCTAAAAGACATCCAGGTCCATTCCATTCACCACAGGACCTTCGTAACCGGCATTCCGTATCTCCTCAAGGATCGCCTCGTTTCTTCTCGCCATCTCGGCTCCCACATCCACCGTGTTGTCCTGGATCTCCATGTGATAGATCCGGTGGTATGTGACGAGAAGCTTTGGTCCTGCCTTCTTCGCGATCTCTGCAAGATCCACACTCAGGGTGTGAACCTCCCGATGGTATTTCTGCCACTTCGGTTCCCTCGCGGCAAGACCTGCCGTGTATTCTACTTCATGGAGAAGAATATCACAGCCCTTTGCCTTTTCCGCAACGATCTCAAGCGGCGCGGTATCCCCACTGATCACGATCACCCGGTCCGGCGTCGTAAATTTGAAGCCATAGCTCTCAAGCGTCCCATGGCTCACCGGGAAGGCTTCGACTGTCACACGGTCATCCCGGTAGATAACTCCGGAATTTATTTCCTGTGTTTCCACCCGGTATCCCACTTCATTTGCCTTTTCAAAACCGTTGATCCGGAAATCAATATCCACCTTGTAGGCCTTTAGCAAATGCTCTGTCATATCCCGGATCCCTTTCGGTCCAAATACCCGGAGTGGTTCTTTCCGCTCCAAGACCCATGGGGTAAAGATCAGGTCCGGGTATCCTACCGTGTGATCCGTGTGCAGGTGTGTGCAGAACGCGGTCACCAGCCTGTCCGGGCGAAGCGCGTCGATCCCGTTCCGGTATGCCTTCGCCGCCTGGCGGACGACCCCCGGACCGAAATCAACGAGGTACGCCCGGTCGCCAACAACGACCGCAGATGACGGACCGCTGGCATCCGGGCACGCGTTCGGCGTTCCGGTACCGAGAAGTACAAGTTTTGTCTCCATCATGATTCTCTCTCCTTTTTCCCTTCCGCGCTTCATCCCTGCTTCTGTTCGTTTTCATCCTCCACATGCCGGATCGAGATTCCGGTAAAGCCGTAAAAGATGCTGAAAAACGGAGTCAGATATAACAGGAACAGATATGGGAAGAACGCAGACCATGCGACGCCGAGCGTTCCCGCCATGTATACGCAGTACCCATGCCACGGGATCATCGGTCCGGAGAGCGTTCCCGCATCCTCCAGGCTTCTCGATAAAATCTCCGGGGCAATCTTTCTCTCCTTAAACAACGGTTTCATCATGTTTCCGGTCAGGACATGGGACATCGGCTGGGAACAGCTGATCAGGCTTGTGATATAACCGACGAGGAGCGTCGCGAAGATCAGGCCGCCATCGCTGTTAATCCGTCCGGTGATCGCGCGCAGGATGTTGTCAAGAACACCCAATCTGTCCAGCATGCCGCCCATTCCGACCGCGAAACAGATGATCGCCACATACTGCAGCATGCTGCTCATACCGCCACGGTTTAAGATCGTTTTCAGAACAGCCTCCTCAATCTGGGTCGTATAGCCGTTGTAAGCAACACGGATGATGCTCTGGAGCGTCGCGCTCTGGCAGAAGAACGCAACCGCACCGGCGCACACCGAGGACAGTCCCAGGGATACGATCGCGTTGACTTTACATAAGAGCAGGACAATGATAACCGCCGCCGGGATCAATGTCACAAGACCAAGTTTAAATTCTCCCTGAAGTGCCTCCGTGTAGACAAGAAGGTTTCCCTCTTCATAACCACCGGAGGTCTGACTGATCCCGAGAATGACAAACAGGACCAGGCTGATCACAAAGGTCGGCAGCGTTGTCCATAACATGGACCGCACATGATCGTTGAGCTTCGCGCCCGCAACAGCCGGGGCAAGATTCGTCGTATCGGAGAGCGGGCTTAACTTATCCCCGAACATGGCACCGCAGATGACTGCGCCTGCCACCATTCCAGGATTGATTCCCATCGCATTTCCAATCGCCATCATCGCGACACCGGCACTTCCGACCGAGCCGTAGGATGTTCCGGTCACAAGGCTTAAAACGGCGCAGAATACAAGTGTCAACGGCAGGAGCCAGGTTGGATCGATCAGTTTCAGACCGCCTGCGATGATCGTGGCGATCGTACCGCTCTGGAGCCAGGTACCGATCATGACGCCGATCGCCATAAGCAGACATAGTGTCGGAACGACCACACGGATCGCGTCGTAGGCACCACTCACAACATGGTCATATTTGATCTTTAACCATTTACAAAACAGATAGATGATGATCCAGCTGAAAAACAGTCCGATCATCGGTCCTCCCGTCTTCAGCCGGATGCAGACTGCGACTGATCCGATGATCAGAAGCAGGAGCAGAAGCGACTGAGGCATATTCAGTTTCTTTTCTTCACTCATAACAATTTTCTCTCCCCTGAAACTCATTTTTTAATTTAAAGCATTAAACTTTAAAGTGCTGTATTATTATATCGAATATTCAGGAAAATTGCAAGAGCTCACACAAATTAAAATAGCCGGAACCCACAGAAATACTGGATTCCGGCTGTTTTTAACAGCTTATATGAATGATTCGATATAAGCTGCATTTTCGCTTTATGAATTATTTACCCATCTGAGCAGCAACCTCAGCTGCGAAGTCCTCGTTTTTCTTCTCAAGACCTTCACCAGTCTCGAAACGAACGAAGCTCTTAACTTCGATGTTAGCGCTGTTCTCTTTAGCAACCTGTGCTACATACTGAGCTACGGACTGCTTGCCGTCCTCTGCTTTTACGTAAACCTGGTCTAAGAGACAGATCTCTTTCATCTCTTTGTTGATACGACCCTGGATCATACCCTGGATAACCTTCTCCGGCTTGGAAGCTTCCTTCGGATCATTCTGGATCTGAGCCATAAGGATGGATTTCTCATGCTCGATGTAATCTGCGCTTACTTCGTTGCGGTTTGTGTACTTCGGGTTAAGAGCTGCGACCTGCATACAAACGTTCTTTGCCATCTCTTTTACAGCGTCGTTTACAACATCTGTCTGAACGTCAAGAAGAACACCGATTCTGCCGCCTGCATGAATATAGGAAGAAACGAAACCGTTCTCCTCTGTAACCTGTTTGAAACGACGGATGCTCATGTTCTCACCGATGATGGAGATTTCAGAAGAAAGAGCTTCCTTAACAGTAAGGCTCTCATCTGCTGTCCACTTCTCGTCCATAAATGCGTCCATATCTGTCGCTGTTGTTGTAAGAGCCTGAGCTGCTACCTGAGCAACGTATGCCTGGAACTTAGCGTTCTTAGCAACGAAGTCTGTCTCAGAGTTAACCTCAACGATAACAGCTTTCTTCTCATCTGCTGCCATAGCTGTGTCAACGATACCCTCAGCTGCGATACGTCCAGCTTTCTTCTCAGCGCCTGCAAGTCCTTTTTCTCTTAAGAACTCAACTGCTTTGTCCATGTCGCCGTCTGTAGCAGAAAGGGCTTTCTTACAGTCCATCATTCCAGCGCCTGTCATTTCTCTTAAATCTTTTACCATTTTAGCTGTAACTGCTGCCATGTTTCATTTCCTCCGAATCATATTAAAGAATCAAAATGTGTCTTTTCGGAAGAAGGTGCTGCCACTGACAGCACCTCCTTGGATTCCTTATAACAACTTAAGCCTCTGCGTTCTCCTCAGCTGCTTCTGCTTCCTCAGCCTCGCCCTGTTTAGCCTCGATGACAGCGTCTGCCATCTTGGAAACGATAAGCTTAACGGCTCTGATAGCGTCGTCGTTACCCGGAATTACATAGTCGAGTTCTTCCGGATCGCAGTTTGTATCAGCGATACCGATCAGAGTGATTCCAAGTGTGTGAGCTTCCTGTACACAGATTCTTTCCTTCTTCGGATCTACGATAAAGATAGCGTCCGGGATCTTCTTCATGTCCTTGATACCGCCAAGGTTCTTCTCAAGCTTCTCCCACTCTTTCTTTAACTCGATAACTTCCTTCTTCGGAAGTACGTCGAATGTTCCGTCCTCAGACATCTTCTCGATTGCTTTTAATCTAGCGATTCTGGACTGGATGGTCTTGAAGTTTGTAAGCATACCGCCAAGCCATCTCTCGTTTACGTAGTACATTCCGCAACGCTCTGCCTCAGTCTTGATAGCGTCCTGAGCCTGCTTCTTTGTACCTACGAAAAGGATTGTGCCGCCCTCAGCTGCGATATCAGCAACTGCCTTGTAAGCCTCATCAACTTTGCCTACAGATTTCTGAAGGTCGATGATGTAGATACCGTTTCTCTCTGTGTAGATGTACGGTGCCATTTTCGGGTTCCATCTTCTTGTCTGGTGACCGAAATGTACGCCGGCTTCCAGAAGCTGTTTCATTGAAATTACGCTCATGTTTTTTTCCTCCATTTGGTTGTTTTCTTCCGCCTGCATCTCACTTCCACGAACACCTGAGCTTCTCAGGCACCACTCGCAGAATCCGCAGACGTGCATAATATCAGCTTTTTCACTATATCATAAGTCATTTTTCACTGCAAGCACTTTTTTCTATTTTTTTTGATTTTTTTCCATTACATTTGATTTCATAAAAAACAAGGTCATTCGGGCATGCGGCGGCAGGGATTCTTCTATATATAATAGACCTTTTAATAGTCTTTTCTCTCCTTAAATCCCTCATGCACCAGATACAGCCTGATCTATCTGATGTCATACAACAATTCATATTAAAAAAAGAGGCGCGGCTTTTCACCCAGCCGCGCCTCTTTTCCACAGGTCTCCCTGTCTTATTTTGTATTTACTGCCTTTAAGGCTTTTAATTCATCGAATACCACATCGTTTAAGACCTTAATGTAGGTTCCCTTCATACCGGAAGAACGGGACTCGATAACCCCGGCACTCTCGAATTTGCGGAGTGCGTTTACGATCACGGAGCGGGTGATCCCGACTCTGTCGGCGATCTTGCTGGCTACAAGGATTCCCTCGTTTCCGTCAAGCTCCTCGAAGATATGGGTGATCGCCTCTAACTCGGAGAAGGATAAGGTGCTGATCGCAGATTTTACGATCTGGACTTTTCTTGTCTCCTCGGCGTTCTCCTCGTTTACGGAACGCATCATCTCCAGGCCGACAACGGTCGTGCCATACTCGCAGAGGATAATATCATCGATATCGTACTGCTCGTCGGATTTGTACATAAATAAGGTTCCGAGGCGCTCGCCTGCGATATCGATCGGAGCGATGATCGCCTGGTACTTCTTTACGTTCTCTTCAGCGAAGCCGAGAGTCGCAAGGTTTACATTCTCCTTGGTGGAAAGGACACTTAAGAGGCGTTCGTTAAACATTTTATCGACATAGCCGCCTACCTTGTCCTCAATCAACTCGTGGATTTCATCAACACCAGGACAGATGCTGACACCCAGGACTTTTCCTTTCTTGCTGATCACGAGAATGTTCGACAGCAAAATTTCGCTTAAAACTTTACAGATGTCGTTGAATACGACCTTGTGCGAATTGTTGTTGTGGAGCAGTTTGTTTATTTTTCTGGTCTTATCCAATAATTCAACACTCATTTCCGAAAACCTCCTTTACTTTCTGATATCGTACGAATAATATTAGATCGATTAAATTGTAACACGATATTTCCAGAATTTCAAGACTTTTTCGGATAATTAAGATAAATCGAAATAAATTGTCAAGTTCTTATCACGTTTTGGAAGTTTGAACAATTGAAATTGTACCATTTGTTTACGGCAAATATCCGGCAGAGCCTCTTCTGGGCGCTCTGCCGGATCTTGATCTCGTTATATTAATCTTCTTTTTCTTCCTTATTTTCCTTCATCGGCATCACAAATCCGCACTGCTCATTGGCGCAGACGAGTTTGTTTCCTTTTTCCACCATGTAGCTGCCGCACTCCGGGCACTTCTCAGTGGATGGTTTCTGCCAGGACATGAAATCACAGTCCGGGTTAGCTTCACAGCCGTAATACTTTCTTCCCTTTTTCGTCTTCTTAATGATAACTTCTTTTCCACACTTCGGGCACGGGATTCCAGTCTTCTCCAAATACGGCTTTGTGTTTCGGCATTCCGGGAATCCGGGACATGCGAGGAATTTTCCATGAGGACCATATTTGATGACCATCCTTCTTCCGCAGAGCTCGCAGATCTCATCGGACTCCTCATCTGCGATATGGACAGTCTCCAAGGTTCTCTGCGCCTCTTCCACCGCTTCCATAAGATCAGGGTAGAAGTTTCTTACGATGGTCTTCCACGGAGTCAGGCCCTCTCCGACACTGTCTAACAGGTACTCCAGGTTCGCGGTGAAGGCAATGTCCACGATGCTCGGAAAGCACTGCTTCATGATCCGGTTAACGACCTCGCCGATCTCGGTCACATAGATGTTCTTATTCTCTTTTACCACATAACGGCGGGCTAAGATCGTTGTGATCGTCGGCGCATAGGTACTCGGGCGGCCAATGCCCTGTTCCTCCATGGCTTTTACCAGGGATGCCTCTGTGTAATGGGCCGGCGGCTGGGTAAAGTGCTGGGCGCTCACGAGATCCGCAAGCTCAAGCTCCTCACCTTTTTCCAGCTTCGAGAGGATCTGGTTTTTCTCCTCTTTCTCATCCGCCTCGATATAGACGGACATGAAGCCGTCGAACTTCAGTCTGGATGCCGTCATCGTAAACTCGTTTCCGCCCGCTCCGATCTTTACGGATGTTGTCTCATAGACAGCCGCGGACATGCGGCTCGCCGTGAAGCGCTTCCAGATCAGCTGGTAGAGGCGGAACTGGTCTCGTGCCAGGGATTCTTTTACCTTTACAGGTGTTAAGGAAAGATTTGTCGGACGGATCGCCTCGTGGGCATCCTGGATCTTTCCGCTGTTCTTCTTTGTATTTTCACCCTGGGACAGGTAATTCTCGCCGTAGTTTTCAGCGATGAAATCACTTGCCATCTTCTCTGCTTCCTCAGCCACACGGGTGGAATCGGTACGCAGGTAGGTGATGAGACCGACGGTGCCATGGCCCTTTACATCAACGCCCTCGTAGAGCTGCTGGGCGAGGCGCATGGTCTTCTGGGTAGAAAAGTTCAACGCCTTGGACGCTTCCTGCTGCAGGGTACTCGTTGTAAACGGAAGCGGCGGTTTCTTCGTGCGCTCCCCGTTTCTGATATCTGTCACGATAAATTTCTGTCCCTTTAAGGACTCAAGTAAAGCGTCAAGCTCCGCCTTGCTCTTGATCTCCGTTTTTCCATCTTTGTCATTATGAAAATGGGCTGCTGCCGGTTTCTTTGAACCCGGAGCTTTTAACATCGCGTCGAGGCTCCAGTATTCCTCCGGGATAAACGCGGAGATCTCCTCTTCCCTGTCGCAGATCATGCGGAGGGCCGCAGACTGGACACGGCCAGCGCTAAGGCCTCTCTTAACCTTCTCCCAGAGGATCGGGCTGATCTTATAGCCAACAATACGGTCCAGGATACGCCTCGTCTGCTGAGCGTCCACCAGGTTCATATCGATATCGCGGGGCGCCTTTAAGGACGCCTTTACCGCATTTTTCGTGATCTCATTGAAGCTGATCCTGTATACTTTTTTATCTTTTACCTCGTCAAGCTTTAACGCTTTCATCAAATGCCAGGAAATCGCTTCTCCCTCACGGTCAGGGTCAGTTGCGAGATAAATTTTATCTGCTTTTTTTACTTCCTTCCGAAGCTTCGCAAGGATATCTCCCTTGCCCCGGATCGTAATATATTTCGGTTCATAATCATTTTCCACATCAATTCCGAGCTGGCTCTTCGGAAGATCTCTCACGTGTCCGTTGGACGCATCGACCTCATATGTGCTTCCCAGGAATTTTTTAATTGTTTTAACCTTTGCAGGAGACTCTACAATCACAAGACTGTTCGCCATATTCTTCACATCCTTCTGCAATCATTCCGCTTTTTTATAATATTGATTCCCGGTTCCAAAAACAAGTCCCGCAAGCTCCAGCTTTAAAAGGGCTTCCATACATTCTGTCACGGAGAGTCCGCAGAGTGCGGCGATCTCTTCCAGATATCTGGGGCGCGAATCAACCGAAGCATACACCAAATTTTCGTTCTTGGCAAGCCTATTTTGTGAAAATTTATGAATCGTTAATTTTCTTTCGTATTTCATCCCAAGGAATTCCAGCACATCCGAGGGGCTTAAAAGCATGTTCGCACCGCCCTGGATCAGGCGGTTGCAGCCACCGCTTAATGGGTCATTTGCCCGTCCCGGAAGGGCGAAAACTTCTTTTCCCTGCTCCAGGGCAAAGTCCGCCGTGATCAGGGATCCGCTCTTCTCCCTCGCTTCTATTATAATAACCGCATCAGCGAGGGCGCTGATGATCCGGTTGCGCATGGGGAAATTCATGGCGGCGGGGCGGGTTCCCGGGACGAACTCCGAGAGGATGCCGCCGTTTTCCTCCATGGCATGGAAAATTTTGTAATTTTCCCGTGGGTAGCAGACATTTACCCCGCAGCCCAAGACTGCGTAGGTGGGCTTTCCACGCTCGATGGCGCCTCTGTGGGCATAGCCGTCCACGCCGGCTGCCATGCCGCTGATGATGTTGACTCCGGCGTTGGCAAGTTCCCCGGCGTAGAAGCCTGCCGCTTCCTTCCCGTACTCCGTGCAGGCCCTCGCGCCCACGATGGCCACCGACGGGACCTCGTTTTCCGGGAGACTGCCTTTTACAAAGAGGGCTGCCGGGCGATCTTTATATGGAAGAAACCGGGTCGGATAGTCCGGGTCGCATTCCGCGATGACGCGGATGTTCTTCTGTGCCAGGCCGGCAAACTCCTTCCGCCATGCGGATTCGTGTTTTCTCGACTCCTGGAAGACCTCCGCACGCCGCTCCGTGAGGACTCCTGATTTCTGCAGTTCCTGGGGCTTTACCCTCCAGGCAGACAGGCAGGTCCCAAATGTGTCTTTCAGGCCTCTGATTGTTACGCCGCCGAAACCGGGAACGTGGCAGAGGCAGTAGAGAGCTTCGCGGTCGGTGAGTGTATTACTTGTCATATTTCATATTCTCCTTTTAATTTCCCCAGAATTTATCGCGGTTCTTCACATAAGACACTGCTTCACAGAGATCCGGGAGCCGGATTTTCTCTTCTCCTGCAAGATCTGCCGTTGTCCGTGCTACTTTCAGGATTCGGTCATGCATTCTGGCCGAAAGGGCGAGCTTTTTAAAAATTTCTTCCATAAACTTTTCTTCCTCACGTCCGAGCCCGCAGAATTTCCGTATATGACGTCCTGACATTTCACCGTTACAGCGGACATTTTCACCTGCGAAACGTTCTCTCTGGATCTTCCTTGCCTGTTCCACACGGGCACGGATTTCACGGGATGATTCGTTATTTCCACTGCTTTTGATATCTCCGTAAGTGATCGGTGATGCCTCCACGCAGATATCGATCCTGTCTAACATTGGTCCCGATACTTTCTGTAAATACCGGGTTATTTGTCCCTCGGTGCAGCGACAGCGGGAACGATCTGGGAAATGACCGCAGGGACAGGGGTTCATGGCTGCAACGAGCTGGAAATTCGCTGGATATGTCACGGAAGCTTCCACTCTTGAGACAGTCACCTCCCGTTCCTCCAAAGGCTGACGCAACGTCTCCAGGGCTGCTCTGGAGAATTCCGGGAACTCGTCAAGGAACAAAATACCGCCGGTTGCAAGAGAGATCTCCCCCGGCTTCGGTCTTCTCCCACCTCCGGTCAGTGCCTGAACCGACACTGTGTGATGGGGTGCCCGGAACGGACGTATCCGGATCAAAGGCTCTTTGGCTGTCAGGAGATGGCTCACACTATAGATTTTTGAGATCTCGATGCTCTCTGCGATATCAAGCCCCGGCATGATCGTCGGCATTCTTTTGGCCAGCATGGTCTTTCCAGCTCCCGCAGGACCAACGATCAAAAGATTATGTTTTCCAGCTGCCGCCACCTCGGCTGCTCTTCTGAGCAGCGGCTGACCGGAAAGTTCTGAAAAATCCACCTCGTAACGGTTCATGGAATTCTGCAATTCGTCCATATTTATCGTTGACTCCGCCTGCATAGGAAGCTTTCCCGAAAGCACCTCCAGGAGATGTCTCAGATCCCGGATCCCATAAAGTTCCATTCCCCCTATAACGGATGCTTCATTCACATTCTCCACAGGTAAAAATACACGTTTAAAACCACTTTCCCGTGCCTGGTCTGTAAGTGCCATAACCCCAGGAATTCCCCGAACAGTCCCGTCCAGCCCCAGTTCTCCGAACAAGACAGCGTCTTTGAGATCTTTCGCCCGAAATCCACCGTAGGCGGATAAAATGGCAGCGGCGATCGCGAGGTCGAATCCGGTCCCTTCCTTTCTAAAATCTGCCGGGGACAGGTTGATCGTGATCTTTTTGGGCGGCAGGGAAAGTCCGAGATTTTTGATCGCCGTCCGCACCCTGTCTCCGCCTTCCCGTACCTCGGACGCAAGGTAACCTACGAGGATCAGCCCCGGAAGTCCATCGCTGACGTCCGCCTCCACGGTCACATTCTTTCCCTCCATGCCGCGAAGGTATATGCTGTTGATTTTACTGAACAAAAAGACTCCTTTCCAAACATGTTTAAGATGTTTTTGCTTTGCTGAATTTTTCAGAACTATTTTTGACAGGTGAATTTTTCACCATTGTTGATAATATAGATGTATTTAAGAATGTTTAAGAAAAATATTGGTAACTGTCCAGTAAGTCTGCGCACTTGCTGCGCTGACCGTAAGAAAACATAGGCTGGAAGGCAAAAATCCCATCAGCGAAGCTGATCAGGAATGGATTTTTGCGTGTAACTATGAAGGTACTGAATCGTTACAAATATTGAATTTATAGCAGACTGACCCGCAGATCAGCGCAGCCAGTCTGCCGCTTTTATCTCAGTCGAGAAGACTCCCACCTCATTAGGTGGTGAGTAATAGCAAATTTGTCTCAGTGGGAGTTGGGTCTCCGGCTGAGATAAACGCTCCGCGGGGATGCGCAGTGATTCTGTATGGAATATGTCAGCTTTGCTGACCAGAATCACGCGCCAAGTCTCACGGACGTTCGACTTGAATTATTTGTTGTTCTCATGCTCCTCGATCCACTCCAGAATATCCCCAGATACCTGTTCGCGGTTGAGTTCATTTAAAAGTTCATGCCTCGCACCCTCATAAAAGCCGATGGAGAGATCTTCTACCCCTGCTTTATCATAGCGGTCGTAAACTCTCCGCACGCCTTTTGTCTCCTCTCCCACCGGATCTTTGCTTCCGGAGAGGATCAGGACCGGGAGGTCGGTGCACATTTTGCCTGCTTTTTCGAGTTTTGCGGTCTTTAAGATCACCTCGAAGAAATCCCGGTACGCGCCCGCGGTGAAGATGAAGTTCGTCAGCGGGTCATCCCCGAAGGCACGGTCTCTCTTCTCATCCCTGGACAGCCAGTCGTAAGGCGTCTTTGTCGGCTTGAATTTCCGGTTATAGTTTCCAAGGGACAGGTTGTAGAGCATTTTGCTCCTGTATCTCGTCCCTTTCCTCTTACAGACAGAGTCCGCCAGCATATATCCGAACCGCACCTCAGCGTCCTTCGGTGCTCCGGTTCCGAGCAGGATCACACCGTCGATTCCGTCCTTGTAGACGGTCAGATATCGTCTCGCGAAGAACGACCCCATACTGTGCCCCAAAAGAAAAATCGGCACACCCGGATATTTTCTCTGTGCATGGACCGTCACACGGCGCATATCACGGATCACGGAGACAGCGCCCGCATGGTCACCGAAATATCCCCTGTCTTCCTCCGCTGCCGCGGTCTTTCCGTGGCCTAAGTGGTCATTCCCGAGAACATAGATCCCGTGTCCCGCAAGGAATTCCGCAAACTCCCGGTATCTTCCCACATGTTCCATCATTCCGTGGGCGATCTGGACAACGGCTTTCACCTCGCCGTTTGGAATCCATTCCATACAGTGGAGATTCGCAAGACCGCTGCTGGATGGTATATAAAATTCATGGATCTCCATAATTTCTGCCTCCTGTGCATAAAACATTTTCGATTTTAGCTAACAGGCACTCAAATACCCGTTCCGCCTGTCATCAGTGCTCATCGAAGAGTTTTATAAATATAGTCCTAGTATAACACGCACTCAAAACTTTCCCTAGGAAACATCTGTTAAAATTTCATAAACTTTATCTAAACCGAAATTAAATGTGTCAGGCGCATTCCGCTATCCTGTATGGTCACCCACACCGGGCTGCACTCTGCGCAGGCGCAAAAAAGCCCCGCAGGCGCTCTCACACCAGCGGGGACTTTCTAACTTTCCAATGCTTCCAACCTCAATTACAAGACAGTCGTCATGTCCGATCAGTCTTTCTTCATCAGCTTTACCATAACAGCCTTCTGCGCATGCAGGCGGTTCTCTGCCTCATTGAAGATCTCGTCGGCATGTTCCTCGAAGACTTCCTCGGTGATCTCCTGTCCGCGGTATGCCGGGAGACAGTGCTGGACCATAGCGCCCGCGTTTGCGGCCGCGAGGAGCTGTCTGTTGATCTGGTAGTCCTTGAAGATTTTCTTTCTCTCCTCTTTCTCCGCTTCTTCTCCCATCGAAGTCCATGTATCTGTGATCAGAATATCCGCACCGGACGCCGCCATAAACGGATCTGTCTCCAAGGCAAACTTATCGCCGTAGCCCTTCGTGAATTCAAGGACAGCTCCGTCCGGCTTGTATCCGTCCGGTGTCGCGACCGCCACGTTCATTCCGACCTTTAAGCCACCAACGATCAGGGAGTTTGCCATATTGTTGCCGTCACCGATGAAGCACATTTTGAGTCCGGAGAAGCTTCCGAACTTCTCACGGATCGTCATGAGGTCCGCAAGGACCTGACACGGATGACAGAAATCCGTCAGGCCGTTGATGACCGGGATGGAACCAAATTTTGCGAGGTCCTCCACTTCCTTCTGCTCAAAGGTACGGATCATGATACCGTCAAGGTATCTTGACAACACACGGGCGGTATCCTGAACCGGCTCTCCACGGCCGATCTGCAGATCTCTGGAGGACAGAAACAATGCATGTCCGCCCAGCTGATACATTCCTGTCTCGAAGGAAACCCTCGTTCTTGTGGAGGATTTCTGGAAGATCATTCCCAGTGTCTGCCCTTTTAAAAGCTCATGAGGAATGTTGTGCTTTCTTTCATATTTTAACTGGTCTGCCAGATCCAGAATTCCGGTGATCTCCTCTGTACTGAGATCCAGTAATTTTAATAAGTTCTTCATGATTCAAATACCCCTTTCATGGCCTCAAGTGCCTGATCGATCTCTTCATAGGTGATAACAAGCGGCGGCAGCAGACGGATCGCGTCCGTTCCGGCTGTCAGGACGAGAACGCCCTGTTCCATAAGCTTTGCAACATATCCGGCGCGCTTTTCGGGATCCACGATGATACCTAACATGAGTCCCATGCCGCGGACATTCTTCACTGCAGGGGAGTGAAATCCCAGGACTTTTTCTCTGATGTAAGCGCCCTTTTCCTCAACCTCTTTTAAGAATTCCGGCTTCATCACCGTGTCGAGGACCACATTCGCAGATGCCGCGCTCACTGGGTTTCCGCCGAAGGTGGATCCGTGGGTTCCCGGTCCCATAACATCCGCGCAGGACTTCGCAGCCAGCACGCCGCCGATAGGCAGACCGCCGCCGAGACCTTTCGCCATGGTCACGATATCCGGAGCAATTCCGTACTGCTCATAGGCGAAGAGGCTGCCACATCTTCCGATGCCGGTCTGGACCTCATCCACGATGAGCAGGATGTCGTTTTCCTTGCAGAATTTCGCGACGCCCTGGACAAACTCTTTATTTAACGGCAGAACGCCGCCCTCTCCCTGGATCATCTCCATCATGACCGCACAGCAGGTCTTATCTGCCTTCGCAGTCACATCCGCCAGGTCGTTTGCCTTCGCGTAGGCAAAGCCTTCCGTGAACGGGAAGAAGTACTGGTGGAACTTCTCCTGTCCGGTTGCCTTTAATGTTGTGACCGTTCTTCCGTGGAAGGACTGGATCAGTGTCACAATGGTGTTTCTTCCCTCACCGTATTTATCGAAGGAATACTTTCTCGCGAGCTTGATAGCGCCCTCATTCGCCTCCGCACCGGAGTTTGCAAAGAAGATTTTTCCCATCCCTGTGGCTGTCACGAGCTTCTCTGCGGCGCTCACCATGGGCTCCGTGTAGTAAAGGTTGGAAGCGTGCATGAGCTTTTCCGCCTGTTTTGTCACGGCATTTACGATCGCCGGATTTCCGTGGCCTAAGCTGTTTACTCCGATCCCGGAGGTCAGATCCACGTGCTTTTTTCCGTCCGCATCCCAGAGCGTCGCGCCTTTTCCGTGGTCAAGGACGATGTCGAACCGTCCGTATGTATGCATGATATATTCTGAATCTTTTTTCTTGATCTCTTCCGCTGTCATATCGTTCCTCCTGTGGCAACTGATTCGGCAGATCCACGCTTTTTCCTGCGTTCTCTCTGCAAAAAACGTGTACTCTGGCACATTCCGCGCCGGATACGTTTTCTTACAGGAACCTGCATCTTCACATGGATCTGCGTCTGCCTTTTATGAAAACATGGTTCCTACACCTTCATTTGTAAGCAGCTCGATTAAGATCGAGTGCGGCACACGGCCATCCTGAATGTTCGCGCGCTCCACGCCCTGACGGACACACTCCACGCAGCAGTTGACCTTCGGGATCATGCCGCCCTTGATGATGCCCTCCCTGACGAGAGACGGAACTTCCGAAACCTTCAGACGTTTGATCAGTGTGGATTCATCGGACGGATCTCTCAAAAGTCCTCTTACATCCGTGAGCATGATCAGCTTTTTCGCCTTTAACGCGATGGCAAGCTTCTCAGCCGCCGTATCCGCGTTGATGTTGTAGTTGCAGGTATCGTCAATTCCTGCGGCAACACAGGTAACTACCGGGATATAGCCTTTTTCCAGCATATCAAGGACGATCTGCGGATTTGTCTTAACGATGTCACCCACATAGCCGTATTCCGTTCCGTCCGGATCGTTCAATTTGACCGCCTCAAACAGGCCGCCGTCCATTCCGCTTATTCCCACGCCTTTTCCTCCGGCATTTTTTAAGAGTGTTACCAGATTCTTATTGAGCTTTCCGCAGAGGACCATCTGGACCGCTTCCATCGTCTCTTTGTCTGTATAGCGCAGACCCTTGATGAATTTGGACTCTTTTCCGGTCTTCTTTAAAAGTTCCCCGATCTCCGGACCGCCGCCGTGGACGAGAACGACTTTCACACCCACGAGATTTAAGAGGACGATGTCACGGATGACCGCCTGCTTTAAATCCTCGTTGATCATGGCGTTTCCGCCGTACTTTACGACTACGATCTTTCCATTGTATTCCTGAAGATACGGGAGCGCCTCCACAAGGACGCCCGCTCTTGTCTCCGCTTTCAGATTTTCCATAAATTTTCTCCTTTTTTTCAGATTGCATCAAATAGAATCACGCGCCAAGTCTCACGGACGTTCGACTTGAATTATAAATTCAGTCCCGCTGTCTCCTCAAATCCCAGCATCAGGTTCATGTTCTCCACCGCCGCGCCGGAAGCGCCTTTTCCGAGGTTATCAAACAGCGCCGTGATGATCGTCTGACCTTCATGTCCATTGACGACCAGTTCCATGCTGTCCTTTCCCGCCATGGTTCCGGCGGCGATCATCGGATCCTCATATCCGAACGGATGGACTTTTATGACCTTCTTTCCGTCGTAGTGGGCAGCCAGCGCCCCGTGGATATCTTTCGCTGTGGGATTTCCCTTTAACATGGAGTTCTGCAGCATGACGGTGACTGCCATTCCTTTATAATAGTCATCCACGATCGGGCAGAACACCGGCGGAATATCAAGTCCGCAGATCTTCTGCATCTCCGGCAGATGCTTATGCTTCAGGCTCAGACCGTAAATTCTCGGTGTGTTGTAGAGCTCCGGTTTCTCCGGGGATTCGTACTCCGCGATCATCTTTTTTCCGCCGCCGGAGTATCCGGTGAGGGAAAATACAGTGAGGGGCGTCTCCTTCGGGATCATTCCAGACGCCACAAGCGGATAGACCGGAATCACGAATCCCGATGCGTGACAGCCCGGATTTGCAGTAAATTTCGCGTTAACGACTGCATATTTATGCGCAGCGGAAAGCTCCGGAATTCCATATGCCCAGCCAGGCGCGGTGCGGTGTGCCGTGGAAGCGTCGATGATCCTCGCGAAATCCTTCTCCACAAAACTCACCGCCTCCTTCGCCGCCGCATCCGGCAGGCAGAGGAAGGTGATATCCGCCGCGTTGATGAGTTTCTTTCTCTCATCCGGGTCTTTCCTCTTTGTTTCATCAATTAACAGGAGTTCAATGTCGTCTCTTGATGCAAGTCTGTCGTAGATCTGGAGTCCGGTGGTTCCTTCTTTTCCGTCAATGTATACCTTTGGCTTCATAATTGTTCTCCTCTCGCTCATAGATTGTTCTGGATTCCAGGTTCGTCTCCCACCCGCCGTGAATTTGTGGGGTGCGGATGGAGACCGTGAATATTTTTGAATAATTTTGCATAATTATAACTCTATATGTATATTTATGCAAGTGTTTTTTGCCTTTTTACAGCGTTTTTATGAAACTTTCTTTGTAACTGTTCAGTAGGTCTGCGCACTTGCTGCGCTGACCGTAAGAAAACATAGGCTGGAGGGCAAAAATCCCATCAGCGAAGCTGATCTGGAATGGATTTTTGCGTGTAACTATGAAGGTACTGAATAGTTACCTTTCTTTTATCATAATTTCCTGCTGCACAAAAAGCAGAGGTTTCATGCACACGGATTCGTGCATTCGCAAAACCTCTGCTTCTTATCTGTTATTTCCCATACACGGGAACATTCATATTATTTCGATTTTTCTTCCGCAATCTGTTCCGTCTCCGGATTTACAAACCGCCTTCCTGTCTTCTGACCACAGCCGTCCCTTTACGCGTATAAGATCTCTTCCAGTTCATCCGGCCTCAACAGACAGATCTCTCCGTCCCGCAGGGCGATGAGTCCCTGTTTTGTCAGACTTGCAAGTTCCCTGAAAAGGGAAGCGCGGCTGATTCCGAGGATCGATGCCAGTTCATCTCTGGAAACGTTCTTTCCAAACGCCCTGCCCTTATCCGGTTCCTCCAACAGGTACTGCACTAGCTTCTTCTTTCCGGACTGCATGGTCAGGAACTCGATCCTCCGGATCAGAAACTGCATTTTCCGATTGCAGAATCCGGCATACCGGAGTGCCAGTTCACTGTTTTTCTCCATGACCGCCAGAAGCTGGCTTTTCGGCATCGTCGCCAATGTGGTATCCGTACGGCACCGGAGTACTGTCGGAAATTCCGTGTTTGTTAAGAGATTTACCACTCCGAAACAGTCTCCCCTTTCCAATTGAGAGAGCAGGATCTCCCTCCCATCAAGGGCGATGCTGTAAACGTCCATACTGCCCTCCATGACAAGACCGATGATCTCCTCATTTTTCTGTCTGTCGCTCACGATCTGACCTTTATGACAATATTTCACATTCATACCAGAAACCGACAGATTGCAGCCGCCAAGCAAAGGGGATGCCTCGACAGCCGCCTTTATCTCTTCTTCTCTTATCATATGCCTCTCCTATGATCCGTCGTTAGTTAGTTGTATCTAACTAGAATGGTATCACAACAACAATTATTTTACAAGCCCAAAATATACCCCCGCCAGTCTCATTTGATACTGACGAAAAATCCCCGGCTCTGCTATGCTTTTTACATATTGTGACACGTTCTGTTCATTCAGGACAGACAAAGGAGTTGTAATGCCAAAGCATGTATTTTTATTTTCCGGATCTTCTGCAGTTGGAAAAACATCCATCCTGCGGTATCTGATCCCTTTCTTAGAAAAAGGAGGAATGCGGACAGCCATCTGTAAAATCGACTGCCTGTCCTCCAACGATGAATCTGTATATAAGAATCTCAATATCCCCACGGTAACAGGACTCAGCCGGGATATCTGCCCGGACCATTTTCTCGTATCAAATCTCCCAGAGCTCTGGGACTGGTGTGACAGCCTCGGGCGGGACTGCCTTCTTATCGAGACAGCCGGGCTCTGCCACCGTTGCTCTCCTGCGACAGAACTCTGTACCGCGGGATGTGTCCTGGACTGCACCGCCAGCAGCCACTCCCCGGAGCGCCTTGGTCCCATGGTCTCTGGCGCTGATTTCATTGTTCTCACAAAGATCGATATGGTCTCCCAGGCGGAGCTTGAGATCATCGAATGGCAGCTAAAAAAAATAAATCCGGGTGCCAGGATTTTCCCTGCGGACGGTCTCGCCGGATACGGGACAGAATTTTTAGGGGGCTGGCTTTTGGAGCGGCCGGAAATTGAATCCCTGAAGGAAGACCGGCTCCGCCACACCATGCCCGCCGGAGTCTGCTCCTACTGCGTCGGTGAACAGCGGGTGGGATCCGCCTACCAGCAGGGTGTCGTCGGCAAGATCTTTCAAGGAGGTATCCACAGATGAACTTTGAATCTTTGACGATTCTACCAGGAACCAACAAAGCCGGGGAACCGGAACATTTTGCCCCGGTCACACTCCATCCCGGCGAGCTCTGTGCCATCGCCGGAAACACAGGGGCTGGAAAAAGCCGTCTCATAAAAGACATTGAGCAGCTTGTAAACGGTGACGGAATCAGCAGGCGGGGCATCCTCATAAACAATGTCCCGGTCACCCTGGCAGACCGCTCCAGCCTCTCGAAGGAACTCATCGCCCATCTCTCCCAGAGCATGCGCTTCGTCCTGGATCTCAGCGTCCGGGAATTTTTAAAGCTCCACTGCCAGTGCCGGAACCATCCGGAGATCTCCCCGGATGATGTGTTAACCATGGCGAACCAGATCACGCCGGAGCCGGTTCTACCGGAAGAAAGTTTAAACCTCCTAAGCGGCGGCCAGACCCGGGCACTTATGATCGCCGACCTTGCCTGCATCTGTGACAGCCCTATCGTCCTCATCGACGAGATAGAAAACGCAGGAATCGACAAAAAAGCGGCGCTGCGGCTCCTCACCGACCAGAGCAAGCTTGTCCTCATCGTCACTCATGATCCCCACACTGCCCTGATGGCATCCACACGCCTCGCAATGAAAGGTGGGGAGGTCTGCCGGATCAGAAAGCGGACAGAGGCGGAAAAAACGCTTTATGCAGAGCTGGATGCTGCCTACGAGTGTCAGAAACATCTTCAGGAATTACTTCGACAAGGAGAAGAACTTTTATGACAACCATCAGACTTTACTGGAACAATATCTGCGTCCTGCACCGGCAGGAGCTGCAATTTTTAAATGAGATCCGGGAGGAACTCAGAAAGGATAACATCGACCTTGATATCACCTGCTTCGGTCTCGGATATGGCCGCCATATGTCCGACTATCTGAGGGAGGAAGATTCCGTCCTTCCAGATCTCGTGGTCTCCACGGATCTGGAAGTATTTGAGGATGAGCGGATCTGGAACCGTTTTAGAGAGCATGGACTTCTTCCATTAAAAGAGTTCTTCCCGGTAAAAGATATTCCGGAGCTTGGCGGACTCAAAAAAGCTTCCGCTCTCCTTCCCTATCTTGCGATTCCTCTCGTGTTTTACTCCGACGTGGAGCTTCTACGCCAGACCAGCATGGATGCCAGGAGCATTAACGCTAATTTTTTCACAGGAACCGATGCAGACAGTGAGCAAAGTATCTCTCTTAACCGGCTCGTTGAATCATCCTTTCCCCTCTCCTATGGCGGCATCAACAACTCTGCCGTAAAGACTGTCGCAAAGCTCACATGGGAGTCCTTCGGTATGGAAACAGCAAAACATTTTCTTACTGCATCAAATGTTTTCGACATGCCGATCCAGGCCTTTCATCAGGTTTCCATCGGTGCGTCACCTCTCGCCCTGGTTCCGTCCGTCTATGCGCTCCGGGCTGACGGCAAAAAAAATAAGGCCTATTGGCCTCTGGAAGGCGCTCCGGCAATCCCCTCCTATATCTGTGCGGGCACCTCGGTCCCGAAAGATGCCCTTTTCGCCGTCATAGAAAAGCTGCGCGGTCCGAGATTCAGCCACTTTTACACAACGAATGGATGCCTTTACAGCTGCGCTCCTGCCGATCCGCTGCCGGACCTCTCGTTCCTGGAAGGAAGCCGGACGAACCGGGGACTTCTCGTTCCGTCCGAATCATTCTTAAACTCCCTTCCCGCAGAAACTTTCTACAAAATGTATCACCGGGTGTTCCCGGCAGGCTCATAAAACGCCTCCCGCATATGCCCCACCGCCCGTTTTTCGATCCTCGACACATAGGACCGGGAGATCCCGAGCTTTTCCGCGATCTCCCGCTGTGTGTGTTCCTTTGTCCCGAACAGTCCATATCTCATGCGGATCACGGTCTGCTCCATATCCGTGAGATTTTCCTTGTACGCCTCGTAGAGGATCTTCACGTCCTGCTTGATGATCACAGTCTCAAGGACTTCCCTGTCCCCCGCCTCAAGGATATCCAAGAGGCTCACGGTCTCCCCGTCCTTATCCGCTCCGATGGGATCATAGATGGAAACTTCTCTGGAGAACTTCTTTCCGGTCCGGAACATCATTAGGATTTCATTTGCTATCCTCCCCCCAATGCGTTTTTGATGCACTGAGGGGATTAGTTTTTCCCAGGCGGTCATCCTCCGTATCATCATCTTCGTAATCTACATCGGAAAATGCCACCAATTCATCATTATCGTCCTCATCGTCTGTATTATCAGAAGCAGCAGAAGCGATTTCCGGGTATTCGATTTCATCGTCCTGCACACCGAACAGAACCACATGGGCATTGACTCCGTCCCAGATAACCTTACGCACGATGGTGCGGATGGCTGCTCGTTTCTGTTCTATGGTCATTTCATCAATGCCGTCCTTAAAGACAGTCAGCAGCTGGCGCATCAAGTCAAATTCAACATCACTGAGAGCGTGCTGCGTAGTCAGTCCTTCCAGCTCCTGAATACGTTTTTCAAGGGACTGGTATTCTTCGTTCAGTTGCTCAATTCGCTTTGTTACATGAGCCTTGGCAGGGCTGTCACCCATTTCCACGAGAGAATCCACCAGTGAATTGATTTTCTTCTCTGTTTCTGCCTTCTCTTTTCTCATATCGGAAATCCGCTGTTCGTAGTCCATGCGATTGCCGGTATAGAATTTTCGGCTCTGCTCCAACTGACTGACAAAAGTCTCCTTATCATCTGCAAGCATTTTTACCTGTTCGATGATTGCCATATCCAGTGTATTGCCGTTTGCGTTTTTGCTGTTGCACACGGTACGCTGGCTGCGCTCTTTCATTTTGCACACATAGGTGTAAATCACCTTGCCGTCAGCAGTTTTTCGCTTGCTCATCTTCGGATACATACGCTCACCGCAGCTGCAGAACAGCAGACCGGTCAGCAACGCTTCGTTACTGCGTGGTTTTCTGAAAGACTTGGACTTGTTGCGTTCCAATGACTCTTGAACCTGCACCCACACCTTGCCGGGAATTAGTCCGGGATGTTTGCCAACGGACACAATCCATTCACTCGGCGGTAACGAGATACTCGCTCTGCCTTTTTCCTGATCGGTACGATTATATGCCATCATGCCGTGAACACCGTCAAAGGCATCATGCTCGGAGAACAGGTCTGTATCATTCTTTATAAAGAAATCATACGCCTCTTGGTCAGCGACCATGTAGACCGGATTCTGCAAAATCGCTTTGACCGAGAAACGGGTAAAATATTTTCCGTTCTTTGTCTTGAACCCTTGCTTAATCAACGCCGCTTCTGTCAAAGTCAAAGAATCCGTTTCCACATACAAATCAAAAATCGTTTTGACTATATCTGCTTCTTCCGGAACAAGTTTCAACTTGCAGGCTTTCTTTGTCTTTCCGTCCACTGTAATGCTTTTTATAGCTTCGGATTCAAAGCCGGTAGGGGTTGTACCACCTAACCAGCGTCCGGTCTTTGCCAGCTCATGCATATTGTCACGGATACGCTCGGCAATGGTTTCACGCTCCAACTGAGAAAAAACAGATGCAATATACATCATGGCTCGTCCCATCGGGGTGCTGGTGTCAAACTGCTCCTTGATGGAAATAAAAGAAATATCCAAACGGGCAAGTTCTTCAATCAATCCAGAGAAGTCGCTGACATTACGGCTGATACGGTCAAGACGATAGACAATGATTGCCTTAAACTGTCGCTTTTTTGCTGCATCCATCATTCGTTTGAATGCCGGACGGTTCAGATTCCCTCCGGAAAATCCCTCATCTTCATATACTACGATTTTATCTACAGCGGCATCACCAAAATGCACACGAACATACTCTTTGCCAAGTTCAACCTGATTGCCAATACTCTCGCCTTTCCCTGTAAATTTTGATTTACGGGAATAGAGGGCGATAACATCTTCATTTTGTCGCATCTGCTTTTCCTCCTTCTCTTGCTATGTGATGTATCATGTGCTATTATAACATAAAGTAAGCACCAAGTAAACATGACAGGAGGGTTTTCTATGAAATCGATTTTTGAAGAATTAGGCGGCACCTACACTTTAGGCGAGGACGGAATGTATTATCCGAACCTGGAGCTTCCGGTTGAAGAAGAACCACATTACGGTAAGTATGGTCGTATGCGAATGAATTACATAAAAGAGCATCGCCCGGGGTTGTATACGGAGCTTTTGTTCGACGGAAAGCTGGTATCACACTTGAACGACATTGATGATACGGCTCGTCAACGGATGGAGCTGCTGACTCGACAAATGCAGGAGCAGCATGGTGTAAACGAGGAATTAAAAGCTCTTGATCAGATGATCTGGGTAGATGCCTGCAATAACATCCGCAATGCTGCGGAGGAAATTGTTTTGAATGAACTAATATATTGCTAACGCCAAGGGAGAGAGCTTGTACACATCATGGGTACAAGTTCTCTCTTTTCCCTTGAATCCGAGTTGGACAGAAGTTGTTTTGACATCCCACCAGCTTGTCGGAAAGTTAGAAAATGCAGAAACCCAAATACTTGTGAAACTATTATGAACATGACTGTTTCCTATTGACATTCCAGTTTATTGAGAGTAAACTATAATTAGTTTATTGACTATCAACTGGAAGGAGAAATCTTTATGGCTGAGATTAAAATGGGCGTAGTGGAATCCCACTTCGCTGATATTATTTGGGCGAATGAGCCTTTGCACTCCAGAGATTTGGTAAAGCTCTGTGAGAAGGAACTGAATTGGAACCGTTCTACCACTTATACCGTGTTACGCAAACTCTGTGAGCGTGGGATTTTCCAAAACAACGGAGGAACTGTTTCCTCTGTGCTGACCAAGAACGAGTTCTATGCTGTTCAGAGCGAGCAGTTTGTAGATGAAACCTTTGAAGGCTCCCTCCCTGCTTTCATTGCGGCTTTTACACAAAGGAAGGGTATTTCTCAACAGGAAGCTGCGGAGATTCGACACATGATTGATGCAGCCGCCGGAAAGGAGTAATCTATGAGTTCACTCTTTTTGAAAATTGTAAATATGAGTATCGCCGCATCTTGGCTGATCCTTGCGGTCGTACTTTTGCGTGTAGTTTTGAGAGAGGCACCTAAGTGGATCAATGTTCTGCTTTGGGGTGCTGTTGCAATTCGACTCTTATGCCCGATTACCATCGAAAGCAATTTGAGCATGGTGCCAAGCGCAGAGGTTTTTCCGAATGAGGTCGTTTCCGGACCATCCTTTGATGTGAATACAGGTTTCAATATCGTAGATACACAAATCAATGATTACCTTGGCGACCGCTACTTTGAAGGTGTGACGGTTCCTGCAAACAACGGAGCTAACATAACAACGATTCTCAGTGTTGCATGGATAGTTGGCATTTTCACTTTTGCTGTATTTGCTCTTGTGAGCTACCGAAAAATCCACAACAAGGTTCGTCCATCGTTAAATGTGCGGGACAACATTTGGATTTGCGATGATATCCAAACACCATTTATCCTAGGCTGCTTTAAGCCAAAAATCTACATTCCGTCCGGAACGGATGAAGTGCAGCTTCCCCATATCATCGCCCATGAGAACGCTCATTTAAAACGCTGTGACCACTGGTGGAAGCCGCTGGGGTATCTGGTTTTAGCAATCCATTGGTTCAATCCGCTTGTATGGATTGCGTATATTTTACTTTGCAGAGATATTGAGTTGGCTTGCGACGAGAAAGTCATTCGAGAATTAAATCAGAGCGAGTCTATTTCCTATTCCGAAACATTACTCTCTTGTAGCGTAAATAGAAGAACGATTTTGGTTTGCCCGCTTGCCTTTGGCGAGGTTGGCGTAAAAGAAAGGGTGAAGCGTGTGTTGAATTATAAAAAGCCTGCGTTCTGGATTGTTGTCGTAGCAATAATTGCTGCTATCGTTACGGCGGTTTGTTTCCTGACAAATCCCAAAACGATTGGTGATTCTATAACACTTGTTGAACAGTCTACACCCGGAAATGGTAATACTTTTACCTATGATACTACCTTTGGTCAAAGTGTAATGAGCGGCACTGTTTATGCCGAGCAGTGGAGTAATGGCACTTGCACAAAATCTACGCCTGCCGTATTAACGAGTGAAGTCGATGAGATAAACATCTTATTGGATGTTCGTCGTGAAAACGGTCATTCAGTAGGTGTTGATATTCAAGTCGATACCAACGAACATGGTGGTTCCTTCATCACATATTTTGCATTCCCTGAGAATTATTCCATCCTCGGATGGAGCTGCAACGGTTATGAGTTGAATAAACCTATTCTAATCCAATCCGAGGCGGAAAAAATTTTGGCAGCTATGGTATTTGATGTGGGAAATGGAGTGAGGGTATTTAGTCCCGAAGTGCTTGTCAATGAACCTGAAAGATTGGAAAATGTAGATTATGCAATCGTGATTCGTGCTTCATTTGATAGTACCAACTTGGGCAATGAAAATTCGGAACATACTTCTCACTCAGCAGATAGTGGTGCTGTGATTCCGATGGTTATGGTGAATGACACACTCTATCTGTACACAGGATTTGAAAATACAGATGCTCACCACGATGTGATGAATGGCAAGATCACATCCTCTGTTCACGGGAACACCAAGCCTACCGTAAATGATCAATCGAATTTTGGCGAGGGATACGCATATCAGTACGGTGCTGCCGAAGGAACCATTGAAATCTACATGGATGGTAAATGGTGCATCTTTGCTACTGAAGAAGTGCGACAGGATATTCAATTTCCTGTTGCTGATGGAGATGTTAACGGATCAAACGGAGCTGAGTCGGGAGAAACTACATCAGTAGTGGCAGGAGTTTCAATGGTGGATGCTTCTAAGATTGCCAGCATTGCTGTAACCAACGGCAATACCGGAGAACAGAAAACAGTTACTGGAAAAAAGGCATATAGCGATGAATACCTTGCCTAACGTGACTATGATGATGGAAAAGTATAAATCCCGGGAAGGCGATATTGAAATTTCAAATCAAAGTGGAAAAGGACTGAAAACCTGGGAATGGTATGATATTCAGAAGTGGGAAAACGGTGAATGACACAGGCTGGATCAGCTGACGGATGGATTGTGGACAGATACTCTATACCAGATTCCAGCGGGAGAAATTACGGCTTTTTCTACGAATTGGAAAACGTGGTATGGCGACTTGTCAGACGGTAAATATCGCATCATAAAGAAAATATATGAAACGATAGAAGATGAAATCCATACTCATTATCTGGCAGTAGAATTTGAAATTCGATAACTGTCCAAGTACAATGTCAAATATAATTATTGCATCCTTAGTAAAGGAATACCATCGCAGATACTTCCAAAGTAGCAGCGATGGTATTTTTTCTGTTGAAAATACTGTGTAGTACGATATGTACACAGGAAGGACAGTATATTTTTCACTGGCTCAGATATATTGTAGAGCAGCAATCCACCACTACCATTCCAAAATCGGAGTGGTAATGGTGGATTTTGTTATCATCGCTCGTAATCTTTTTGCTTTCTTTTGGGAGGTTTTTGCATCTGTGATTCTGGTTCTTTGCGCTGAAGCATTTGAGTAATAGAAGGCTTTCTGGTAACTTCCCCAAGCATTTTCTTCACTTCCAGCTTGCTCTGACGCATCATATCATAATCATATTTAACGCCGTAGATTTTTTGAAGCTGACTGGCTGCGGATTGCTCTTTGCCAGTGCGAAGCTCCATTCTGGTGTCGGTCAATTCGCCTGCATCCACATCGGCAACGGTTTTTTCCAAATCCCTGTATCTCTCCAGTGTTCTGTCCAGTTCGGCAGTGAATTTATTTTCTGCCTGTTCCAGTGCGTCCATCTGTGTATCAAGATTCTTGACTTCCTTTTTGAATTTGGAGAAGGCTGCATCATCCGCACATTCCATACTGTTCAGAAGCATGGACTTTTCGGATTTCAATTCCTCCAAATCCTCAGTCAGCGTAGCAACCTGCTCCGACAATTTCTGATGCTTTATCACATGAATAAAGGGTAGAGAATCCTGTTCTGCACGGAGCTGCTTTCGCTCTGTGTTTTTCTCTTTGATTTCCTGTTTGATTTCCGTATATCGTTCCACGACCGGTTTTACAGCATCCACATAGTCAGAGATTTTCTGCTTGCTGATACGGATATGGCTGATGCGGTACATAAGAACAATCATATTCTCACGCAGGGATTCCAGTGCATTTGCCAGCTCCGGAATCGAAGTTTTTACTGCAGCAGCCAGCTTTTTGACCTTCGCTTTCAGCTCCCGGAGAAGGGCGTTGTCCGCCTTGATCTGGCGATTAATTTCGCAGCGGTCAGAAACGATACCCATCGCTTCCAGCTTTCGTGCGTGATAGCCCTCGTGGATGGTTGGCAGTTCATCCAATCCCCGTGCGGCGTGACTGCGGTGATCGATCCGGGCATCTATCTCCGGATACTGTGCCAAATGCCGATTGGTAACGGTTGCCCATTTTTCCCGCCAGATGAGTAGCTGTTCATCGCTGTTCCAACGCTGAGAAATTGGATTCTGTCTGCCATACTTTGTACTTTTGGGATACTTGTTGGCTCGTTCATAACCTTGCTTCTCAGCTTCTGAAGGTGCCATATACACCTTTCGCTCGCCAACCAGATATTGATACTGTTTCTCCCAGCCCTCTGCCTGTGCGATCTTATATTCAGCAGAGGTAAATCCCCATTCTGCGCCATCCCTCACGCACAGATATTCTTTTTCGGTTTTATGCTGCCATTTACCGTTTTCCTGTAAGGGGCGAATCGTCAGCATAATGTGGGCGTGTGGATTGTGTCCGGGCGGATATGGGTCATGGATTGCAACATCCGCACACATTCCCTCGGCCACAAAATTGTCCTGAATAAATTCTGTGAGAAGGCTCTGCCAGTCTGTCTTTCCCAGTTCTATGGGAAGTGCTACCACAAATTCACGGGCAAGGCGGCTGTCCTTGGTCTTTTCGTTTTCCTCCACCGCATTCCACAGAATGCTTCGGTCACTCCACGCAGCCGGAGCGATTGGCGGAAGAAATACTTCCTGCCAGACAAGCCCTCGTTTTCTGGTGTAATCATGCTGAATCCCATCGTAGTCGTTGTATATCTGTGAACAGCTCAGATATGCGGAAGCCGCCACAGCGGAGCGCCCGGCTCCACGGCTGATGACCTTTGCTTCCAGATGATAGATTGCCATTCTTCATCACCGTCCTTTCGCTTTTGTTTTTGTTGCTTTTTAGAAAAAGCAAATTGGGCTTGGCAACAATGCCCATCTCTGCAACAAAGCTGCCGGTGGCAGGTTTTTGCAGACAGTTGGTGGAATACCGTCGGTTAAAGCGACGGTATTTTTTATAGGTGGTAACACCGACCACCAGCTGCGTGGACAATGACAGCAAGCTCGCAGGATTGTGGCATTGTCCATAAGGCTCCCGCAGGAGCCGCATCCGCCTCGCAGAGCGCACGGCCCCGAAGGGGATACCACCGCCCGATGTTATCGGGTGGTGAGTAAGTGCGCCCTTCGGGAATAGAGATACTTTCGTACCTCAATGTTTTTCCGTAACTTCTGCACTTAATCGTCTTTCCAGCTCCATTTTTAGATTATCCAAGTCCATTATCTGTGCTTCCGGGAATACGTTTTCCAGAATAGCTCCCTGCTGAATCAATCTTCTTGTGCGCTGTTTTCTCTCTTTCTGACGGTTTCTGGCTTCAACCGCTTCCTGTCTGTGTTTCGCCTGCAATAATTTCTTTTCATCCTCGGTCATATTTACGTCCTTTCTGACCATATCCGGTCTAACTGATTTTTATTTGGTACTTGTTTTAGAAAAGAATGGTGCCGGGATTGTTGCTGCATGAGCGGAATTATCAATGCACCGCTGATTAGGAGACAATCCGGCACCGCCGGTCTTACGTTCCAGTACCGCTTTCCAGTATTTTCCGTGCTTCTTTCATGCTTTCAGCGGCATTTCTCTGCCGGATATTCTGATTGTTGATTCTCAGCGGCACACACCGTTCCAATACTCGGTCATAGATACGGGAGCGAGTCAGATCCTGCGGATTTTTCAGTTCCTCCAAGGTCATATTAGTTGTCACAATCAGTGGCAATTTGCTGCGATATCGGCTATCAATGACATTGAATACCTGTTCCAAGGCAAACTCCGTACTGCGCTCAATTCCCAGGTCATCAATAATCAGCAGACTGTACTGGTTCAGGCTGTCGATATATTGGTTCTTCTCCTCGGAATACAGCCCGGACAGGGCGTTGAGAATCCGGGAGAAATTGGTCATCAGCACCGGAACACCCTGCTCCAGCAGAGCGTTGGCGATACATCCGGCAAAAAAGGATTTTCCGGTTCCCACATCGCCCCAGAGAAGCAAGCCGATGGATTTTGCCTTCATTTCGCTCCAATGGACAACATAGTCATGGGCTTTCTGCATTTCCGGGTTGTAACCCTTATCATTGGCAAAGGTGTATTCCCGCAGGGACTTGTCCTGTAAGCCGTTGGCTTTCAGACGGGACACCTGATCCAGAAATTCACGGTGCTTTCTCTCCGCTTCCTCTTTATCCTGGACTTCCTGCTGACAGCGGCAGCGAATGGGAACCACCATTTCCTTTCCAAGAACAACCACATGGTGCTGCCTGGGTGTTTTACATTTGGCGCAGTGGATGAGGTTGTCTGATTCATTGCGGTATTCATCTTCCTGCAAAGGGCGGTCAGAAAAGATATTCTGAATGGTGCCAGTGATTTGGTTCATAGGCTTTCATCCTCCTTACATTCATAGCTGCGTCTTACGGGAGCCGGGTGATCCTGCGTATACCAGCTGTGAATCGTAGCAGCGTGGTCTTGATACCGCTTCCCGCTGGAACGTATATAGCCAGACAGCTTTTCGATATATTCCCGGTATAATGGTATTTCCTTTTGAAGCTGTGCCAGCTCCTTTTCATTCAGGAAAACATTTTGATATTTTCCGTAAGCGGTGCGGTCAGCCTTACTCCCTTGTTTCTTTATCTTGTTATTGTTCTTTTCATTATTACTTCCGGACACTTTTCTTTCCCTTACAGAGACAGTTTCCTGTCCGTCAGACGGATAGGTTTCTGTCTGTATCAGGGAAAGATTTCTGTCCGTCTGCACCAGATATTCCGGTGGGACTTTTACATAGATTTTGTTTGGCAATCCCGGTCCCTGACGCTTGCGGAAAATCAAATCCGTTTTTTCCAGAACTGCCAGAGCGGTCTTAACAGACATTTCGCTTTTGTGCATGGTTTCTGCCAAATCCTTGATTGGAAAGAATATGAACGCACGCCCACGCTCATCTACCCAGCCTTCGTTTTTCTGTGAAAGTCTTGCTCTATCCAACAAAAGTACATACAGTATTTTTGCGGTTTCACTCAGCTGCTCCATATCCAGTAAAAATCGTGGAAATGCCATATACGGCGGTATCAGGGTATCCTTTATTAGAAACTGTGTCATGCGTTCACCTCCTTCCGTTGTCAGAATAGATACCGGTTATTCCCCAAGAAAATCCCAGTCAAGGTCTGCATCTTCCGGTTCGGATGCTGCAACAGCTACCTGCGGTGTAATCTGAGCAATACCAACCATACAGCCTGCCAAATATACCGGTAGGGTCCTGTTCATGGCATTTTCCACCGCTGTTACAATCTGCTCCACGAAGCGTTCCTCACGCTCTCTGGTTTCCAGATACGGCTCATCTTGCTTCTTGTAGTAACGGTCAAAGTAGTCCACCAGAGAAATGGCGATAATCTGGCTGTAGGATTTGAATTTCTTTTTATCCATCGTTTGCAGATACTGCCACGCCCGGTTCTGCACATCCTTGTCCAGATTGAAACGAAGATTTGTGCTGCGGATATTCTCACTCATGCTTACTCCTTCCTGCGAAGGCTGGCATGGGCGAGATATTCATATCCCTTAGCAGTCGCACAAATATCATCCAGAATGGTTACACGGGTTTCATCGTACTGCCCGAAGTTTCTGACCAGACAGCCACCACCGCCAACAATATACAGTCGCATCAGTTCCGGATTGTATTCATAGCGGCGGAGTGTGGCGAAAATATCCGCTACATACCTTTTCGCAATGGCAGTGATACAGTCCAGATAAGGCTTGCCGATGTCCGCTGTTCCATAGCGAAGCACCTGCTCAATGGTGACTTCTTCGATTTTGACACCAAAGCTGTCCAGCACGGCATTTTTAGCAGCGATCATACACTGGTTCACACCAAACTTCTCTGTCCAACAACGGCTCTCCACCGCCTTTTTATTGTTGATATAGAGAATGTTCATGGTGCCGTTTCCGATGTCTGCAAGGAGATTGGTTCCCTTGAAATCGCCCAATCTGCTGACAATAGCGGGATAACCTTGAGGGAACAAACTGCATCCGACAAAATGGAGCTTGTACTCCTTACCATTGAAATGGAAAGATACATATTCATTGCGGAGCAGGTAAGTTCGGAAATCTTCACGCTGTTTGCGAACCCAGGTCAGCGGCAGACCGGCAGCCAGATGAACATCTGCTTCACGGATGCCATACGCATTCAGCTCTCTGGCAACTGCCATCAGAGTCAAAAGATAATAGTCCTCATCCATGGCTTTGTCCGGAATAAATTCCTTGTGTCCCTCTCCGATGCGGTAATAGGTGCCGTTGTATTCCAGAATGTTACCGGAGAAAATCGGTTCTGTGTCATAGGCAGTAATGCCGGTAGGGGTGACGGTGTTTGCTGTTTTGATGTTGCCGTAGCCATGATCTACGGCGATAATTTTGATGCTTTTCAGTTCTTTCATTTGCTTAATTCCTCCTCAAAAAATTTGATAGTCATAAAAAATGCCCTCTTTTCAGTAGATTTGCTTTGAAGTGGCACCGGATTTTTGAATTTGGTGCTGTTTTCATTGCAATTTCATTCTACTGGAAAGAGGGCAAAAGCACATTGAGCGTGGATTGAGTGGAAATTGAGCAAAAAAAGAAGCAGCCACACACCGTAGTGCATGACTGCTATACAAAATCATTTTTCCTTTTATTCTTTTGGCAAATAACTTTTGTCTATTGAAAGATTAACACAAGTTGCTACTGCAATATAGATTACTAAAATAATAGCCTCTAATACCAAAGTATTATACGGACGAGGGTAGAATCCTGCCGCAACACTTACGATAAATCTAATCGGGAAATAAAGTCCCAACCAAGTAGAAATTTTGTAAAACTTTCTACGGAAGTTCTTTGTTTTTTCTGTTGCACTGGATACTTTCTTCTGATACGCATATTCAAACCCGCCAATGGCTGCAACAAACGGCAGGAAACTTAGAAATGCAAAAAACACATTTTGAAGAATGAACATTGTCATAAACTGCATCAAAAGTATCATCACTTCAAGTGTCACCAGATAGATCATAATCTGACCGAGATTATCGTTTTGAACTTCTTTTATCTTCGGCAAGTCATTATCACTTTGGTAATCATCGTTCAGTAAGTAATCTGTTGTAACATCAAACAGCTTGCTAAGTTGAAGAATGTTATTTGCATCAGGCATCGCAGCTCCTGATTCCCAACGAGAAATAGCTTGTCTTGATACATCCAGTTTTTCAGCCAAATCCTCCTGAGACATTCCATTGGACTTTCTCAGTCCTACAATTTTATCAGATAGTTTCATATGAAATCCTCCTTTGCTTGGTGACTTCATTGTACTTAAAATCACTATAATTCACCACCACACCGACTTTGCATATCCGCAACAAGAGTTTACATTGTACTATTTTTCAAGAATTTGCGGGTCAAGAAGGAAATCATAGATATTCACGGTCAAAATACCATAGTTATCATAGTACGGCTGTACAATATCTTTTGTAATAACAATCTTCTTGAAAGAATCGTCTATCTTTCTAAACGGTCTGATTTCCTGAGTACGTTTCGCTTCATCAGGTAATGAATAAGCTGACTGGATATAATATCTGGAAGAACCGAGATTGCATACAAAATCAACTTCCAGCTGTTTACGGGTTACCTTTCCTTCTTGGTCTTTTTCCGCAATAATAACAACACCAACGTCCACGCTGTATCCACGCATACGCAGTTCGTTATAAATCACATTTTCCATGGAATGTGTCTGCTCAAACTGACGGAAGTTAATCCTTGCGTTGCGAAGCCCAAGATCAGAGAAATAGTATTTCTTTGGAGTTTCAATATATGCCTTACCCTTGATGTCATATCTCTGTGCTGATTCAATCAGGAAAGAATCCTCAAAACAATCCAGATATTTCTTGATCGTTTTTGAAGTGATTTTAGATTTTTTTACAGTCTTAAAGGTATTCTTTAACTTCTCAGGATTGGTCAGAGAACCAATAGCAGAGGAAAGGATATTCAGCAGGTCTTCCAGTTCTCCAATATTTTTAATCCGGTTACGTTTGAAAATATCTCGAATATAAATTTCGCTAAACAGGTTTTGCAATGCTGCCGCCTTATCGCTGCTACTTTCACGAAGAACGACCAGCGGGATGCCTCCGTAAAGCATATATTCAGACAATCCCATATACTTGTCGCCTTTGAAAACCGACATAAATTCCGAAAAACTCAGTGGATACATATGGACTTCATCTCCACGTCCGGCAAACTCCGTAACAATATCTTTGGACAGGAATTTTGCATTACTTCCGGTTACGAATACATCCATATTATCTTTGCGAAGATAACCATTCAATACAGATTCAAAGCAGTCCATCAGCTGAACTTCATCCAAAAGCAGATAATACATTCCATCCGTGGTAACTTGGGAACGGATATATGCCATAAATTTCTCCGGATCAACTCCACGTTTTTCTTTTTCAATTTTGATAAGGCTTTCTCCAATCAAATACAGGTCATCTGCGGAATCAAACGCAAAACGAATAATATGGTCAGCAGGGACACCGGACTCTAACAAGTGATTATAGAAAATATTATTCAGCAGATAGGACTTTCCACATCTGCGAATACCTGTAATTACCTTAATCAATCCATTGTTCTTTCTTCTAATCAATTTGTCTAAGTAAAAATCTCTGCGAATCTCCATACGATAACCTCCTTAGGAAAGATTTTTGCAACTTAATACAGTTTTCTGTTCTATATTACCATATCGCAACCTTCAAATCAATATGTATAACCGGTTTTAGGAAAGATTTTTGCAACTTAACACAGTTTTCCGTTCTAAAGCCTATTATATGCTTCAATCAGGATATTATCCCTGTATTCTCTCATTGTTTTATTCTGTTTCAACAAAGGAAAAGCAGCCACACACCGTTAAGTACATGGCTGCCCAAGGCAGTTCTTTATTTAATTTGAGGCTACGACAGACTGCGATTTGAAAAATGATGATTTTATAAACTATATACCCACTAATCCCATTGTAACTTAATCTTGCCATCTGCTTTTTCAAATTTAAGTATTAGATCTATAAATGAGTAAATCCTAAATTTTGCACAAAAGAAAGACACCCTCTGCTGAATGATGTATAATTGAAGTGTGACCAACAACCTACTCATTCAAACAAGGGGGTGCCTATTGCAAACATTATACATCATTCCAATAAGATTTACAATTACTTTAAAGTTCTCAACCTCAACTGTTTTTTATCCGATATTTACCTGCAGCATTTTATGGCTATCATTCTTTCTACCTTTTTGCGTGGATACCGTGGCAAAACAACGGATTTCGCCTTGACCAGCCAACATCATAGAACGATTGTGGCTCACTTCCTGAATCAGGGAAAGTGGAATGATTTCCTTTTTCAGGATGCCCTAAGAAACAGCGTTGCATATTTGATCTACCGGGAGGCGACTATTTCCGGTCAGCCTATCTTTTGCATTGTGGATGATACGATTGCTTCCCATACAAAGCTTTCGTCACAGGCTTTGCATCCAATCGAAGCTGCGTATTTTCATCAATCTCATCTGAAAGGCAGACAGGATTATGGGCACCAGATCGTGTCCGTCATGCTTTCTGCAATGGAATCACTCTGAATTATGCCGTTATTCTGTATGATAAAACAAAATCAAAGATCCAGATCATACAGGATATTGCTGCAGAACTTCCTATTGCACCGATAGTTTCCTACTTCCTTTGTGACAGCTGGTATACTTCAGCCAAAGTCATGGATTGCTTTGCTAAAAAAGGATTCTACACCATAGGGGCTTTAAAAACCAACCGAATCCTCTATCCTTGCGGAATCCGTCAGAAAGCCAGTGCATTTGCCCTTCACTTGCGGAAAACAGATCCAAACATCAGCCTTGTGACCGTTGATAAAAGGCAGTTTTACGTATATCGGTATGAAGGGAATCTGAATGATGTTCCCAATACAGTGGTTCTACTGAGCTATCCAACACCATGTTTTGGGATTCCAAAAGCACTGCGGATCTTTGTTTCAACGAATGCAGCATTATCCACGCAGGAAATCCTGAGACTTTATACCCAACGCTGGCAAATTGAACTGTTTTTCCGACAAAGCAAGAAAAAGCTTGGTCTGGATAAATATCAGCTGCGTTCCCAAAAAGGAATCCAGAGATACTGGCTGATGATGTCATTTGTCCATTATATGTGTTGCACTTGCAAAGGAACCTATATTTTTTTACATATAGAATAACCAACTTCTTCCCAAACAGGATCCTTTAGATAATCTATTGCATCCGAAATAATAATAAGCAAATCCATATAGCATTTGGGTGATGATTCCTCTTTTTTATATAAACTCAAAATATACTCAAAATAGCCATCAATAAAGTTGACAGACCATTTCTGCGACTCACTACCTTTCATGAAATAACACCTACCTTTATAAATTTAGTCCAAAAGAAACCAACGATATCAGCCATGAAACTCCAAAATAAAAAACAAATGACATAATTCCAGCTGTATTAAAAAAAACTACTAATCTACTTTTTTCAGAAATAATTTTTTCTAATAATTTCTTTTTACAATAATACAAATGTAAAAGTATATTCTTCTTACTACAGAGCAATAGCAGGATTAAAAGCATTAAAAAGAGTCCTGCATTTAATAACATGGTTAAAACCATATTCATTGAAAAGGAAAACAATTTATTTTCCCACAAGAAAATCCCCAGATTATGAATAACATGAAAAGTAATAGCATACCATAAATTTCCTGTGAGGCAGACCAAAACACCTGAAAAAAAACCAATCAAAAGAAATATTAATAATAACCCCTGACCATGCATTATAGCAAACAGTATAGTTGTTGCTAAAATTGCAAATCCCTCCCCATAAGACTTCAGCTTAGACCATAGAATTCCCCGAAAAATCCATTCCTCTACCAGAGGTCCCAGTATTACACCTGTGAAAATATCTAAACCACTGTGTAAACTTTTATCATTCATCATTACGATGTCTTGAAATACTTTTGCATACAAAAACAAAAAGAATGCACAAAAAACATGGGATAAAAATATTACAAATGCCGTTAATAAACCTTTTTCCAATACGGATAATTCATATTTGTTTTTAGAATAACATGTATCCAGCAAAGACAACCTTCCCCATTTTTTCATTCCCACCCATACGATACCAGCCCAAAATATATAAAAAGCCATATTTTCAGCAAAAATCGGCATTATTCGCATAAGTATTAGCGAACCCAAATACGCAATCAATAAGATCCATCCTATTTTGCCGGCAATTATTTTTAATTCACATTTCCTTTGTTCGTCCATCGTGCATATATTCTCCATATAAAAATGTCCCATAATTATCCTCCTGGTTTTAATTTGCTCCTTGCAACTTTTAAGCAAAAATTATACTATAACTTATTAAAAAACTCTTCACGTTTCTTTAATGTTCGAATAGCAATCCTGATTAGTTGCAGATATTTTGCTTCTAAATTTCTCTTTCCAGTTAAGCGGTTACAGAGCATGTGGCATATTGAAAGCAAAATGTGTTGTTTTGTCTCAGTTAATGTAGGTGCAAAATACAATGCTTTTTTCAGGAATTGTAACTTTTCTTTTCTTTTTAAATAAATTGACAAACTTTCTTTTAATCGCTCATCAATATTTTCTATAGCTCCCTTATCCAGTTGGAAAAGTATCATTATCTTTTCCGATGTGCAAAGGAAAGTCATGACTTTAGCACTTTTATGAAATCTATAGCGTAGTTTTGTGCAATTTTTCAAATTTGCTCATTTATAGTATTAGAAAATATCTACATTTTTCATCGACAGTCAACATACCGGTTTTTATCTCTGGTGTCAAATCTAATATGGTCTCTTTATTTTCATTTTCTACAATAACATGGATACTTCCTTTTGAGACATCGCCATCCAACTTAAAAGTATATTAACGACTTTCGTTAAATTTTATTACCTTTTTTACATATCCGCTACAAGATGAAAAAGAAACTTCGCATTTATTTTTCCCTCTGAGTGAAACAACAAATAATAAGGCTCGTTTTGCGTTCAAAATCATATATCCGTTGACCCATAAAAAATAAAACAAAACCAACATTGAAATAAATACAATCGCTAATTTCATGAATTCACTCATGCCAACACCTCACAAAATTCAATTTTTCGCATCCAACCACTGTCTACCTAATTGCACCCCAGCCTGAGTATAAGTTTCTAATATGTCCTGCTTCTTTTCTTCAATCAGTTCCGGTTCAGCATCAAACAGCACCTCATAGATAGCCAGAGCGTTCTTAAAGTGTGTGGTAGCTTGCAGCACATCGCCGATTGACAGACAGATATTGCCCATAGCTTCTTGTACAACGGCATAATCACCGGACACATCAGAGTTAGATTCTTTGATGACACGAGACAGCCTTTGTAATGCAGATAACCCGAGGTACGGCTCACCCATATCCGTCAGCAGTACCGCATAATTGGTGATTTGCGGAATACTGTCATGATAAGGCGCCAAGCCGTATTGCTCAAGCAAGTGAATACCCGTTTCCATATGCTGCTTTGCCAGTTCCAACTTACTGGTCTGCTTATACAGACCGCCAAGGTTTGCATGGAGATTCGCTGCAAGAAGGGCGTTCTCTGCGGTCACTTCGGAGATCAGCGTCACAGCTTCTTTTTCCAGCTTGATTGCCTTTTCCGGTTTCTTCTCATTAGCGGCACGGAAGTCCAGAAGCAAAGCACGGTCAGAAACAGAACCAATGGTATTGTCTTTCAGCATAGAAGCCAGTTCTGTCAAAATCAATTCCATTCCAGATTCATAGCCATACTTCTGCATATACGGAAAGGAATCTTCCAAAAACCGGAGATAGGATGCAGTATCGTCTTTTTCAATCGAAGTCACGATATTATTGACCGTCTGGAACAACTGTTTGTAATAGGAAACTTCTTCGCCATGCCGTAGACAAAGTTCCTGCAAGCTGTTGAGCAGGGTGTGGCAGTTCCGGACAGAAGGCTTGGCTTCTGTAATTGCTACTTCCTGAATCATCGGATGCAAGGCAATCGAATGACAGGACTTTGTCTGTATGAATCCTTTTTCCACCAGATCGTTGATGGTATTCATATTCCGAAGCATCAACCAGCCTGCAAACACACGGGAACTGATACCGGTTGTCGGTACAAACGCCATGCTCCGCATAATATCCTGTTCATCACCGGCAAGCTGATACAAGGAAAACAATGTATGGATATGGTCATAGTAAGTTGCCTTGCGGCTCTGACCGTCCTTGGTGATGCCGATTTTATCATCAGCATCCAAGGATGTTTTTTCTTCTTTCAGCTTTTCCAGCAAATCCATCGGCTCCAGAATACCCGTTTCAAGCAGTCGAGCTGCCAGTTCTACCGCCAACGTGTGACTGTGAACCGTATCAATGATTTGTTCCAATACACTCTGGTATTTTTCTGCGTCCGAGAAAAAGCAACCGGCAATGGATAATAACGCCTGCTTGCCTGCAATTTCGGTTACTTCCATGGAATCGTAGTTATCAAATCTGCTGCGGGTCGTGAACAACATACGGCAGCGATATTTCATCACAACAGAAAGAGTGCTGTCCTGAGAAGCCGTAGTATTAAAATTATCTACAATAAACAGCGTATCTTCTTTCAATGTACGCAGGAAGCGATTGTGTTTGCGGAAGCGTTCCTGCTCGCTGTCATCCGGAAGGTCATCAGCAAAATCCATATCCGCTATATCCTGCATCAGATTACCGGTATAGGTCAGATACAGAACATTGGTGTATTCCTTGCGGTGCTGCTTTGCATAGGCTTTTGCCAGTTCGCTCTTACCGATACCGGCGATGCCATGAAGAAATACCTTTCCATGCTCCAATAACAATTCGTGAAGCATTTCCAGTTCTTTTTCACGTCCGCAGAAATGTCGGCAAGGCTTTGGTGCTCCTTCATCAGCAATGAAATCACTGAGAATTGGAGAAAGCTTTCCGTCAGCAAGGAGATTCTTTACCTTTGGGTCACGCTTGATAAACTCACGCTCCATGCCGAAGCAAAGAACATCCGCTATAAACGATGCTTCATCCTCTCGGCTATCACAAGGATAGTGCCGGGAGCATTCTTTTTTTACTCGTTCCGAAATGGTATCATCCTGCATTAGCAGTCGGTATACTTCCTGTGCAGCCATAGAACTATCATACATTGAAAGCAGTACATTGTTTTCCAAATCTGCTGCCAGTTTTTCACGATTGCCATCTCTGGAATAAAACTGCGTTATTTTCGGACTGATTTTTGCCTGCCCGGTGAACCAGCGGCAGACCAATGCCATATCAAATGTAATCGTTTCCTTTGTTTGGGTAAACAAGGAGCTAAAAACATCTTCTAACAATGCAGTTTGGTTTGTATCGTAATCGTCGCTGATAAAGCGTCGAACAATGGTCATGACTGAACTGAAATCACATCTTTCCATAAACAGCCCTCCCTTCGAAAAGTAGTCAATTTATGGTCAATTGGCACTCAATGTGCCTTTGACAGTTTCTTGATAGAATGATATCACGAAAGAAGTTCCGAATATCTTACCTTTTATTATAGCATCAATTCCTATTTTTTGAAGTAGCAAAGCGGCTGCAGTAATGTGGTTATAGCGGACAACTTCTCTCTCATAAACTGAAATACCGAGGGAGGTGCGTGGTATCGCAAGAAAGAGTGCTCCAATCAATGTAATTGTCCATTATCCTAAAACAGAACAGGGGAAACGTGAATTGGCAGAGCGAGTAGCCGGTGTCCACGCAGATATGGTCAATCAGTATATCAAAAAATTAAATTGTCCATCCGATCAAAAGGCGGAGTTGCTGGGTGCGGTTATCGCATCCGCAAAAAAGGAAGCAGGTGAGCAAACCGATTAAGGCCCCCTCACCTGCTTTTCTTATGCTTTTATTTTCCCTTTGAAATACTTGTTCCAGGAATTGATGTTCATTCGCTTTTGATGATCTTCCCATGCTCGAAGCAGATTAGGTGAAATTCCCATCAGCCGAGCAAACGGTTTCTTTTTTAGTCCCAAACTTTCACGATATTCTCGTATCATCTTTCCTTGTCCTTTATATAAGAAGCGATTGTAATCATCCAGCAGGTCATCCACCGGTACTCCATATAGCTCTGCCAACTTGTCCACAATCTCCTTTGGATAGTAGTCAACATATCCGACTTCAAAATCTATGTAATGTCCACGGCTGATACCGATCAGCTCTGCAACTTCCTTTTGCATCAGGCCCATGTGATGACGGCACCAACGGAGCCTGTCCGGTACATTGGGAATATCTTCGTAGTTCTGATACTGCTGATTGAACAGCTGTGCTTCCAAGATCTTGCGAGGGGCGATCGGTCGGAAACTATGGATATACATAGGTGCATACCTTACGCAGCCGTCCAAAGCAGAGCAAAGGATATACATATTCTCGGATACCTGTGCCAAAATACGCCATCTCGGTTCTTTTCGGCTCTGGGGATACTGGTTTGGAACCATAAACGCATCCGTGAGAGGATAGCATTCTCCACACATTTCGCCGCATATGTGGCAAGCCGCGATCCTTTCTCCACATTGAAGGTATTTACAGCCTTTATGAGTCCTATGGTCCCCACCGACAGAAGATCATCCATATCGTATCCGGTCTGCTGGTACTTCTTTATGACATGGGCAACAAGACGGAGATTCCGGTTGATCAGCACTTCTCTCGCTTCCAGGTCGCCCTCTTTGTAACGCTTCAGGTACTCCCGCTCTTCCTGTATGCTCAGTGGTTTCGGAAATGTCTTCAAAGAAAGCCGCCTTAAGCTTCATTACCTTATTTTATGCGGGCGGATCTGTTCAGGTGCTTTTACAATTTCGATTGTTTTTCCGTTACATCAGGATCTGGATCTGCGGTCTTTTTTGCCTGTATCTCATCGTATCCGCACCGGGCACTCATCTTTTTGTTAATATTTCGTTTTGTTACTCCTGTTTTTTGCAAAAAACTTGCATATTTATGTCGACAGGAGTATAATAAATTGATTTTATAAAATTTTTATAATTTTTAATATTTGTATAATAATTAGATTGGAAAATGGAATGCAGTACACAAGAGAATCCGCACTAGAGCGGCTGTTAAAGAATTACGAACCTTATTACGATATTCACATGATGATCAATGGTGATCAATCCCCGATCACAGCCCGCTGTGATTTTTTTGAGCATTCCGGACAGTATGTCATCTCAAAAAAGGCGGAATTGTGGTCCGCGGACAATGAGGAATTCCTGTATCTCGTGAATGTTCCGCACCTGACGCTGGATCTTTTTGAAAGCTTAAAGAATGAGATCCACGAGGATGGCATGGGCCGGATCCATGTTGGACCAGGCCATATGGCTTCCTATATTACGGCAGTCTTTATCTGCGATACCTGTGATGAGGACGCAAGGAAAGCCTTAAAAAAATGCCGTATTTACAAAAGTTTTCATTTTTCCCTGCATGGCTGGATGAATTTTCATGCGGCGTTGGTGGAGGTGGCTGACGGGAAGGTCACTTCAAACGCAAGCGGTCACCATGTTGCGAAAATTTTGAAAAAGATATTATATGATACCAGGGGGAAAAGGTCTTAAATCCGATGCAGGCTTGCCTGCAAGAGGTTTTTTGACCTTGGACCCCGCCAAAAACATGAATAAGCAGCCATTTTTCGCAGAAAAATGAGCGGATTATGAATGTTTTTGAGTATTGTGAGAGCACAAAGTGCGGAACAATACGGTATCAAAGGGGCCAAAAACTTTTGACCCCAACATTATTATATTTTAAAAGAAAGGGAGATAGCAACAATGAATTCATTAGTACTTCTCATCGTCTGTGTTGCCATTCTTGGCATCGGCTATGTCTGCTACGGCGGCTGGCTGTGTAAGCAGTGGGGCGTAGGCGAAAGCAAAACAGAGACACCGGCTCATACAATGGCAGACGGTGTTGACTATGTACCGGCAAAAGCTCCGGTTCTTATGGGACACCATTTCTCATCCATCGCAGGCGCAGGCCCGATCACCGGACCGATCGGTGCAGCTATGTTCGGATGGCTTCCGGTGACCTTATGGATCCTCATCGGAGGTATTTTCTTCGGCGGTGTCCATGACTTCGGCGCACTGTTCGCATCTGTCCGCAGCAAAGGACAGTCCATCGGAGAGATCATCTCCGCAAACATGAGCAAACGTGCAAAGCAGCTCTTCATCATCTTCTCTTACCTGACCCTGATCTTAGTCGTAGCTGCATTCGCTTCGATCGTTGCTTCCACATTCGGCGCAGTTTACGATGAAAGCGGCGCTCTTGATATGGCGAAATCTGCGACTCCGGCAACTGTAGCAATGATCTCGATCCTGTTCATCCTGATCGCGATCGTGTTCGGTTTCTGTGTATACCGCCGCAACATGCCGATGGGCATCGCTTCCGTATTCGGCGTTCTTGCGATCGTTCTGATCATGGCGATCGGAATGAACTTTCATCCGATCTACCTTTCCACAAAGACATGGATGTGGATCGTTGGTCTCTACATCGCCATCGCTTCTGTAACACCGGTATGGATCCTTCTCCAGCCGCGTGACTACTTAAGCTCCTTCCTTCTCTACGCGATGTTGGCAGTCGCAGCGTTCGGTGTCATCGTCGCTCATCCGACCTTCGACTCCACCTTCCCGGCTGTGACAAGCTTTGCAGTTGACAATGGAAATGGTACCCAGTACATGTTCCCGGTGCTGTTCACGACCGTTGCCTGCGGTGCGATCTCCGGTTTCCACTCTCTGGTATCTTCCGGTACCACATCCAAGCAGCTCGACAAAGAGACTGACGCGAAACCGATCGCTTATGGCGGAATGCTCTTAGAGTGTGTTCTCGCAGTTTTAACTCTCTGCGCCATCGGTTACGCTTACAAGTGGAACGCGGTTCATCCGGACCAGGCGTTAAAGGGCGCGACAGCGATCTTCGGCGGCGGTATCGCTCACATGATCGACGATATCATCCCGGGAAGCTACAGCATTTTAAACTCCTTACTGGTACTTACATATTCCGCATTCTGCCTGACTTCTCTTGATACCGCAACCCGTCTTGCGCGTTTCATGTTCCAGGAGTTCTGGCTGGAGCCGGGCGAAACTGCTGCTGATATCAAAGAGGGCTGGAAAAAGGTTATGGTAAATCCATACTTCGCTACGATCCTCACGGTTGTTCTGGGCATCCTTCTCGGTATGAACGGATACGGAAAGATCTGGGGGCTCTTCGGAGCTGCAAACCAGCTTCTTGCAGGTATCGGCCTCTTAGCCGTTGCCACATGGCTCGGAAACATGGGCAAAAACAACAAGATGTTCCTGATCCCGATGGCATTCATGATCGTCGTTACGATCACATCCCTTGCACTCACAGTTAAGAACCAGATCGGCATGATCGCTGCAGGCGGCGCTGACTGGGGTCCGTGGGCACAGACGATCCTCGGAATCCTTCTGATCTTCCTTGCGATCATCCTTGTTATTGAGGGTGTACAGACACTGTCCAGACAGAAGGCGGCCAAGGCTTAAGTGCCGGGTAAATGATCAGATATTTTAAGAATTGAAAAAGACACGTCATACAGGTTTTAAGTGAAATCTGTATGGCGTGTCTTTTGGTTTACCGGATCTTTTAATCCCGATTTTTCTGTTGTCTGGCAACCGTCCGCCTTTCCATGCGCGGCTTTACAGTGGAATTTTTCTGCCACTTTCCAACCTGCCTGTGGACTGGCAACTCTACAAATAGTTATTTTACCAAAGTTCATACTCCTCAACTGCTTTTGTGAGCTCTTCCCTAAAATCCGGATGAGCGATCTTTATTAATTCTTTTGCACGCTCTTCTACCGTAAGTCCCCTAAGCCATGCGATTCCATATTCGGTAACAACATAGTCCACATCATTTCTGGATGTTGTTACAACTGCTCCTTCATGAAGGAACGGAACAATTTTTGATTTTAATACTTTATTACCGTTCTCGTCCTTTGCATAATATGTGGAATGCATTGCCAGAATTGACTTTCCTCCCGGTGACATCTGTGCGCCCTGAACCGTCTCAGACTGTCCGCCTGTTCCGGACCACTGATGATATCCAACGGTCTCGGAAGCCGCCTGCCCCATAAGGTCCATCTCCAGTGTCGTGTTGATTGATACAAATTTATTGTTCTTTCCGATCGTATATGGATCGTTCGAAAACGTGCTTGACTTAAACAATACGCTCGGATTATCATCAAGGAAATCATATAGTCTCTGGGATCCCATCGTAAAAGAACATACTGAATAACCGTTGTAAAATCCTTTCTGTGAATTATCAACTGCCCCACACTCGATCAAGTCGACCATAGTCTCCGTGAACATTTCTGTATGAATTCCAAGATGCTTTTTTGTTTTCAGTTCATTTGCAACTGCGTTCGGAATGTTTCCGATTCCAAGCTGGATCGTTGAACCATCTTCCACCAGCGATGCTACATTCTTTCCAATCTTCTCGTCCACATCCGTATACGGAACGACCACCGCAGTCGGAATCGGTCTGTCACTTTCAACAAGGACATCTGCCTCTGAAACGTGAACCAGTGTATCCCCAAATGTCCTCGGATAATTTTTATTTACCTCAAGAATCACATATGCCCCTGCGTTAATCAAATCACGCTCATAAATCGCGCTGATGGAAAGTGTCATATATCCACAGTCATCCATCGGAGAAACTGTCGCCATGACCACCGGTCTTCTTCCCTCAAAGCGTACCCGATCCAAAGTCTTTTTTAAGACGGTTGTGGAACACTGCGGAACTGCGCTGACAAGCTTATTCGGTCTTTCTTTTCTCAATGCGGCGCTGAAAAACCATCCATGATGGGACATGATCTTCTTCATTTCCGGATCATGCAGCGCCGGATAATCCATCGGAAGACAAGTGTTTAATATAATATCCCGAACTCCTGTATCTTTTAAATGCTGCAATTCCTGTAAAATTCCTACAGGCTCCGCTGCTGCCTGGGCTGTAAAGATCCAATCACGATTCCGAATCATTTCTATCGCGCCTGCCGCTGTTTTCTTTTTCTGATTATATAAATCTATGTATTTGCTCATATATTTCCTCCATGCTGATATTTATTTAACCGTTAAAACCACATCGGAAATGTTCCGATTGAATTCATGATAAGGATCAGGATAAAGCTTACCACTCCCGCAATGGTCGATGGAATACATACAGCTTTTACAGTATCTCCAACAGTCAGTCCAGACGCGTCCTTCATATACCAGAAGGTTACATCTGTCGGAATAAGAAGGACAAGCTGTCCAATTCCGCAGATAAGACCAAATGCCATTAAAGAAGCTCCGCTGTCAACGAATGTTGACATGAACAGTGAGATTGCTGTGGATCCAGCAACTGTTCCAGCTCCGGTTCCCGCATGAAGGGCTACAAGAAGGATCAGGGCAAGCCACAACAAGTTGATACTCGTATTAGAAAGCATTCCCACGATATATTCACCAACACCTGCTGCCTGAAGAACTCCTGCATAAACGTTTGCGAAACCAAGCATGGTAAGTACAGTTCCGGATTCCTTGATTCCGTCCGCAAAGATCACAGTTGAAGCTCTCGGAAGATAATTTCGAAGTGTCCACATAGAAATCATAGTGATGATAAACATGGATATTCCGGTATTACCGATAAAGGAAAGAAATCCTCTCATAAAGCTGCCATCCGGCGTAAAATACGGTGCGAAAGAACCAATTGTGATCGTTGCGATCGGAATAAGAATAAGGGCAAGAACTAATAATGCAGATGGTTTTGTCGGATCTGCGCTTAAATCAATTGCCTCAGCATCGATCTCATCTACGTGTCCTTTTTTCTTGAGATGGTTTGAAAATAAATAAGCAAAGATCGTGCTGACGATCGCGCCAGGTATCGTGATCAAAATTCCATAGATCATATACCAGCCGATATCGATGCCAAGAAGTCCTGCGAAAAGTACCGGACCGGATGTCGGTACGACCGCGCATGCTGTAAGCAGAGACGGAACGACAAATGCTGTGAGGTATGCCGGAACCGGTCTTCCTGTCAGTTTTGACATTGGTCGAAACATTGGAATCACAATTGCGCAGGATGCCAGAAGTCCTACCGGAATGGAAAGGATATATCCGACAATTGCCATCGCGATCAGATCATATTTGTTTCCCACAATGCGTACCATGAATTTTGCAAATTCTGTTACACCGCCTGACTCATTTAAATACTGGCTGAATGTAAACGCAAAAACCATCAAGATACCCGTACTGACTAAAATACTTCCGAATGAGCTATTAAACGTTCCGGCAATTGAACCGAAATCAACTCTTCCAATAATGGCTGCCACGATCGCGCCGATAAAAAGACAGAGTGACGGATTCAACTTTTTCGACAGGATCAGGACAATGATCACTGCCAGCGAAATCACGAACGTCCAAAGTAAATACATATCATTCATACATTTTCCTCCTTCGTGTCTTTATGTATTTATTTGCTAAATTCAATATATCATTCTTTGTTTTTTTAGTAAAATTGACAAAATTCATCAACTTTATTCCTAAAATTCATGAGCTCATTCTTGTAAGATTCCCCTCCCAAAAATTTTCCTCTCCGACTCTTTCCTACAGCTATTATCCGGATTTATGGCAACAAAAAAGATCTCCACGCACGGTTCTGATTCGTACGTGAAAATCTTCCTAATAGTTCTGTCATTCTATAAAATTTTTTACAACATTATTCCGGCACATTTCCCAGAAATTCTGCATTGCTGATGTCACCGGTCTGTCTTTTCTCCGAATCACCGACATGCCCCAGCCGAAATCCGGGTCACTCAGATGGATCTGTTTTACTCTGGAATTATTGAATTTTTCAATCAGCGGTCTCGGCAGAATACTGATTCCCTGATTATTTGCTACCATTTCGAAGATAAACTCCCATTGATTGCTTTCAAAGGCAAATACTGGTTCACAGTTTATTTCCCTGAATTTACTCATCACAAAATCATAGTATTTATATTCTTTTCCAACCATAAGAATCGGCTCTCGAATAATTTCAGACGCAGAGACACTCTTTCTGTCCGCAAACGGATGGTCATTTGATACAAGAAGAACCGCCTCTGACTGTACAACCGGCTCTTTTTCAATTCTCTGATCTTCAAACGGCTCAATGACAACACTCATATCAAGTACCCCATCCAGCACCATCTTAATTCCTTCTTCAGTGTTTACTTCTTTTACAAGCAAGCTGCTTGATGGATATTGCCTTTTATATTTATAGATCATAGAGGAAAAGTACATTGCACCGGACGTCGGAGTGATTCCTATGCTGAATTCATCCTTATTCTTTTCAAGTTCACAGAGAAGCTGCTTTGTTTTTTTATCGAAAAAATCCAGTATTTCTGAAGCATAGACAAACACTGTCTCTCCATCTCTTGTGAGCTGAAAGTCTTTAGCTCCCCGATCGATCAAAACGGTACCAAGTTCACTCTCCAAAGACTGAATTGCCTTGCTCAATGCTGACTGTGTCACAAAAAGTTTATTGGCTGCCTTCGTAAAACTCTTTAGCTTTACCGTTTCAGCAAAATATTCCAATTGTCGGTTATTCATAGCAACCCCCCTTTTCCTACCCCAATATGCTTATTGTACCACTCCCTTTCCCTTTCATGCAATGAAAAAAGACACCATACTAGTGTCTTTTTTCATCTTCCTATTCATTCCGAATCGCCGCCAGCGGACTTAATTTCATCGCCCGCAGTGCCGGGAAAAGTCCGGCCAGCATGCCGATGAGGACCGCAAAGACCACAGCGGATCCGGAAAGCCACAGCGGGATCCTTGAGATCGCTCCGGAGCCGCCGGTCATGCCGGAGAGACTGGCTCCCAGAAACTTATTGATCGCCGCGGAGACGCTGTAGCTTAAGCCAAGTCCCAGAACGCCTCCCATAAATCCGATAAATCCTGCCTCCATCAAAAACATCGTCCGGATATCTCCAAGCGCACATCCCAAAACCTTCAGCACACCGATCTCCTTCGTTCTCTCATAGATGGACATCATCATCGTGTTTGCAATTCCGATTGCCGCCACAAACAGCGATACAGCACCGATGCCTCCGAGGACCGCCTGGATCATATCCGTCTGCTGCTGGGCCTGTTCGAGCCACTGCATGCTGCTGTAGGCCTCATAGCCCATATCTGTGATCGCTTTCTGGACCTCCGTCACATGTTCCATATCGTCCACATTCACATAAACCATATTGTAGACAAAATAATTGTAGGGTTTTCCCTTTTTATTTGTCGGCTGTCCGGGGATCGGGTTCTTCCGGTAGATTTTTTTCAGCTGGGTCTTTAACAGATCAATATCCGTGTAGATCTGGTATCCATACTCAGAAAATCCGTTCTCGCCGCCATCCACCAGAGCACAGGCCGGGAAAAGATACTTTTTCTGGCTGTTTTCATCCCCGTTTCCCATATTCTGGAACATGGTAAAAAACGGCTTGTGTATAAGATCCACTTTGGAAAGATCCTCACCGTCCCAGCTTCCCTTTCCGGTCTTGCTGTTATAAAAGTTGTCGGAAACCATATTTCCGACGATAAATTCCAGAGTCGCCGCATTCTTATCCGGAAGCTTTCCCTCCGCCAGCGGAATCTGTTCCAACTCCTCCCTTGGCATTCCCACAATGTTCGAATATCCCTGATAAACTCCCTGCTTCAGATTCACATCTGTCTCCAGGATCGGGGACACACTCTTCACATGTGGGATCTTCGCAAGCTTCGTCACCGTGGCGTCCACGAGGTAATCGTCCTCGGACTGGTTCCCGTATCCGGAACTGATCTGGATCCTTGTGAGACTTCCGAAGGAAGCATAGGATTCCACGGTATTTTCCTTCAATCCGATTCCCAGAGAGACCATGACTACGATGGAGGCCGTGCCGATGACAACACCCAGAACGGTAAGTCCCGTCCTGAGTTTCCGTCTGCGCAGGTTATTGATGCTCATGATGAGCAGATCAAAGAATCTCATCGTCCATTCCCGCTTTCTTCTTTTTGCGTCTGATGACCACAAGGATCACAGCTGCAAGGACCACTCCCACGATTCCCACCGGAATTGCGAGATGTTTCAGTTTATCCGTCGTGGACGGTTCCGGCTGTATATCGTCACTGCTCCAGGTATCATCAACATTGCTTTCATCCATGCTCTGATCCTCATTTACCATAAGCTGGATCTCTTTCTCGACCGTAGAGACTTTTCCGTTCTCATCCTCATATGTAATGGAGAGTTTTACCTTTCCGTCATCCATGGTCGGGGCGATCCCGTTGATCATCGTATCCACGTTTCCGCTTTTTCCGGGTTCGATATTTCCAACATAAGCCTCATTCTTCTGGATAGAATCAGCCTCAAAGACCGCGTTCACGTTATAGAGCATGACTTTTCCGGTGTTGTTGATGGAAAACATCACGTTTGACTCTTCGCCTACGGAAATAGCATCCGGCATGACCTCGATGGTGCCGGTATTTAACCGTGCCTCCTGCTTTAATCCAACCGCGATCTTTACGGCTTCCTTCGCGTTCTTGAATTCCGGGCTGTCATACTGCTCATTGATCGTGATCGTGTAGGAACGCTGTTCCGCTGTGGGACTTGAAGAAAATTTTATCGTCAGCGTGTCGGATGCTCCCGGTGCCAGAGAATTAACAACCACGGAGTTTGAACCGTTCACCGTCGTAAATACCGGACTGTCGCTCACTGTTTCCGACTCGAAGGTAAACAGGATGTTGCTGGCTGCGATACTGTTGGAAGCGTTTTTCATGCGCACCTTCAGCGTAAAATCCTGTCCGGCATAGATCTCCGCAGGATCCGTCTCAAAGCTGTCGACGATGATACGCGCCTTTGTTCTTTCGTTCTCGCCTGCTTCAGAATCCAGAGAATCATCCTCGTCTTTTCCATAGACCCGCACATAAAAGGTATCCTCAATGGGAGCAGCAAAGTTTCCATTCTCATTTTCCCGGTAACGGATCTTAAACTTGATCGGATAATAGCCGGATTTCGCCTTTTCCCGCACCGCCATGCTGAATGGAACCGCCACCGTCTGATCCGGATTCATATTTCCCATCTGCCGGTCATAATTTCCGTCATTGATCTCGAACGGAAACTTCGCGATATCCTCAGAGAGCTCCATATCGACACGTACATCGTAGGCGGTCTTATAACCGGTATTTCTCACATTTACATCGAAATTCATGACCTCGGAATAGTTCGCGGACGGGGTGGGCTGATTCTCGCCGAGGGCGAATGCTACCGGCTCGGAGTTGTCCTCATTTGTCTCACTGGTTCCTGTTGTCTTCTTTGTCTCGATCCACGCCATGATCGTCTTTGCGTACTCGGATGACATTCCGTCCTCGCCCTGAGCGCGCTTCGAGATATAGATCAGGATCGGATAGTATCCCTCTTCCAGACCTTTTTTTACATTGACATTCAGGTTGACGGTCTTTTTCGCTTTTTTATTTACATGACCGACCTTGTAATGGCGGTTTAAAGAATCTGTCACCTCAAAGGGATAGATCGTCTTCATAGACTGAACGATGCTGCTCTCCTCGCTGTCGCGGTCCTCCGTCTTTGTGATCTCATCGGAATAATGGTTCCGGAAATCATCCTCGGAGGCGATCCAGATCTCCGTCTCGATCCAGTCTTTGTCCTCCATGTTCATGAGTGTCACGGAGACGGTTCCGTTTTTTCCGATATATAAGGTCGGCGTCTTTCCGATCACAAGGCGGACGGTATCATTGTCGTCATCCATCCGGTATACCTGTGGGATCGTCTCCGCCGCTTCTGTTGTCTCCTTCGCCGCGAATGCAGTTGCCGGGACTGCGCCCATCAGCATGCACGCGGCAAGGAATGTTGCCATCCAGCGTAATCCTTTTATTTTCATACTGTTCCTCTCCTCCTGGCTGTTCTATTTTAGTTATTTGTGCCAGCTTTCCATATTTTTGCGTTTATTCCAAAATTTTATTCTGACTTTCCCTCTATCTGGTGTTCTTCTGCTTCCACAACTGTCTCTATTTGCTCTTCTGCTGCCGGATTCTTAGATTTTCCCTCTGCCTGCGCCTCTGCCGCCGCCTGCATGGACTCTTCTAACTGCACAAGATCCACCTCATGGTGATTCTCCTCGATACTCACGATCTTTCCGTCGATGATCTTAAAGATCCGGTCCGCGTAGGTCGCCAGATTATTGTCGTGGGTAACCATCACAAGCGTCTGTTTCTCCTCTCTCACGACCTTCTGCATGAGTTTTAATACTTCCATCGTTGTCTTCGAATCCAGGTTTCCCGTGGGCTCGTCCGCGAAGATGATCTGCGGGTTCATCGCCAGGGCTCTTGCGATTCCGACTCGCTGCTGCTGTCCACCGGACATCTGGTTCGGCATATGGGTCATAAATTTCTCAAGTCCCACAAGCCTTAAATACTGCTTCGCCCGCTTGATCCTCGCTGCCCTCGGCATTCCCCGAAACGATAACGGCAAAGCCACATTTTCCACCGCATCCATCGTCCCGATCAGGTTGTAGGACTGGAAGATAAACCCGACCCGCTCTCTTCGGAAGGTCACAAGCTGTTTTTCATTCAACTTTTCTATATGTTTTCCGGCGATCACGATCTCTCCTTTTGTCGGGTGTTCCAGACCTGCCAACATATTTAAAAGCGTCGATTTACCGGAACCGGACGGTCCGGTGATCGCGCAGAACTCGCCCCGGTGGATCTCAAAACTCACACCATTTAACGCGTAAACCTTCTCCTCGCCCATGCGGTAAACCTTATACAGATCTTTTACCTGTATTACCGCATCTTCCTTCTGCTGCATCCGTCCGCCCCCTTCTTCTTAAATTTTTACAGCGTTTTTTCGCCGATTCTTTTTATATTTCAAGTATATCGTTCCCATCGTGTTCTGACTATATAAAATTACTTAATTATTCTTACAATTTCTTACGTTCTTCCGGATCCGCAGAACCCACGGTCAATTCTCTCCGCAGTCATAGAAAAAAGGGAATCTCTCCGGTTTTACTGAAACCGTAGAAATTCCCTTTGCGCCTGTCCTATTCCATTTTTTCTGAATCTGTTTCTTTTACATCTGCCTCTTCTATGTCTGCTTTTTCTTCGTTGTTCGTTTCCGGCTGCAGGTTTTCAACCGTTCTGTCCATATTCCACTGCTCTCCCTGCTTATTTTCCTCCTCACCGGAAAGTCTCCTCTTAAATTCTTTCAGGTACTCTTCCAACGACACATACTGTCCATTATTTACCCGATATGACGGATTCCACATCCGCACGACCCGGACCTCTGCCTCGTCCTTCTTTGTTTCCTTCACCGGTCGGTAGTCCCTGTCCGCAAAGAATACATCTCCCCGGACCAGATCCTTCCATTTCATATAGATCTCACGGTTCTTTTTCTGCTTTTTATTCTGGAAAACTTCCATAACGATCAGGCGGAAGAGATCCTCGCCGCAGCAGACCACGGTCTTTGGATTTAAGAGACGGATCTGCTTCTTGATAAACTCGATATAATACTGGCCGTAGTCCATGCTGATTTCGTCGGCCGCGCCTTTTCCACCGCGCTTATTGATATAGAGGACTGCTGCCTTTTCCCTTAGTTTTTTCCCCGGAAGCCTGCACTCCTCGCCTGGATGTTTTTCCTCCCACAGGATCTTCTGCATGCTTGTGAGATAATCCAGATATTCCACCCGGCCGGAGGGACTTTTTCCGGATAGGAAATCCGCGCGGATGTCCGATGCCACCGGCATCGTCTCACCCTTCTGGATCATCTTTCTCATATTTGTCTCTTTTAATATGTAAAGCGTCCCGTCATAATGTTCCGGATCCGCGATTCCGTCGACATGAAAATTTCTCTGATCCAGCTCCGGATAGCAGGTGTTCCCAAAGGGATCTTCCTCCATCTGCTGCATCAGCTCCCACAACACATAAAGTTCCTCTATAGAGCGGCATTTCGCGACCTGCCCTTCCAGAACGATCTGTTCCATCGTCTTTCTCATAGTTCCTCCACCGCGCGTTTCCCGCAGTTTTTCATTTGCATTTCTGACTTTCTCCAATGTCCTTTTTCCACGGGATTTCACGAATTTCATCTGGCAGTTCTTCCTGCCCTGCAGAATTTGTCCACTTATTTTTCTTTTGTTTCTCTGCGTTCACTGTTTCATATTTTAACACAATTTTCTTAAAAAAAATAGTGGAAATTCTGTTTCAGATTCGCTATAATAGTGAAAATGCCTAAGCGCGGTCACATACGATGCGGACCGCCGTGAGGCCTGAAAGGAGATTATAAACATCATGAGACACATGTTAAATCCTCTTGACTTTTCTCTTGAGGAGACGGAAAGTCTTTTAGAACTTGCCGCCGACATTGAGAAAGACCGTTTCCGATACGCACATGTATGCGACGGAAAGAAATTAGCTACTCTCTTCTATGAGCCCAGCACAAGAACCCGTTTAAGCTTTGAAGCTGCCATGTTAAATCTTGGAGGCTCCGTTCTCGGATTTTCCTCCGCTGATTCCAGTTCCGCTTCCAAGGGCGAAAGTGTTTCCGATACAATCCGTGTTATTTCCTGCTACGCAGATATCTGCGCGATGAGACATCCAAAGGAAGGCGCCGCTTATGTAGCCTCCATCAAATCTTCAATTCCTGTTATTAACGCCGGAGACGGCGGTCACCAGCATCCCACCCAGACTTTAACCGATTTATATACGATCCGTTCTTTAAAGGGCAGACTCTCCAATATGACGGTCGGACTCTGCGGAGATCTGAAATTTGGCCGTACCGTTCACTCCCTGATCAACGCGCTGTCCCGCTACGAGGGAATCCGTTTTATCCTGATCTCCCCGCCGGAATTAAAGGTACCGGATTATATCAAGGAGAGTGTCCTTGATGCCAAAAATATCGAGTACCGTGAGACGACCAGTCTTGATGACGCGATGGAAGAACTGGATATCCTCTACATGACAAGAGTCCAGAAGGAGCGTTTCTTCAACGAGGAAGACTACATCCGCATGAAGGACTGTTACATTCTTGATAAGGATAAGATGAAACTTGCGAAACCGGATATGTATGTGCTTCACCCGCTCCCGCGTGTCAACGAGATCTCTGTTGAGGTGGACGATGACCCGCGTGCCGCTTACTTCAGACAGGCCCAGAACGGCGTATATGTCCGTATGGCACTCATTATGACATTACTGGAGGTAGAAAAGCCATGTTAAATATCAGCGGAATTCAGGAAGGCGTTGTCCTTGACCATATCCAGGCGGGCAAGAGCATGGATATCTATCGCTATCTGCGCCTCGGCGAGTTAGACTGCACAGTCGCGATCATCAAGAACGCAAAGAGCAACAAGATGGGAAGAAAAGATATCATCAAGATCGAGGGACCGTTAGACTCCATCGACCTCGATATCCTCGGCTATATTGACCACAACATCACCGTCAACATCATCCGCGACGACAAGATCGCCGAGAAGCGCACCCTGCATCTCCCGAAGATCTTAAAGAACGTGATCCACTGCAAGAACCCGCGCTGCATCACCTCCATCGAGCAGGAGCTGCCGCATATTTTCTATCTCGATGATAAGGATCATGAGGTATATCGCTGCAGATATTGTGATGAGAAGCACAGTTGATTCCGCTTCCGCAGGTTGCGAAGTGCTGTAAAACGCAGCAAAGAGAACCATCCCCGGCGATCCGCCGGGTTTTGGTTCTCTTTTTTTCTATCTTTCTTTCATTATAATCTCGCGATCACAGCATCCACATACTCTTCTGTAGATGCCTCACCATGGAGATCTCTTGTCAGGTGCTTTCCTTCCGCGAGGACCTCATCCACTGCTTTTCGGATGCGGGATGCTGTCTCATTTTCACCAAGATACTCAAGCATCATGCATGCAGACCACAGGAACGCCGTCGGATTTGCAAGGTGCTTTCCGGCAATATCCGGAGCACTTCCGTGAACGGCTTCGAACATTGCGTAGTCGGAACCGATGTTGCTGGACGGCACAAGACCAAGGCCGCCGATCAGGCCGCTGCAGAGATCGGAAAGGATATCACCGTAGAGGTTCTGCATTACCATCACATCAAACTGGTTCGGGTTCATGACAAGCTGCATGCAGGTGTTGTCGATGATCTTGTCATCAGCCTCGATCTCCGGATAATCCTTTGCGACTTCGCGGAAGATCGCAAGGAACATACCGTCGGACATCTTAAGGATGTTTGCCTTGTGAACGCAGGTAACTTTCTTTCTGCCGTTTTTCTTTGCGTACTCGAAGGCGTCACGGATGATGCGCTCAGATGCATTCTTTGTGACGATCTTGATCGCGTGAACCGTGTTCTCATCGATCTGCTCTTCTTTTCCCACATACAGACCTTCGGTGTTCTCACGGAAGATCACGATATCCACGTTCTTAAACGGAGTTTTTACCGCGTCATTGGACTTTACCGGGCGGATATTCGCGTAGAGGTCATACTTGCCGCGCAGGGTAACATTTAAGGAACGGAAGCCCTTTCCAACCGGGGTCGTGATCGGGGATTTTAAGAGGACTTTTGTGCGCTCGAAGGAAGTATACGCCTCGTCCGGGATCAGGGCACCGTTTCTCTTCCACTCATCCTCGCCGACATTGTAGATCTCATACTCTAACGGCGCATCTGCCGCTTTTAAGATCTTTAAGACATTGTCCACTAACTCCGGACCGATTCCATCGCCGCGAAATACTGTTACTGTGTGTTTCATGTTAAAACTCCTCCTGATTTTTAAATTCCCAGCAGATCTGCCGGTATCGTATGTGTCATATGGTATACCTGCTCTTCGGGGATCCCATGATCCAGCAGGTACTGCATATATTCTGCCATTTCAATTTCCCAGTGCGGGTTTTCTGTCTGGCCGCCGTCTGTGTCAACCATGACATTTTTGTATCCGGCTTCTTTGATGATCTCAAGGTTATCCGGCAGATTGCTCTTATACGTTCCGCCGCCCATGTTCTGGGCATAACAGCGCTCCAGGATCACATCGTAGTCCTTTACCATGCGGATCTGATCCTCCATGGTCATTCCCACGACCCACCATTCCGGATGGGTGATTACGATCTTCTTCACCCCAAGGTTTCTGGCCGCCTCCACCACCGTGAAGGATTCCTCCGGTGAGATGTGCGCCGTGCCGAGAACCGCGTCATAGTCACGGACAAGCTCCAGAATCGTTTTCAGCTCCGGAACGATCATCCCGTCTTTTACGACCTCCACGCACTGGCTCGTGTTCTGCTTCATCTTCTCCAGATGGTTCTTTGCCGACTGGGTCGGAAGCCAGACGACCTTTGCGCCCATGCGGAGTGCCACGTCAACGGCCTTCGGATTTATTCCGCCGACCGCCCGGTTCAGCGTGATCCCACCGAACATAGTGAAGTCGTTCGTCTTTCCATGTACGATCTCGTTGTGGCGGTTACAGAGATATGCCCGGTCCACCGTCGATCCCTGATGAGTCTTGATCACGATGGCCCGCGCACCCACACGGATCGCAGCTTCCATCAATTCGAAATCATCATAGGCACGAAGGCGCAGATCCGGATTTGTATGAACATGCATGTCAATAACACCCTTCATAAGATCCATTTTCATCAGCTGTTGTTCCCCTCTGATCATTTTTGCTGTTGCTTTCTTACGGGATTCATTTTATACTAAATTTGTTATTAAAAAAAGTACTAAAATCATATACCCGGTATCGATATTTCCGATGGCTGTTTTGAACGTGATCCGGTACCCTACAGGCCGCGAAATGGAGATATCGCCTGTTATTCCGATAATCTTCTTACCTGCCAAACGGCTGAAAGGAAACTATATCCTATGGACCTGAAGGAATTAAACTATGTTGTGACCGTCGCCAACGAGGGAAGTATCTCCCGCGCCGCGGAGAAACTTTTTATGAGCCAGTCCAGCTTAAGCCAGGCGATCCGTGTCCTGGAGCAGGATCTCGGGACCTCTGTCTTCGTCCGCACTACCCGCGGAGTCCGGCCAACTGCCGCCGGGGATGCTTTTATTTCCCACGCAAAGCAGATCCTGCAGCAGTACCGCACTGCATGCAGTGAAGCCGCAGACATCGAAAATCTCAACGGCGGTACCATGATCTTCGGGATCAGCACCTACCGCGGCACGTATCTTCTGCCGCCGGTCTTAAAGCGGTTCCGCACCCTCTATCCGAAGGTCCATGTTGAGATCTGTGAGATGGACAGCATTGACCTCGAAGATCAGCTCTTAGAAGGTCTTCTGGACCTCGCCCTGATCGCCGCCCCGCCGGTCCGGATCAGACACAGCGTTTCGCCATTCATGCGCGATGAGATCATGATCGTCACCACCGCGGATCATCCGGTCATGGACTTTGCCAGAACATGTGATTCCGCTCCGGAGCTTTCCTGGATCGATCTCAAAGACACTGCCGCCTTCGAATATATTTTCGGACCGCCAAACACTGTACTCGGCCGTGTTGGCCGTCAGGCGCTGCGGGATGCCGGAATCGAGCCCATTGGGCAGGGCACCGATCTCTCCGCCTCCTTCGCCGCCGCTATGGCAAGAGAAGGTGCCGGTCTCGCCTTCACCTACCGTTCCTGCCGTGTCCCAGGAGATCATTTCCGCTATCTCCGAGTAGGAAAAGAAGGAATCTTCCTTGACCTCGCCCTTGCATGGCCCGCCGGAAAGTACCGCTCCAGAGCAGCGTCAGCACTGGCGGAACTGTTTCAGGAGATGGCACCGGAGCTGCTGCAAAGGTGATGGATGCCGGACTACAAAAATGAGCCCGCAGGTATAGAAAAGCTGTTACCGTGGAGTGTTGTGGTCAAGCTTTTTTGTAACACTTGTGGCTAAAAAAGCTTGACCACAACACTTTATACAATATCGCTTCCAAAAGTCTCGGCTGTGCACTGTCTCTTTCTTTCCATATCCGATTGAATGACCTAGACGCTTTCACATACCCTTTATGTTCCACATTATCTCTTTGCGAACAGCCATTGTTTTCAATGTCTTCTGCCATAGATGGTCATTCCTCCTTTCTCGGTCATACTCAAGACTCCTACTGATTCGGTCCTTCACCTCTCGGCTACTATGACCTCTGCTGACTTCTGTGCGTTCAGCATTGCTTTATGCAATGGTTACCTCTTTCAAGGCGTACCGCACAGACCTCCCTAGGTACCACACGTTTCTTCCTCTCCATCCATCTGCCTCATCTATCATGCAGGATTCCGTGTAGTTATTGGGCTTCAACGTGTCTGGCAGTCTTACCCTCATGCATGACCTCATATGAGATTTCTGTTCGTCAGACCAGAGATTTGCCCGTGAGTTAGTATGTTCCTCACATCCAGCTTCCTCCAGATTCCATCTCACGATGGACACCCTTGCCTTCGGCTATATCCTTCCCACTACCGGGCGGATTCGGGACTTTGACCCGTTAGAAACGTGCGCCGCCAGGCGCACCAGAAAAAAAGCTGATAGAAAGATTTTTCTACCAACTTTTTTACGTATTAATACAATCAAACGCTATCTATATTATCCACCGAAATAATGGCTTACTCATTACTGTAATTGCTCTCAAAAAGTCCTTTTATTAAAGGGATCAGAGATTTATTATAATAATATTCATACATATTCGACTTATTAAATACATTTTCATCTTCTGAAATAAGCATAATTCCTTTGTTATTTTCTTCTGAAAATGTTGTATCAAGAATAAATACGTAAGATATAATCTTAAATAAATCTCCTTCATTGCTACTGTTAATTACATTTTTCCACTTTATTGGTTCCTTATAATAAAAGCTTATTAAAATATCTTGATTTGAAAGTTCTTTTTCTGAGAAAGTATTTAATATTTTTATTGGCGCATCCATATCTTTTAAATTGGCATCAGTAAGAGGCTCATTGATATCTTTAATAGTCTTCCACCAATTCCTTTCAATTAAAGCAACCACTTCTGAGAACTCCAACTGCTCCGGTGTTAAATATATTTCCGAAATACCATTATTTACTTTAATGCTTGTTGGTGTCGATAATACTGCTTGTGGAAAATCAATTCTATCATTACTGTGCCCACATGCAGATAACATCAACATCATAATAGATAGGGCAATAAAATACTTTTTCATATACTTACCTCCTAAGAATTCCTTAATATACATCATGTGCAATTTCCAAGATATTGCCAGAAATTGCATCTATATCAACATAATAGTTCAATTCATAAACAACTCCATCGACATTTACTTTGACGGGATAAACCAGTTTCCAAAATATCTTTCCCTTAAAAGTTTTTAAATCCTCCATACTAGTATGATTCACGCAAATTAGAAGCCTATTTCAAACTATCGTTTTATGCTAATTCTGGATAGACTTTCTCTTTCGTGAAATTGGTTTTGGTGCTTTTTTGTTTTTGTTTTCTGCTGAAGCAGCTCATACACTATGAAATCAATCTCTTCTTTAGAAAGGTCATAAAGTCAGAACTTTTATGAGTTTCACTTACTAATGGAATTGCTTCTCCTGAGAGCAAATCAATCGCTGCAAGCAGAGAGAGGGTCTCCAACCTGACATACTCATAATCTCGCTGATAGCCACTGCTTTTATCTGTATTCGGAATCGGTGGACGGTCTTCACCTGTGGTAGCAATTGCCTGAATTCCTGGCTTTTCATCATAAGACAGGGTATGTACGGCATCTTTCTCAAAGGGAATCAGTTTTCCATCCTTGTCAAACTGCATTTCAATCTGCTTGTGGATAACAAGGACATCATGCATTTTTGCATCAAACTCAGGATCCCGTCTTTCGCAGTAATAAGACACCTGAAATGGTTTGATCCTTGCATTGCTCAGAATTTTCCGAAGCGTTGTTTCAGCTACTGTTGCCCTACGAAGATGTCCTTCCGCTTCTGCTATAGAGTTGATGAATTTCCTGAAACTCATGGGATATCAGAATTCAGCAGAATAGCCGTAATCCTTCGGTTTTTGGCAAGCTTTACTGATTACCCAGGTGATATCGTCATCGGTGATTTCCGCTTTTCTTCCACGGCCGTTGTTATCATGTAAAGAAGCTTCAACACTGTTCTCTTTAAATTTATTAAGACAACGTTTTACCACACCGATTCCAATATCCAGTTTGTCAGCAATTGCTTCGTTAGATGCACCCTCAGATTTGAGCAGAAGGATTCTGGCACATTGATAAACGCGAATTTCCAAAGTGCTCTGAGTCAGCAGTTTATTTAAGTAAGATTTATCATCATCTGTTAAAGAAATAGTTTTAATTGTATTAGGCATAATTGACACCTCCGATGGTTCAATTGTACCATAAATAGGAATGTGAATTAAAATAGTTTGTTATTTAAAGTGGATTGTACTAGATAAAGCGTCATCATAATAGTACCCCAAAATTGATTCGATATTCTAAAAAGACCTCTTTTCAAAACCTTATCATTCGATCCTGAAAAGCGGTCTTCATCATTTTCCATTATTCAATATTCTGAGCAAGACGATAAGCCGGGTTATGTCGTTGGATGGTCATCTATCTAGACCGTCCGTCACCGGACGGCTCAAGCGGCCTACCCGGAAGCAGACGGGCCGCCTTATGCTTCCTGTTTGGCCTTGCTTCGAGTGAGGTTTGCATGTGCCCTCCCTGTTACCAGTGAGGCGGTAGTCTCTTACACTGCCTTTCCACCCTTACATGTTTCCATGCGGTTTATTTCTGTTGCACTGTCTCTGAAGTCGCCTTCGCCGGACGTTATCCGGCACCCTGCCCTTTGAAGCCCGGACTTTCCTCTCCTGCATCCCTTAGGATTGCAGCAGCGACCATCTGTCTTACTCAGAACCCATTCATTCTAGCATATTTTTTTTGGGCTGTCCAGACATGTACTTATATTTTCTTACACATTCAAACAGCTTCCACCGATAAACTCCCGGATAATCGATGTCTTCGGAATCGACTCACTGTCGATCGCAAGGAAATAGTCCAGGAATTTGAGGAGCCGTTTTGCCTCATCATACTCTTCCCGGTCTCTCGGGATATTGAAGAGCAGCGGTTCCGCATAGAGCTTCAATACCGCAAGCTCATACACAAGCGCGGAGTTAAACATCACATCGGCGCTCTCCTGGTACGGGAAGATATTCTTGTCCTCGCCGCGGCGCACCGACGGCCAGCGCTCGATCGTCTCTAACGCGGAGGTTCCTCTCGTTCTCGCGTCCCGCACCATCCGGCGGATCAGTCGTCCGTCAGTTGTCGGGATCCGGTTATGCTCATCCACATTCAACTGGGTCAGGGCGCTGATGTAGATCTTAAATTTACTGTCCTTCGGAAGTTCTGAGGACATCGCGTCATTCAGGCAGTGGATACCCTCGATGACGAGAATATCCTTCTTTCCAAGCTTCAGCATTTCGCCTTTGTATTCCCTCTTACCGGTCTTAAAGTTAAACCGTGGAAGTTCGATGGTCTTACCGGAGAGCAGAGCATTCATATCCTCATTAAACTGCGGAATATCCACGCACCCAAGCGCCTCAAAATCCGGCTGCCCGTTCTCGTCAAGCGGATACTCTTCCCGGTTGCGGAAATAGTTGTCCACGGAGATCGGATGCGGATTGTATCCCAGCGCCGCAAACTGAGTTGAAAGCCTGTGGCTGAAGGTCGTCTTACCGGACGAAGACGGTCCCGCGATCATCACGATCCTGCGGTCCGGATCCTTCACTGCCTTCTCAGCAACCTGACCGATATTTTTCTCCTGCAGCGCCTCCTGCATCAGGATCAGATCCTGCCCTCTGCCGTCCACGATCATCTTATTTAATGCGCCGACGTTCGGTACCTCAAGGCTGTCACTCCAGCGGTAGGAAGAATGCAGGATTGAAAACAGCTTCTCCCGGATCGCCGGATGCTCCACATGTTTCGGATCCGTTTTCACCGGAAGCAGGAGCAAAAATCCCGCATGACACGGAACAAGGTCAAAATACTTCACATAACTGGTGTCCGGAACCATATATCCATAAAAATAGTCCTCAAACTCCCCAATGCTGTAAATATTCACCCGTGACGCCCGACGATACTGGAACAGCTGCTCCTTATCATGCATCCCATGCTTTCCAAAGAGCTCCACCGCGTCATCTGTATTGACACTCCGCTTTTTCACCGGGATCGCTGCGTCCCTAAGCTTCTCCATATGTACCTTCACTGAAGTCAGCAGCTTCTCGTCCACCGGAATATCCCCGACAAGTTCTCCATAAATACCGTTTCCAAGCGCAAAGTCGATCTGGATCTTCCTGATCTTCTCTCGCGGAATTACCTCATAAAACGCCTTCAGCATCAGAAAGATCGCACTGCGCTCATACGTCTTATAACCTGCGTTTTCCTTCGCTGTGATAAAAGAAATCTCAGAATCTCCCGCCAGAGTCTTTTCAAGCTCCCTGAGCTTTCCATTGACCCGCACAAGCAGGATATCATTCTCATACTGATCCTGAAAATCTCTCGCGATCTCCAGATAGGTTGTTCCCTCCGGATACGTTTTTTCGATTCCATTCACCTTTACAACTGCCATAAAACCACCTCACACAACCTCTCCGCTGATGACATTCACAACATCAGCAACAGCCATTTCACTTCGATCTATAGCACCGGTCAGCCTCCGATCCCGGGCTGATCGGTGCGTCCCCGAAGCCAATTACCTACACAACGACCGCAGGAAACTTCACCGCCATCTTCACGACCTCAATATCAGCAGGCAGCTTCTCCTTCAAAAAACCTTCCATAAAATCCATAAAGATATGCTCCAGCCCATAATGCCCTGCATCAATGATCATCATCCCCTGAGCCGCCGCGTCGATCCCCTCATGGTGGCTGATATCCCCGGTGATAAACGCCTGAGCGCCTGCCTTCAGTGCCTCCTTAAGCTCACTTCCACCTGCCCCCGGGCAGGTAGCTGCCTTCACAATTGGAGTATCCTCATAGAGTTCACTTCCATAAACGGTCACAAACGGAAGTCCAAACCGGTTCTGAACCTCTCGCACGAGCTCCAAGCCCTTCATAGGCACTTTCAGCGATCCTGTCTTACCGATTCCGTACTCCGTCCCGGAAATCTCTCCCATGGCCTCCAGCGGCTTCTGATCGGTAAAATTCAACCGGTCCGCCACAATATCCGCCATGCACCCCGGCGCCGAATCAAAATTTGTATGCATCGCATAGTATGACACATCCGACTGGATCAGGGACACAAGCCGTCTTCCAATAAAATCTTCGTCCGAAACATGCTTCACCGGCTTAAAGATCAGCGGATGATGGCTTAACAGCATATCTGCCCCGATCTCCTTCGCCCGCTCCACCGCCGCATCATCCGCGTCCAGCGTCAAAAGGATCTTCTTCACGTCCTTGTCGATCCGCCCCGCTAAAAGTCCCGGATTATCCCAGTCACAGGCACAGGACTTCGGCGCAAGCGTCTCTAAGATTTCAATGATCTCCCTGCATTTCATGCTGTACCTCCTGATTTTCTTTTAACTGTAATTTCAACTCGGAAAGCCGCTCTGCCGCCCGTTCGGAATCCCCCGCTTTCGCGGAAAGATCCTCGATGAACCGCAGAAGCTTCGTCTCTTCCTCCTTCAGATATGTAAGAAGAACCGGATTCTTCGTTTGGATCAGATAATCGCCGTAGAGCATGCGGCTGTCCTCAGAAAGGCTTAAAACATCCGGATCCACTGTTTTTCCCTCAGAATCTGCGTCTTTCTCTCTCCGCACATCCATCACCGTATAAAACTTCCCGTCTTCAAGGACCATATCTTCCTTCCGGATCACAAAACCGTTCTCAAAAAGCCATCTTCTGACCTTAAAGATCTCCGACTGCGGCGATAAGACCCACTGTTTCACTGAATCCCACATATGTCTTCCGTTTTCCAGGATCTTAATGATCAGCTCGCCGCCCATTCCCGCGATCACGACAGAATCTGCCTCACCGGGCTGAAGTTTTGCGACACCGTCAGAAAGTCTCGTCTCGATCTTATCCGCAAGTCCAGCCAGGGCAATATTCTCCGTCGCCCTGGATAACGGGCCTTTCCGCACATCCATAGCCACGGCCTTCTTCACGATCGCTCTCCTGACAAGCTCCACCGGAACATGTCCGTGGTCCGTCCCAACGTCTGCCGCGGACTCCCCAGGTTCCACAAACGAGAGCACCAGCTCCAGGCGTTCTGATAATTTCATATCAATTTCTCCATTTCTCTTTCACACGACTGCTTTTCGATTTCGCAGCCGCCTTTTTGTATTTCCCGGCAGTTTAACTTCGCCCCGGAGCACACAGACAGGCCATCCCTGACTGCCTTTTCCTGCACAGGTCTTTTCCTGCTTCCCATATCTTTTTACTCATCCAGATAATCTTTCAAGATCTTACTCCTGCTCGGATGGCGCAGTTTTCTAAGGGCCTTCGCCTCGATCTGGCGGATCCGCTCCCTCGTCACGTTGAACTGTCTTCCGACCTCCTCCAGAGTCCTCGGTCTTCCGTCATCCAGGCCAAATCTTAGGCGCAGCACTTTCTGTTCCCTCTCAGTGAGCGTTGACAACACATCCATCAGCTGTTCGTGGAGCAGCGTGTAGGTCGCGGCATCCGCCGGGACTTCCACATTATTATCCTGGATAAAGTCCCCGAGGTGGCTGTCCTCCTCCTCGCCGATCGGAGTCTCTAAGGACACCGGATCCTGAGAGATCTTCATGATCTCACGGACACGTTCCACCGGCATATCGAGCTCCTTCGCGAGCTCCTCTGGCGTGGCCTCACGGCCAAGCTTCTGGACTAACTGTCTCTGGGTCCGCACAAGACGGTTGATGGTCTCCACCATGTGTACCGGAATCCGGATCGTTCTCGCTTGATCCGCAATGGCGCGGGTAATCGCCTGACGGATCCACCAGGTCGCGTAGGTGCTGAATTTATAGCCTTTTCGGTAATCAAACTTCTCGACTGCCTTAATGAGTCCAAGATTTCCCTCCTGGATCAGGTCGAGCAGCTGCATGCCCCGTCCGGCATACCGTTTTGCGATACTCACCACAAGACGCAGGTTCGACTCCGCAAGCTTCTTCTTTGCCTCCTCGTCACCGAGCTCGATCTTCTTTGCCAGTTCGATCTCCTCATCCGGGGAAAGCAGCGGCACTTTTCCGATCTCTTTTAAGTACATCCGGACCGGATCATCTACACCGATCCCCTCCGGTACGGATAGATCGATATGCTCCACATCAATCTCATCCTCCGGATCTGCATCTTCATCCTCCGAAAACAGATCCGGATCCATATCATCATCGTTCGACATTTTTAAGACGTCGACATGTTTTTTATCCAGGAAGTCGTATATGCGGTCCAGCTTCTCGGGTGTCAGTTCTTCCCCCGCAAAGGCATCCAGAACTTCCTTTTCATCAAGGACGTTCTTTTTACTTTTTGCGAGTTCCAGAAGTTTTGATAACTTCTCTTCAAATGTAAGTGTCTTTTCCTCCATAATCCCATCCTTCCCGGCACCTGACGTTCCTCGTGTCTGCCTTTTTGCTTCTGCTTCTCTCAGTCAAGTGTGATATTCAGGACAGCCAGTGCTGACTGCTGCCTGATGATTTCCTGTAACTCTCTGATATCTGCTGTTTTTCCCTTTACCTCCAGACTGTGTTTCTTTATCTTTTTGACGGTCTCCGAGAGTGCTCTCCTCTGTTCCTCATTATTTAAGGACTCGCTGAGACTCGCGTGGAATAAGGCCGCCACTTCCCTGTATTGTTCCTCGCCCTCGATGAAATGATTCAGGATCTGCGCAGGGTTCACGCTTCCTGTTTTTTCATATTCATCGAAGACCATGGATGCCGCTTCTCTGTAAAGCTCGTCGTCAAAATCCTCCGGTGTGATAATGCCGCGAATCTTTTCGAAAAGCTGCGGACGCTCGATGAGCCAGGTGAGAAGCAGTCTCTGGGACTTCCGGATCCCGTCCTCCTTCTCCTTTTTCTGGCGGATCCGCTCCTTATCGTACTCCCGCTCCCTTGTGGTCACTCCGATGAGTCCGCCCATGGAGTTCACGAGGTTTTTGAGATCCGTCTCCGGGATCATATACTCCCTTGCAACGGCTTCCGTGTAATTATCACGCTCCAGCTTTTCCGGAAACTCCAGAAGCTTCTTCGCGATGGCGTTATAAAACCCTGTCTTCGACTCCGGGTCCTGCATGTTGTACTGGCTCCGGATCACGGAGATTTCGAACATAAAGCTTCCGACGGCATTGTCGATCCGCTTCTGGAATTCCTCTTTCCCAAGATTCTTGATAAACTCGTCCGGGTCCTTATAGGGCTTCATATTCAAAACCTTGATGGACATTCCAACCTCTTTTAAGATCGGAATCGCGCGGAGCGCCGCCTTCACTCCCGCCCCATCGCTGTCGTAGGTCAGGACTACCTGATCCGTGTAGCGCTTTAAAAGCATCGCGTGCTGGGACGTAAACGCGGTCCCCAGAGATGCCACAGCGTTCGTAAATCCGGCCTGATGCATAGCGATCACGTCCACATAGCCTTCACAGATCAGCATATATTTCGCCCTGGACGTTCTCGCGAAATTAAGTCCGTAGAGATTCCGGCTCTTATCAAAGATCTTCGTCTCCGGGGAGTTTAAATATTTCGGCTCCCCGTCCCCCATTACACGGCCGCCGAAACCGATGACACGGTTATTGACGTCTAAGATCGGGAACATGACACGGTTCCAGAATTTATCTCTGGCTCCCCTCTCATCGATAAAGAAAAGACCTGTCTCTTTTAAAATATCGTCGTTGTATCCCTTCGACCTCATATACCGGTAAAGGTCATCCGGCACCTTACTGGAATACCCAAGACCGAAGTGGCGGATCGTATCGTCCGTCAGACGGCGTTTCTCCTTAAAATAGTCATATCCGACCTTTCCTGACGGCTGCTTTAACTGATAATAAAAGAAGTTCGCCGCAAGGCGGTTGATCTCAAGGAGCGTATTTTTCAAGTCTGCCTGGGCTCTCGCCTCCTTTGAGTATTCCACCTCCGGCAGGGCGATCCCCGCCCGGTCCGCCAGCATCTTCACCGCTTCCACGAAGGTATAATTTTCATATTCCATCACAAAGGTGATGACATTTCCGCCTGCTCCGCATCCGAAGCAGTAATACATCTGCTTTCCCGGTGAAACGGAAAAGGACGGGGATTTCTCATTATGAAACGGGCACAATCCGAAATAGTTTGCGCCCTTTTTCTTTAAATTCACATACTGGGACACGATGTCCACGATGTCATTTCTTGTTCGTACTTCCTCGATCACTTCTTCCGGGTAATACACGCTTCATCCCTCCCGCGATATGTATTTTCCGCAAAACCGCTCTGCACTTTCCTCTCAGAAACCTCGCAGATCCGCCGGATCCGTCTCTCAGACATTCCAGCCTTTCGGTACAAATAATTCTTCAAACCGGTCGATGGCATATCCATCGCTCATCCCGGCAATATAATCACAGACGACCCGCTCTCTCTTCTCCCCGCGAAGCTCCATCATCGCCAGGTACTCTTCCGGCAGCTCGTCCACATGCTTCAGGTAGTATTCGTAAAGTGTCACGATCAGCTGCTGGGCTCTTCCCTCCTCGCCCTTTGCGGCAGGATTGCGATACACATGTTCAAACATCCATTCCCTCAAGCCCCGCATGGCCCGCTCTACGTCCGGGGACATAAAGATCGATGGCCTGTCCATACTGTTATTGATAATATCATGGATCATGATATTCAGGCGGTCCTTTACGGTATCCCCAAGTACATCCGCGTATTCTCTCGGAATATCCCGCTCGGTAATGATCTTTCCGCGGATCGCGTCGTCGATATCATGATTGATGTATGCGATTTTATCGGAGAACCGCACGATCTTTCCCTCCATGGTCGCCGGATTTCCGGACGTTCTGTGGTTTAACATTCCGTCGCGGACTTCCTTTGTGAGGTTCAACCCCTGTCCCTTTTTTTCCAGGATCTCCACCACCCGGACGCTCTGCTTATAGTGGGCGAAGCCGTCCTCGCAGATCTCATTCAATATGTATTCCCCCGCATGTCCGAAAGGTGTGTGGCCGAGATCATGCCCCAAGGCGATCGCCTCAGTCAGGGACTCATTCATCCGGAGTGCCTTTGCGATCGTTCTCGCGATCTGGGATACCTCTAACGTATGGGTCAGTCTCGTCCGGTAGTGGTCCCCTTCCGGAGCGAGGAAAACCTGGGTCTTGTCTTTCAGGCGCCGGAATGACTTGCTGTGCAGGATCCGGTCACGATCACGCTGATAGGCAGGGCGGATATCGCAGAGCGGTTCCTCCCGGTCACGCCCCAGTGTCTCACTGCTTAACGACGCGTAAGGACTCAGATTCTGGCGTTCCCACTGTTCCATCGTTTCCCTGATATTCATACCTGACCGCCTCCTTTTCCGGCGCAGCCCGTCATTCCCACGGGCGTACATTTGTTCTCCGTCCTAAGAATATACTTTTATAGTATATCATATTTTAAGGCATTTTAGAACCACGATTCCTGTCCTTTTACTGAAAAATATGTAAAATTTCTGAAATTTTTTCGTTCAGCTCCCATTGAGATAAAACAGCCCGGCAGGCCAGGTCTTTTGCAGAGTATCTCCGCCTTCCCCTGTCCTGCCGGACTTACAGTCATTCTATTCTTTTTCTTTCAGAGACTCCGCCATGTCGCCTCTTACATCTTCTCACCCGGGATGACCGGAACTGCGCCCTGCGGAACCGGGCAGGTATAGCCGCCATAACGTTTCATCTTCTTGTTGAACTCGTCCTTCGCTGCCTGTAAAACATCCGGCTTCTCCATGAGATCGATCGCGGTAGCCGCGATGACCTTTCCCGCTAACAGCATATTCTTGTGGGCAATGGATGTACGTCCACAGGAGACATTCTGCCAGGAATGTCCCGGCGCCTGTGCCGGGAATGTGGAAGTATTGATCTGCGCCGTCGGAATGCACCAGCTCACATCACCGACATCCGTGGATCCCATTCTCGGTTTCTCATAGTAGAGATACGGGACAAGGAACTCATTCATCGGTGTTGTGCCGTGTTTGGACTTCTCATCAACATATTCGTAGATATCGCTGCTGTCCTCCGTCGCATCTCCCGGAAGCTTATCAGACTTCATCTCAACGGAATCGTAGAGGACTTTCGCGTACTTTAATTCTTCTTCCGTGTAATGGCAGACACCGAGATCATTGAAGTTATCCCACATAAGGGACTCCAGGACCTTGTTCGGAACGGTATTGGAGCAGCCGTCGATAAACTTCTTCTCCATCTTTGTATCTGTCATCATGGATGCCGCAAGAGCAATACGGTCGACTCTCTCCTGAAGCTCCAGCGCGTCCTTTACCCAGATGGAGCGGACCATATAGAGGACCTGTGCCTTCGGCTGTACCACGTTCGGAGAATCTCCACCGGCATCTGTGATGGAGTAATGGATCCTCGCGCTGTCCGGCATATGCTCTCTTAAGAACTGGACGCCAATGTTCATAAGCTCCACCGCGTCGAGGGCAGAACGTCCCTTGTCCGGTGCGCCCGCCGCATGGGAGGCAACACCGGTAAACTTATACTCTGTCTGGATACAGGTGTTGCAGGTACCGGAAGTGACCTGATTCACATTGCCCGGATGCCAGGTAAGAGCCGCGTCGCACTCCGCGAACACGCCGTCTCTTGCCATAAATGCTTTTGTAGCGGCGCCTTCCTCACCAGGGCAGCCGTAAAGGATCACTTTACCGCTTCCCTCACCTTTTTCTTCCAGATATTTTTTTATAGCAAAAGCCGCAGCCATGGAACCCGCACCTAAAAGGTTGTGGCCGCAGCCGTGGCCGTTTCCGTCTGCGACAAGCTCTTTTCTGGTCTCAGATCCGGCGATCTGGGAAAGACCTGTCAGAGCATCATACTCAGCCAGAATACCGATCACCGGCTTTCCGGAACCGTAGGAAGCGCGGAATGCAGTCTCAATGTTGTCAAAGGGATGTTCGACAGTAAATCCTTCTTCTTTTAATACCTTTGCGTAAAGTTCACCGGATTTGTACTCTCTCAGGGAAAGCTCCGCATAGTCCCAGATCTTATCGGATACGTCGGTGATCACGCCGGATTTTTCGTCGATATAATCGAATGCTGTCTGTTTGGATGCTGACATGTCATGTTCTCCTTTCAAAAATCCCGCCAGGCAAGACTTCAAAAGTCTGCCTGAGCGGGATATGACTTACGCGAGCAACGAGCCAAAGTCCATGCTTGCATGAGACCTTGGCGACTGCCGCGATAACTTGAGAAGCTCGCAAAGCGCGCTTCTCATAGTTCCTGTTAAAACAGCTTTTCCCGCTGTTCTTTCATCAGTATAATACCTTGCTTAAAAATTCCTGTGTCCTCGGGTTCTGCGGATGATTGAAGACCTCATCCGGAGTGCCTTTCTCCGCGATCACGCCGCCATCCATAAAGAATACGCGGTCGGAGACCTCCCTCGCAAATCCCATCTCATGGGTTACGATCACAGTAGTCATTCCTGTCTTTACAAGGTCCTTGATAACATGAAGAACCTCTCCTACCATCTCCGGATCAAGGGCGGAAGTCGGCTCATCAAAAAGCATAACATCCGGTTCCATCGCCAGCGCGCGCACGATCGCAAGACGCTGTTTCTGTCCGCCAGAAAGCTTCTTTGGGAACTGGTTCTCCTTATCCGCAAGACCAACGCGGTTTAAAAGCTCCCGCATCATCTCGTCGGCTTCCTTCTGTGTTTTCTTTCCGAGAAGGACCGGGGCGAGCGTTACGTTCTTTCCAACTGTAAGATTATTGAATACATTAAAGTGCTGGAATACCATTCCCATCTTCTGGCGATGCAGGTTGATATCCACATTCTTGTCGGTAATATCGGTTCCCTCGAAATAGATCTTTCCGGATGTCGGTGTCTCAAGAAGGTTTAAGCAGCGTAAAAATGTACTTTTACCGCCGCCGGACGGTCCGATAACAGAAACAACCTCGCCATGATCGACATGCTCGGTAACACCCTTTAATACCTGAAGACTGCCGAAGGATTTATGCAGATCTTCTACACGAATCAGTTCTTTTTCACTAGCGCTCACTTGCGTTCATCCTCCTCTCCAGTAAAGCAATCAGCTTGGACATGATAAATGTCACGCCGAAGTAAATGATACCAACGATGGTCAACGGCTCAAGTACACGGAATGTAAGACCGTTGATGGTCTTAAACTGGGTCATAAGTTCTCCGATAAAGAACGTGGACGCCAGAGATGTCTCCTTGACGATCGCTACGAACTCGTTGCAGAGCGCCGGAAGAATATTCTTAACTGCCTGCGGGAGAACGATATGGATCATGGTCTGACGCGCGTTTAAGCCCAGAGAACGGGCAGCTTCTGTCTGTCCGACATCGACAGCCTGAATACCTGCGCGGACGATCTCACAGACATAAGCGGTAGAGTTTACGCAGCAAGCAGTCATAACGCATGTAAACTCGCTCAAGTTGAAGAACGGAAGCCAGGTCGGCAGCATAAAGTAGAAGAAATATAACTGCAGCAGGATCGGCGTACCGCGGATAATTTCGACATAAACGGTAGCGATCAGCCGGAGCGGCTTAAATTTTCCGATGCCCACGTTGCTGCGGCGCATCAGTGCCATCAGAGAACCGAAAACGGTACTGATGAGGACAGTGAGGAGACCCATAAACAGTGTCATTCCAAGACCCTGTAAGAATAAGCTCCAGTACTTCATCCAGACTTTTAACATGACGTTAAGAAACTCCATCTGGAAAACTCCTTTCGTAGATAAACTTGAAAACAGACAAAGGTCTTTCCGGCATCTTCACCGGAAAGACCGAGCTCTGTATTTTCTGTAACCTGAAGTGAAAACCAATTCCGGCCTTCGCAGATCTTCCATCACGGAACGAAACGATCTGCTCCGAAATTAGTTCGTCTCGATACCGAGCTTCTCAGCAAGGGCAACCGCCTCTTCTCTCCACTGCTCATAGAGACCTTTCTCGTTAACTTCAACGATCACTTCGTTGATCGCATTTAAGAGATCATCATCGCCTTTCTTGACCGCGATAACGTTACCTTCACTTGAATAGTCAAACATGAAATCTGCCATTGCGATATCATCATATGTCTTTGCAAGGGATTCACCGTTATCACCGGATACAGCGAGTGCGTCAACCTTGCCTGTTGTTAACATCATAACACCGTCTGTTATATTTGTCACTAACTGGATCTGAACGTCAGACGGAAGCTGCTCTGTAGCAAGCTTGTTCTGTAAGGTTGCGTTCTGGGTAGCAACCTTCTTGCCTGCGAAGGATTCTGCTGTATTGTACTGGGAAGCAAGTTCCTTCTTAACTAAAAGGCCCTGACCTTTCTTCGTGTTTACATTATAACGCTCGGAAAGTCCCATAGCCTCTGCACGCTCATCTGTGTAAGCGAAGCCGGAGATACCCATATCAATGTTTCCGGAAGTAACTGCCTGCTGGATTGCTGAGAACTCCATCGGCTTGATCTCAAGTTCTACGCCAAGCTTCTCAGCGATGTATTTTGCAAGCTCCACATCGGCACCGACATACTCGGTTGTTCCACTGCTGACATCCTTGAATTCCCACGGAGCGAAATCAGGGGATGTTCCCATTGTGATCTTTCCTGCCGCAAGAACTTTTCCGAGATGGCCATTCGGATCTACATTCTCAAGTGCCTTTAAGGAACCTTCCGCTGCAGCTGCTGCATCTGTCTTATCCGCTTCCTTTGATTCAGCCGCTGTTGTCGCGTCGGCTGTTGTTGTCTCGGCTGCCGTTGTTGTTGCTGCCGTTGTCTCAGTGGTCTTGGAGCTTCCGCATCCTGTAAGAGCAGCAATGACCGCTGCTGTTGTCATAGCTAAAACGATGTTCTTCTTCATAATCGATCCTCTCCTCTTTGTTTCTATCTTTTTCTATGTCTCACATGTGTGATGTTGATACGCATTATAATGTATAATTATTCTTTTGTAAAGCACTTTTTTATGTTTTTTTTACAGATTATGCATTTTATACAATATTCGGTGCATAATTATATTGTTTCATGCAGTTTTTTCAATGTTTTATACATTATCAATGCATATATTCATCTTGATAAAGCGTTAATATTTCTTTTTTTGCATAGCGCGTCACCTCTTTCAAATTTCCGGCATACATTTCCGGCATACGCTGCTGGGGCAACGTAAAAAGCAGCCCATCTCACTTCAGCGTGAAACGGGCTGCTCTTCTATTTTTTACCAATATCAGATTTCAGCAATATTGATCAGTGTAAGTTCTTTTGCACGATTTTCCATACTTGTCACAAGCGCTCTCGCAGTATCGACCGCAGTGAGAACGGTAACGCCTGTCTCGATCGCATTCCGGCGGATGATAAAGCCGTCATGGCTTCTCTCTGCGCCCTGTGCTGGGATATCGATGACAAGGTCGATCTCATGTCCAAGGATCAGGTCAAGAAGGTTCGGAGACTCCTGCTCGATCTTTCTTACCGGAATGACCTTTACGCCATGCTCATTGAAATACTTTGCGGTTCCTGCGGTACAGAAGATACGGTAACCCTGTGCCTTGAATCTCGCAGCGATGTCGAGCATCTCTTCCTTATCGGAATCACGGACAGTCATGACCATGTTCTTATACTTCGGAAGCTTGATACCTGCACCCTGGAAAGCCTTGTAAAGAGCTTCGTTGAAGGTCTTTGCAATACCAAGGCATTCACCTGTGGATTTCATCTCCGGTCCAAGGCTGATATCAGCCCCGCGGATCTTCTCGAAGGAGAATACCGGCATCTTCACTGCGTAGTAATCTGCCTCTTTCTGGAGTCCCGGTGTGTAGCCGAGTTCCCGGATCGTGTGACCACAGATGATCTGGGTTGCCAGCGGTACGATCGGGATTCCGGTTACCTTGCTGATATATGGGACGGTTCTGGAGGAACGCGGGTTGACCTCGATGATAAATACACCTTCATCATTCACAATAAACTGGATGTTGATCATTCCCTTGACATGGAGCGCCCTTGCGAGCTTCTCTGTGTATTCCACGATCGTCTTCTTGTTGTCCTCGGTGATGCTCTTCGCCGGATATACGGAGATACTGTCGCCGGAATGGATACCGGTACGCTCGATATGCTCCATGATACCCGGGATCAGAATATCGGTACCGTCGCAGATCGCATCGACCTCGATCTCCTTACCCATGATATACTTATCAACTAAGATCGGATGCTCCTGAGTGATCCGGTTGATGATGCCGATAAATTCGTCGATATCCTCATCGCAGATCGCGATCTGCATGCCCTGTCCGCCAAGAACGTAGGACGGACGAACGAGTACCGGATAGCCTAACTCGTTTGCTGCCTTTTTCGCCTCTTCCGCTGTAAATACAGTCTGTCCTTTCGCTCTCGGAATCTGGCACTGCTCAAGGATCTCATCGAAGAGTTCTCTGTCCTCAGCGGCGTCAACATCCTCGGCAGCGGTTCCCAGGATCGGGACTCCCATCTTCATCAGAGCCTCTGTGAGCTTGATGGCTGTCTGTCCACCGAACTGGACAACTGCTCCGTCCGGTTTCTCAATATCAACGATGCTCTCCACATCCTCCGGAGTCAGCGGTTCGAAATACAGCTTATTCGCGATGTCGAAGTCTGTGCTGACAGTCTCCGGGTTATTGTTGATGATGACGGTCTCAAAGCCCTCTTTTTCGAAGGCCCATGTACTGTGAACGGAACAGAAGTCGAACTCGATACCCTGACCGATACGGATCGGACCGGAGCCGAGGACGAGAACCTTCTTCTTCTCAGTCTCGCCCTCTGCCTCATTCTCACTTCCAAAGCAGGAGTAATAGTATGGAGTTTCAGCTGCAAACTCAGCCGCACAGGTATCTACCATCTTGAAGGCAGCACGGATGCTGTTTGCATGACGCATCTCCTTGATCTCGTTTTCCGTGAGACCAGTGAGTCTCGCGATCACATGATCCGGGAATTCGATGCGCTTTGCTTCCTTTAAAAGATCCGCGTCGAGGTTCTTCCCGGCTTTCTTTAAGGCATTCTCCATCTCAACGAGGATCATTAATTTATCGATGAACCAGATATCGATCTTCGTGATATCATGGATCAGCTCGTAATCGAAGCCGCGGCGGAGTGCCTCCGCAATGACCCAGATCCGGCGGTCATCCACGTTGTGAAGCTGCTCTTTTAACTGTTCATCTGTGAGTCCGCTGTAGTCGTAAGACATTAAGGAGTCCACATGCTGCTCCAGGGAGCGGATCGCTTTCATTAAGCCGCCCTCAAAGCTTGTGCAGATACTCATGACCTCTCCGGTCGCTTTCATCTGGGTTCCTAACTTGTGACTCGCATTGATGAATTTATCGAAGGGAAGTCTCGGCATCTTGACTACCACATAGTCGAGCATCGGCTCGAAGCTTGCGTAGGTCTTCTTTGTAACAGCGTTCTTGATCTCATCAAGGGTGTAGCCGAGGGCGATCTTCGCGGCAACCTTCGCGATCGGGTATCCTGTCGCCTTGGACGCAAGGGCGGAGGAACGGCTGACACGCGGGTTCACCTCAATTACACAGTACTCGAAGCTCTCCGGGTGAAGTGCGTACTGTACGTTGCAGCCACCGGTGATACCGAGTTCTGTGATGATCTTTAGCGCGGAGGTACGGAGCATCTGGTACTCTTTATCTCCAAGGGTCTGGGACGGGGCAACAACGATACTGTCACCGGTATGTACGCCCACAGGGTCGATATTCTCCATGTTGCAGACGGTGATCACGTTGCCGGCACTATCACGCATTACCTCGTACTCGATCTCTTTCCATCCTGCGATGCAGCGCTCTACAAGAACCTGGCCCACACGGGATAAACGGAGTCCGTTCTCCAGGATCTCTGCGCACTGCTCCTCATTATAGGCAATACCGCCGCCGGAGCCGCCAAGGGTATAAGCCGGACGGAGAACGACCGGATAACCGATCTCTTTTGCAACAGCAAGACCTGTGTTCACATCCTCAACGATCTCAGACGGAGCCACCGGTTCGCCGATCTTTTCCATTGTCTCCTTGAACATTTCACGGTCTTCGGCTTTTTTGATCGTGAGGGCTGTTGTACCGATAAGGCGCACGTTGTTTGCCTTTAAGATACCGGCCTCCTCCAGTTCCATCGCAAGGTTTAAGCCGGCCTGACCTCCAAGGGTCGGGAGGACACTGTCCGGTTTTTCTTTCTTAATTAACTGCTCAACAACCTCAGTCGTCAGCGGCTCAATATATACCCGGTCCGCGATATCCTTATCCGTCATGATTGTTGCCGGGTTGGAGTTTAAGAGAACGACTTCAATGCCCTCTTCCTTTAAGGAGCGGCAGGCCTGCGTTCCCGCATAGTCAAATTCTGCGGCCTGGCCGATAACGATCGGACCGGAACCGATTACAAGTACTTTCTTGATCTCTGGATTCTTAGGCATTATCTTTCCTCCTCCATCATGCGTAAAAAGCGGTCAAACAGATATCCGGAATCCTGCGGTCCCGGGCATGCTTCCGGGTGGTACTGGACGGTGAAGATGTTCTTGCCCACGTACTTTAATCCCTCGTTCGTCTTATCGTTCACGTTCACGAACGCCGGCACGGCAACCTCAGGATTCATGCTGTGCTCGTCTACCGCGTATCCGTGGTTCTGGGAGGAAATGTAGACGCGACCCGTCTCAAGGTCTTTTACCGGGTGATTTCCGCCGCGGTGTCCATATTTCAACTTATATGTATTTGCGCCTGTGGCAAGAGCCATGAGCTGGTGTCCGAGACAGATGGCGAAAACAGGAACATCGGATTCATAAAACTTTCTGACTTCTTTGATGATCTCCGTGTTCTCTGCCGGATCTCCAGGGCCGTTGGAAAGCATGATCCCATCCGGGTTTGTCTTTAAGACTTCCTCAGCAGGAGTATCTGCCGGATATACGGTCACTTCGCAGCCTCTCTTATTTAACTCTCTGGCGATATTCTTCTTTGCTCCAAAGTCCATGAGTGCGACTTTCTTTCCGGTACCCGGAAGAACGTATTTTTCTTTTGTAGTTGTCTTTAATACAACGCCTGTTACCTTATACGCCCTGATCCGCTCTTTCACTTCTTCCAGATCAAAAGATCCGTTCGTTGTGATCATGCCGTTCATGGTTCCTTTTTCTCTTAAAATCTTTGTGAGGGCTCTTGTATCGATACCACTGATACCTGGAATATCCTGTTCTTCTAAGAAATGCTGAATCGTGTCCCCACTTCTGAAATTACTGGGGATCCTAGATAATTCTCTGACAATATAACCATCCGGCCATGCTCTTCCGGATTCCATATCTTCTTTACAAATACCGTAATTACCAATTAACGGATAAGTCATTACCACTGCCTGTCCCGCATAAGACGGATCGGTAAGGACTTCTAAATAACCGGTCATGGATGTGTTAAAAACAATTTCACTGATTACTTCCCTGGTAGAGCCGATGCTTGTTCCTTCAAACACGGTTCCGTCTTCCAGTATTAAATATGCTTTCATGACGCCACCCTTTCTTCTGTGTTCGTGTTCGTTTCCTATCTGGGATTGAAAATTTATTTCAGCCCAAATTTTCACTATTCTATCATGCGGTGAGAGATTTTTCAACTGGTTTTTTGAAATTTTTCAAGAATCTTTTCAGATATTATAAAGAGTTGTCTCTATTGAGGAAAAATGGTAAAATGAATACTAATAAAGGAAAAATTTGAAAAACAGCCCTGACACAGGCGGAAGGTACCTTTCTTATTCCGAAAATCGGCTGTGAATGATTTTTCCTGCTTATAAACTTCTTATGTGAGGAGGCAGCTTATGAGTAAACTTGTCTATACAAAGGGGAAAGAATACCACATCGGCGTCGGCACCGGGGATGTGGGACGCTATGTGATCCTGCCGGGCGATCCGGGGCGCTGTGAGAAGATTGCGAAACATTTCGATAACCCGGTAAAGATCGCCCAGAACCGGGAATACACCACCTACACCGGCTATCTCGATGGAGAAAAAGTCAGTGTCGTCTCCACCGGAATCGGCGGACCGTCCGCCTCCATTGCGGTCGAAGAACTTATCCACTGCGGTGCGGACACCTTCGTCCGTGTTGGGACATCCGGCGGCATGCAGAAGGACGTTCTTGGCGGAGATCTCGTGATCGCCACCGGTGCGATCCGCTTTGAGGGGACCACAAAGGAGTATGCACCCATCGAGTATCCGGCGGTTCCGGATTTCGATGTCACTACTGCGTTAAAGGAAGCTTCTGAGGAACTCGGCTACCGCCATCACCTCGGCGTCGTCCAGTGCAAGGACAACTTCTACGGACAGCACTCCCCGGATTCCATGCCTGTGGCAGATGAATTAAACTCCAAATGGAAGGCCTGGATTGCATGCGGTGCCCTCGCCTCCGAGATGGAGTCCGCTGCCCTCTTCATCGTCGGCAGCGTCCGCAGCGTCCGCACCGGTTCCGTGATGCTCGTGATCGCGAACCAGACAAGACGGGAGCTGGGACTTGAGGATCCGCAGGTCTATGATACGGAAGCCGCTGTTGTTACAGCGGTGGAGGCAATGAGGAAGCTGATTAAAAAAGACCGGACGTCGGCGGCTGAAAAGTAGGGGCTCGCATTACCAGTCATTCCCAGTTCTATGTGCGGAATTTTATGGTAGAATCCTTCTTGTAACATTTTTGTAACATTTTTACATAACAGGAGGTTTTACCATGAAAAAACAGATTATGACTGCTTTCGCAGTTTCCACCATGATGACACTCGCAATGCCTTTCGCATCCTTCGCCGTAGCCCGCTCCTGTCAGACCGGCTTCCGTCCGGAAAACAACTGCGGATACACCGGCACCAGCGCTGTTTCCGCGATCCAGATGCAGGGCGGCTGCGTGATCTCCAGCAGAAATGCCATCGATCTCTATACACTGTTGGGAAAAGGATACCCTAATGGGGCAGCCGGAAATATCTGCAGCAGCGGCTGTACAGCCGAATCCAAGGGAAGCAACTGCTCTTTCGGAACAAACTGCGGTACGAATTCCTGTGCTGGTGGAAACTGCAGTACAAATAACTGTGGCAGCGGAAACTGCCTGACATCCGGGAATGTTTCCATAATTTCAGGAACGGCTTGTGGAAGTCTTGTCAACGTGCGATAAGGGATTTTCTATCGTCCTTTGTGACACTATGTGAACTACATCGGCAATTGAATTACCGAGCATCTGATTACGAAGCATAACTTCGTAGTTTCAGAGGTGCGTCCATAACACCCTTACTGCTACCCGAATGGGTTACACAGCTACTTTTATTATTTCTGGATTCTTCAGCCCGGTTACGGGCATATCAATTTCTTCGCCGGATACGGCATGATATTTTCTTAAGATGTTATAAGCACCTACTGCGTCTGCATTGTAGATCACGGTATCTACAATGTAGATGCAGCGCTTCTTCCGATTCTTTTTCTCTGCATAAATGCGCGATACTTCTTCTGACTGTGGCGGACATTGACTAGAATAACTTTCTTCTTGTCTTATCAGGCGAATCCCTTGCATTTTAAGCTTATATTCTAACTGCATATAGATACGGGCATATGGCAGGCTGTGAAGCTGCTGGTTCGTTTTCCTTCCCAGATTTTTTTCTTCGCGAATCCCCTTTATATCTCTGACTCCATATCCTTTATCTTCATAATATCTTGTCACTGTTCCAAACATAGAGCTCCTTTCTTCGTCTGGCCTGAGATGTGTTGCGTGTAGAATACCGCTCTGAGCTTTACGGATTTTCTACTCGGAATTGAACGTAAGCAGGAACTCGACCTTTCTGGACTCACACAGCCAGAAGTTGACGCACTGCTGAATCTGATAAAAGCCATGAAAAGGAACTGACTTTGCTGAAAATCAAAATCGTAAAAAAAGGGCATACCGGACAGGAATTATTCCCATCTGATATGCCCTCAAATTTATAGCTTCTTAATTACATCTGCATTAAATGTTCTCCATGAACTTCATCATAGATAAAATCCGCCCACTCTTCTACTGTATCATGCTCTACATAATCTTTGTCGCGTTGCAATGCTGAAGAAAGATACGAATCTCTCACCGCTCGATGAGCTTCCACTTCAGTCATATTATATTTTTTCACTAATGTCTCTCGTACATACTTCTTAAATTCTTTAATTTCAGTATTGTTCATATCTTTCACCTCTTTCCATCATTATTTTATATATCTTTCCTTATTTTTTATTATATCACAGCTCAAGCCAATAATGCAACTAATAGATTTTTTCGAATGAAATGAATATTGCTGTCCATATGATTCATCATTTTTCTTCAAAAATTTCTCATAGTTTACGTTTTTCGGAAGCAGTATTCCACTATTGACCTGATACGCTATATTGACTATTGTACCATCTGCAATTTCGCCAATGCAAATATCATATCTACAATCTTGATTATGATTCTCTATGCCATATTGTGATAAAATTTCTGAAGTTAGTCTGTTATTAAGAACAAATGCTCCCCATTCAGCTCCATGCCGTGGAAATGCAATCAGCTTTAATTCCAGTTCTGGTAAAGGTATATATTCGAATTGTACTATATATGGTTCTTCAAATTTATAATCTTTCTGTTTTCTTCTATTCCATTGGTTGATTTTATCTGTCCTTCTAACAGCAGTCAATGCAGCATGATGATAGCTTGGTGTCGCATAGAATCCCGGTCCAAAATCCAAATACGGTTTGCTGTACCTTAAATCTATCCCATTACTGCATATACTAACGGCTGAACTATAATTCGTTCCATGATATAACTTCACTATTTCTACCTCGGATCATGTGATTTCGATAGTATAGCACAGTTATTTTTGTTTTTCTACAATTATCGCCAAAATTGATATTATCTCACTAATCTGTGATCTCAATTTCCCATTCCATCATGGCGTTGTAGACCTTCTCATCAATTTGTCCTCTGTACCGCTCTGCGTATTCCTTTATGATCTTCTCCTTGACCGTTTTATACTCTGTAAACGCTTCTTCCGGTGTGTTCCAGTATTTCAGCTTTACCCGCTTGCCGCCTGCAGAAAAGCATCCTCTGTACTTACCGTTCTTGGAATCCTTATATACCACTACAGGACAATCTCCACGGTGATTTTTCGCATTTATGAACAATGAGTTAATCACTGCTGGAACGAAGCAGCATGTCTCTGGACTGTATACCGTGTTACCCTTAAATAGGATGTCTTTATCCAGTTCGTAACCTTCCACATTCCACTTGTCGAACCATGCTTTAAAGTTCTGGAAGTTATGCCATTCTTCACACACTGTACATCCAATATACTGTGGTTGATTTTTACGCACCGAATCAGCGTAACAGCGGCTCATCATATTATGCTATTTTACATACTCCACAGCCTTTCTATCAACCTTATCCATGCCAGCGAATCCGATTCCATACATCGTTGGCTTCATTCCTTTAATGCTCCAATCATCCGGCATGTAGTCGATGTCGTTCACGATCTGAAGAATCGCTTCTTCGGAGTCATCTCCTGTCTGATTATAATAACGCCGCATCGTATAATACTGTTATAATGGTCTGGCCTGAGATGTGTTGCGTGTAGAATACCGCTCTGAGCTTCTGTGCGCCCCACAGGAAGGTTTTCACATCTCTCATGCAACATTATAAGTTGTAATTTTAGACAGTGACATACTCCCACCACTTAGCTCACGCTTGAAGTGGGGGCTTCTCGTTCGATTGCCCCGTTGGGCAAAGCATTCACGAGCGATCCCCGTGTGTCCCACGGTTCTTTTTGGCTGATATTTTTTTATGATGCTTTTTCGCTTTTTTCTAATATGATCCCGGATATTCTCAGGCCTTCCCGGCAGATATTAATCGCCGCATTTTCATCACGGTCCATCCGGTTTCCGCAGTTACAAAGATATACCCGCTCTTCCAGTTTCAGATCATGTTTTATTTTTCCACAACAACTGCATGTTCTGGAACTGGGATACCAGCGGTCGATGCGGACAAGTTTCTTCCCTTCCCGTTCCAGTTTATACTGCAAAAAATCTGTGAACATTCTCCAGCCGTTATCATGGACACTTTTTCCAAAATGATGTTCCCCACTCATCGTCTTCAGATCCAGATCTTCGATGCATACGATATCATAGAAATTGGTTATCTTTCTTGATTCCTTATGCAAATAATCTTTTCTCTGGTGAGCGATATGCGTATGGATCCGCGCCACTTTTTTCTGTTGTTTTTTGTAACGATTGCTCCCCTTCCGGCAATGACTCAGTTTTCTCTGCGCTTTCGCCAGTTTTTCCCCGCTGTTTCTGAAATAGTGCGGATAACCTGCATGTTTACAATACACAGCACAGCTATGTGCAATAATCTGATATTTACATGCCAACTATGGCACTATGCAAGAGATAGCAATTCATCTCACCACCTATAGAGGTGGGAAATTTCTTGCTGATTCTTGTTAAAAACTAAATATTTTTTATTCCAAATATGTATCTCGAACATTTCCAAGTAGCATATTTCCTCTAACCCGATTCCCTTCTCCGTCATATACGATAAAATCATATCCAGGGAATTGCATTTGTAACTTGTTAATTAAAAAAGTGACATTCGCTGAATTTTTAGTTGCTTTTCCAATTTTATAATTTTTCGGAAGAGACGCATCATCTCTTACATTTTTTCCATCTTTTATAAAATCTACATTTACTCCCTCTAAGCTAAAAATTGTTTTCTCTACATACTCTACTTTAGGCATATAATTGTTCTCCTTTGACATTTTTTATTTTTGACACGTCCTAATGCTGTTTTACATAACCATAGCACCTTTTGCTAGCACTGTCAATTGGTGAGTGCTAATTTATGAAAATCTTAAGCATTTAAAAAGTCACCCTTTCAAGGATGCCTCATGCTACCTGGAATGTCTGGATGGAGATCCCTAAACCAGGCAAATCGGAATGGGAGGATTCGAACCTCGATCGCTCCGCAAAGAGTCATTAACTGCGCTGCTTTACCCATTAAGCTACATTCCGATAATTGACGCCCAGCAGGGGGGGACCAGACGTCACACGCATTTTGGGAAGGTGTAGGAAGCCGCCGGCTGTATGCCCTTGGCTTCAGGTTACACTATAACATTTTGAAAACGGAAAACAGGAAAAACTTATGCCGCCTTCATAAAGTTCTCATATTCCTTCCTCGCGCTGTCCGCCGTTGCCCGTCTCCCCATCTTAATCGCCACTTCTCCCCTCTTATTCGAAAGGATAAGCTTATTCCGGAAATCCCGCAAAACCGCATAAAATAAGGGAATCCTTAATTTCTAAGGATCCCCCGATGGAAGCAGATAACGGGAATCGAACCCGCCTTTCCAGCTTGGGAAGCTAGCGTTCTACCGATGAACCATATCTGCGCATGTATTTTTCTGACACTCATATCATAGCACATTTCTGTGGATTCTACAAGGATTTTTCTGGTAAATCCGAGGAAATCGTTCTCTTTTTTCCGACAACCGTTTCAACATATCTATATCCGTCTCTTGACTTCTGACTGCATTTTATTCATCGTATCAGTTAATCCTCACTTCTCCGTCCTGCGATAGCCTGCTCCTGAATTCATGGTGACAGAATCGGCAGGCATCTCCTGTCACCATGTCCGGCAACATATCACTTTCTATCCATATTTCATTTACGATAATTCCGCAATCCTTGTAATCCCCACATATATGTGGGAAATCTTATACCATGTAGCAAAATCTACCACTCCGGTCTGGGGAAGTCCAAAAATCGACTGGAATTTCCGAACAGCTTCCGCGGTAGCCGGACCATAGATCCCATCAGGGGAAATATCCGGAATTGCGGTATACACGCTGGAGATTGCATCTAACTGCTCCTGCAGCTGCCGCACCTTATCACCGGTGGCACCAATCTTCAGATCATATCCCGGCCACGATGCCGGGATGCCGGAGATCTGTTCTGCCGTATTGATATACATATCATCTCCATAAAAATTCCGCAGGATCTCGATGGGACTGTACCCCGCTTCTCCGAGCTCACAGCTGCCCCATTGCGTCATCCACCCCGGACACCGAACCTTCCGCCCGTCGCAGTATTGTGTCAGGATCGGCTGTTTCACTCCCGGGCGCGAAAGATAATTATCAAAAATATCATCCACCACGACAGAGATGGACTCAAAAATATTCCGCCCATAAATCCATTTATGATCATACGCGGTTGATGATGTGATCGTAAAATCATATCCCTGATTGCGGTACCATTCCGTATAGACACGATTTAACGTGAAGGACATGATTGCCAGCACATTCGCGACGATCGCGGAGCGGGGCCAGGTCGCGTATATCTCACTGGAGGCTACGTTTTTGATATAATCCCGATACGGGACATAATAGTTGGCTGCGGACGTGTTCGTTGGAACTCCGTCATGTACCACGACCGTCTGTGGGACGACCACTCTGGACAGAACGATCTCACCTGTCTCTACAACTGGCTTGATCTCGCTCTCCGCGATTTTGGGAAGGTAATCACCATAAAGTGTGTGATCCGGAATCGTCACGGTCTCTATCTGCTCTCCGGCCGAGGCATTCGAAAGAGGCCGCAAACGAATCCCCTGGATCGCCGTCACGTCCGCCAGAACCTCCGTTCCTGAAACGACAAATGGCTCAAATCCCGGTGCCGTGATTCGGATCGTGTATTCTGCATATGGACGCTCCGTCTCCTCCGGTGACAATGAAAGCTCTACTGGTGGTGCATTTAATGGAAGATTCTCCGTCTGTCCGGAACTGTTCGTTCTCGTCTCCTCAATAATTTCATCTGGTTCCTCCGTCCTTGCAATCACAATATCCGCATCCTGTACCGGAAAACTGTTCGCGTCCGACACAACATCCACCTGCAAATATCCCTGTGCCATAATTTCCTCGCTCGATTGAATATCGTTCTATTTTATGCAGCGGATGCACACCTGATGCATTCCTACATTTATTTTCGACCTTTAAATGCAGAGTTTAAAACCCGCAAAGTTTTTCAGAAAATCTTCCTCCGGATATCCAATGCCAGCATCACAGCGTCCTGTAATATCCCGGACATCAATATCGTTATTGTCCCGACCGATGGTCCATCTGCTGAATAAATTTTGATTTCTTATACAAAAACAGGCATCCGGAAACTCAGATAAGCTTTCGAATGCCTGTCTCTTTTTCTTACTTTCTATTCTTCCATCAGCTTCCTGATCTCCTCCGCAAGAAGCTTCACATTCCTGATCAAGCCATCAAAGGCCCCATATCCGTAAAACCGGATAAACAGGATGCCGACCGGTACAGCGATGATCATTCCCGCAATACCGCGGAACTTGAAACCAAGATAGAGGAAGAATAGTGTTGCAAGCGGCGGAAGTCCCATGCTGTCACCGACGATCTTCGGCTGGATCACCTGACGGATGCCCTGTGTTAAAACATAGAGAACGATAAGGCTGAGCGCATAACCGTACTCCCCGGTAAAGAGTCTCACCACTGCCCAGGGAATCAATGCCGTTCCTGTGCCGAACATCGGCAGAAAATCCAGAATCGCGATCGCGATTCCAAGAAAAATTCCATATGGAACCCTGAGGAATAACATTCCGATTACCAACACCACTGCGACCACGAACATGATCTTAAACTGCGCCAGAAAATACCCGCCGATCAACGTCCGGATATCGCTCTTCATCATCCGTCCATACTTGATCACAGGCTCCGGCATAACCTTCCGTACCGTCTCCACAAGCTTATCATGATCTGCCAGAAACAGGTATGAAGAAAGAAATACAATAATCGTATTCACAAAGACCTCCGGCAGCGTCCGCACTACGCGGCTGCCTGCGGAAGCTGCGATCTTCTGAACAAAATCACCGATATATCCACCCACATTCTCCAGCTCGGAAATGATCGTCGTCTCCGTGTCTGCAGGAAGATACTTCAAAAGTCCCCCGATCCGCTCGCAGGCCAGATCGACTTCCTCCCGGATCGACGCATAAATTCCGGGCAGTGCCTGCCCAAACTCCGTCATTTCCCGGAACACCCAGGAAAACAGCGCATAGATGCCAAAGATCACCAGTGCCAGCACACCTGCGATCAGAACCATCGAGCCGTGCCTGCGGACGATCTTCAGCCGCTTTTCAAAAAAACGCACCACCGGATTCGCGATCGCTGCCACGATCCATCCGATCACAAACGGAAGAAAAAACACCACCAGCCTCAGTCCCCAGACACAGACCAGATAAACTGTGAGCAAAGGAACCAGAATATTTAAAATAATCCCTGCATACTTTCTGAAATTCATTCCATGGACCTCCTAATCCTGTAAAAATCCTGCTGCATTCCATCCGCAGTATTTTACTCAGTCGATCCCCCTTTTTCAGTACTCCACATGATCTCATACGGCTTTATATGCTTTCAAACAAAGTCCGGCTAATGATCTGTACTCCTTTCACCGGTTTTCCCGCCATCACTACTTACAAAGCCCGTACTCCTCTGCAATCTCCTTAAATGCCGGCAGCGACCTCTCGATCTGCTCATAGGACACACAGTAAGCCAGTCTCACGTACCCCGGACAAGCAAACGAACTGCCCGGAACCACCAGCACATGATGTTTCTTCGCCACCTCGCAAAATTCCTTCTCGTTCTCCACCGGAGACTTCACAAACAAGTAAAACGCTCCGTCCGGCTTCGCGCAGGTAAATCCATACTCCGTCAGCGCACCATAGATCAGATTCCTGTTTTTCTCATAAGTCTCCAGATCCACTGTAACCTCATGCTCAATGCAATACTTGATCACCTTCTGAATCAGTGACGGCGCATTCACACATCCGATCACCCTGTTCGCGATCGTAGCCGCTCCGATCAGGGCCGCAGAATCATCCACCTCATCCGGAATCACGACATAGCCGATACGCTCACCCGGAACAGAGAGGGACTTACTGTAAGAATATCCCACAACTGCATTGTGATAATACTTCGTCACAAACGGAACCTCAACCCCGCCGTAAGCCAGCTCACGGTACGGCTCATCAGAGATCAGCACGATCGATGTGCCAAACTCCTTTTCCTTCTTCTCCAGGATCGCAGCCATAGCCTTGATCGTCGCCTCATCATACACAACACCCGTCGGGTTGTTCGGGTTGTTGATGATAACAGCCTTCGTCTTAGCAGTGATCTTCGCCTCAAACTCATCAAGCTTCGGCATAAACGTCTCAGTATCCGGAGAAATGACCACAACATTTCCGTCATAGTTTCTCACATACGCATTATATTCCACAAAATACGGTGCAAACACGATAACCTCATCGCCCGGATTTAAAATGCTCTTTAAAATGATATTTAATCCGCTCGCCGCACCCACTGTCATGATCAGGTTCTTAAAGGAAAAATTCGTTCCGAACCGTTTATTTAAGGACTCTGCGATAGTCTGACGGACATCTTCATAGCCTGCATTGCTCATATATCCATGGAGTGTCATGAAATCCTCATTCTTCACCACGTCGAGGATCGCCTCTGTCACCTGCGGAACCGGAACATTCGGGTTTCCAAGGCTGAAGTCATATACATTCTCCCTGCCGTAAACAGCAGCCATTCTTTTCCCTTCCTCGAACATTGCGCGGATCGCGGAATTATTAGCCATAAATGGTTTCATTTTTTCTGATATCATAGCTGTCTCCTCCGTCTGTTGTGTTTAATCTCTAAAAAAATTCCAAAGGCACCGGTCACCACAAAGTAAAACCAGGTCGTAGGATTGGAATACCAGGTTGTAAAAAACGAGAGCATAAAATAGAGCGCTCCCTGAGAATAGAATAGGTACCACGCCGGATTTCTTCCCGGGTATGTCCTTGCAGAAAGCCATGCGGCAGCCGCTCCCAATACTGATGAAAACAGAAATACACCGGCAATTCCAAAATCATAATACGCGTCATAGAAGAGTGTAACCGTAGTCAGCTCCTCCTTATTCACGTAGATCGGCCAGTCCACTAATGCAGGCTTTATAAACTTAAGCCCCGATAATGCCCAGAGCGGAAACATTCCCTTTAGTCCCATAGAATGGGCCGGAAGCTCCCGTACCAGACAGTCAAAATTGTCGTAATTGTTTGCAATATACATGTAAGGCTGCGTGATAAAGATCGGCGTAGCCGCATTCTTCATCTCAAAGATTCCATTCAGATACGTCACATCATGGCTTCTGGCAATCGTTAAGATCACATAGAGTGGAACAAGTCCCGCCGCTGCCATGAAAAGATACCTGATTTTCCTGTATCCGCTGACGATCATAAATGTCAGCACTGCGAGAATCACCGCAAAGATCAGCTGAAATCTCGATACACAAAGCACCGGGATCAGGAGCGCGATCCCTGTCATAATGAGGGAAACGATTCTTTTCGCCTTCCCCATCTCCCTGTCATAGAACCATAACAGCACTTCCATGGACGGGACCAGTACACATGACACCGTCACATAATGGACCCCGGAAATATGGAAATATGAGTAGGCATGCGGCACTCCCCGAAGGAGAAACGGCACATATCCCAACCGGAATGCCTCAAACAGAAAGGCAGTCAGGGACAGGATTGTCAGCCCGGTAAGTGCAATGAAAATTCTTGTCCCGTATCTCTCCGGGGTCTCCCCCGTAAACTTCAGGGAAAATCCATCTATTGTCTTTTTTTCCTTCTCATATCCAAATTTCTTTTCTGCCAGTGCGTACACATTCCAGAATGCCGCAAAAGCTACAAAAAAGCACGCCCAGGTCTCTAAACTCCAGTCCTTCTGAAGGTTTGACAGCTTCAGGCAGGAGATTCCTTCTCCTCCCACATAAAACAAGGAAAACAGTCCGCGGAGATGAAGCGGATTGCCGCTTTTCCCATATTCCCACAGATAAAGATATAGTGCTGCAAACATCAGTGACATTCCTGATAAGGTAAAATGGGCGCTGAATGCAAAAAGCATGGCAGCGCCGTAACAAATCACATAAACCAGCATATCAGCCTACTCTCCGAGACCGCCATTGATCAGTTCCGTGATCGTTTCCAGAGCTTCCTTTTCGTCCGCTCCCTCACAGATCAATTCGATCTCATCTCCGCACTTTACACATGCCCCCAGCACGCTCAGTACACTTTTTGCATTAGCTGTTGTGTTTCCATATTCAAATTTGATCGAACTCTGAAACCGCAGTGCCTCCTTGCACAGAAGCCCTGCCGGTCTCAGATGAAGACCGGTTGGGTTTTCGATCGTAACTTTTTGCTTTACCATAAGTATTTTTAACTCCTAATTTCGAAATATGGTCTGAAGACCTGTCGCCTGACGTGCTTCCGTCGTCTCCGGCGGTACGATCACCGCGTGTCTTGTCGCAGACGCAGCGGTCTCCCCCTCTGTCTCCGCCTCGCTGCTGCTCTCAGCGGCAGTTTCCGACGCTTTTGTTGTCTCTTTCTCAGTTGTCTCAGGCTCTGTCTCCGTCGCAGACTCCTGTTCCTTTGCGACAGTTACCGTACAGCTGGAAATTCCCAGCAAATCATAGGCAGAATCAAGCTCCCTGTTAAGCGTCGGCTGAACCTGGTGGCTTCCCTCTCCCATTCCAGAGACATTCAGACTCAGGTCCTCAGCCGTAAGCTGCAGGCTGTCAAGTTCTTCCTGAAGCGCACGGATCCGGACTGTGACCGTTCCCGGGTCTGCCCGATAGCTGTAGGAGCTGTCCGCCCCAACATAACTGGCAGCGCTGATGCGGACCGTATATTCCCGTTCCTTCAACTGCTCCACCGTAAGTGTCACCGTGATCTCGGAACTGTCCTTCCCAGCCAGGGAAACTCCCTCCGGCAGATAATCATTCAGATCAATAGTCTTCACGATATTTGCCCTCGCGCCGGAAACATCAAGCTCTTCCTTCGGGATCGTGATCGTATTTAAGGATGCCAGAGCGCTCTTTAATCCGACCACCGGGACACTCTTAAGTCCGCACTCCACACCTGTGTAGCGATAACCGCCCGCCACCTCACCGGTGACATCGAAATCCAGGCTCAGATTCTTCACTTTCAGGATCTCCATGGTATAATCGACACTCTTGCAGTTACTGATCAGACGATCGCTGATCGTAATGCTGTTTTTGTTCGCGTCATAGAACTTCGGTTCCTCCGAATCGCTCCAATCCGCGTTCTTTCCGTCTAAGTTGATCTCGATTCCGACGCTGCTAATCTGTCCGATCAGGGATTCCGGACCTTCAACCGTAAGTGTCTCCGGTGACAGTGTCACCTTGCCAGTCTGGTAGCCGTCCTCAAGCATTCCCGTCGTCATGACGCCGATGGTAAATGTCTTCCTCTGAAGCGGTTCCGTCTCGATCTTGATCGTTCCCGTCCGGCTCACCGGCATGGAGACCAGGTATTCGGAGTGGTTTAGGACCTCGACCTTGATCGGGATCGCGCCTGTCACGGACCACATGTCTGTCATATCCGCGTACGCCCGGAAATCTGAGGAACGGATCCGATACGCATTTGTCGTCTTTACCTCATACTGAACTGTGGTTGTCGATTTTCCGACAACCGCATATGTCAGGTTGTTCTTCGTGAGGACGTCGCTGTTAATGATCTCTACTGGCACCTCCACAGTATCCGTCATGACCGGATCCGCCACATTGACGACCCCCAGCCAGACTAAAAAGGCACACAGGAAGGAAATCAGCAAAAGTCCCCATCGTCTATTCTGCTTTTCTTTCATTTTTATGCCATCCCTTCAAGAGTTTGAACGGGCCGGATACCGTCTCCTCCTCCGGCTTTGCAGCGATCGCAAGCTTTAACTCTTCCGGACTGTTGATCCTTCTGAGACTTCCGCCCTCCGCCAGGGATACCCGTCCAGTCTCCTCGGAGACTACAACGGTCAGGCTGTCCGTGTTCTCACTGATTCCAAGAGCCGCACGGTGTCTTGTTCCCAGGTCTTTGCTGATGCTCAGGTTATCAGAAAGCGGCAGATAACAGGTCGCAGAGGTCACGCGGTTTCCACGGATAATGATCGCGCCGTCGTGAAGAGGCGTATTGTGTTCAAAAATATTGATCAGAAGCTGGCTCGTGACGATTCCGTCCACCGGGATTCCCGTGCGTTCGATCTCTGGAAGCGGAGTGTCGCGCTCGATGACGATCAGGGCTCCTGTCTTTACTTTTCCCATTTCAAAGGCCGCACGGGTAATCTCATTTACGGTCTTCTCTGTATATCCTTCCTGCTGTCTGGAATTCTCAGAAATAAAAAGGTCTGTGATGATATTTTTGCTTCCGAGCTGCTCCAGCGCTTTTCGAAGCTCCGGCTGGAAGATAATGATGAGGGCTGTCAATACGAGCTGGCCCATATGGTTGATGATCCAGGTGATCGTATTTAAATGGAGCATCGCCGCCAGCAGGTAAAAACCAACAATGATCATACCACCGCGGAGAAGCACTCCCGCTCTCGTCGACTTCACCCATAAAAGGACTTCATAGATCAGAACTGTGAGGATCAGAATTTCAAAAAGATTCGACAATGTGATCTTCGGAATAAATGTAAACCAGGAATACATATTCCCAAGAAATTCTGTCATTTTGTTACCTCCGTACAATTATTCACGAGTTTCGTTCTTCTCATGTCTCACATTTTTTCTCGAATAAATCCGCTGTACCTTCACATCCGGTGCAGACACCGTGAGCTTCGGGACAGCTTTCACATAGTAATAGTAGTCATCGTCTTCATACTGCAGATACTCTGTTCTCGTATAATCCACCGCGAACACAAAGAACTGGTAGATCAGGGCGATCACCACCGATGCGACGATTCCAAAGATCATGGAACCTGCGGATACCGGAAGGTTGAAATTGAAATCACCGATAAAGATCACTGCAAGCTGTGTGATCACTCCCGCAACGATGGCGATGGACCAGGAGTAGTCTACTGAAAGATTTTTAAGGATGAAGACCACAAGGATCGCAGCGGCAAATGCAGCCACCATGACCCACATCAGCTCATTTCCAAATACATTCTTTACGATCTGGATAAACCGGTCTGCCATCTCCGCCATCGAACTTCCCGTCAGTGTTCCCGCATTTTGCTTTAAATACATCAGAATATAGTAGATGCAGACACCGCTGCACACAGGAACGATGGACACAAGGCTTCCAGAAAGTCCTACCACAAGCGGCACCACATACGGAATCCGCAGGAAGAACAGTAACGGTGTCAGGAGAAGCAGATATCCGTCACCCGGCCGGAATCCGTAGTAAAGGACGGTCACCGCCAGCACGAACACAAAGATGACCAGAGCGATCTCCAGAGACACCTGGGCAACATGGATCAGGATAAAAACACCGGCCAGAAACGCTGTCACTCCATATGGAATAAAGGAGGCAACCAGTCCCATCACCACCGGGATCAGCGGATTCTTAAGTTTCGACATAAAACCTACATTCGCGTTAATCAGCCAGAACGTAAGGAATCCCACCAGGAATTTTACGACCGGTACGATGTAAATATTATACTTTCCATAAAATTGTTTCAGTTTTTCCTTGAATACTAAAAGTCCGATCACTTACTCTTTTCCTCCCCGTTTTCCTTTGCAGGCTACTGGTCATATTTTTTATCAAGGCGCCGCAGCTTTGCCTGATAGATCTTCAGTCTTCCGGCTGCTTCGTCATAACGTCTCGAATAGATCTTCCAGGTCACAACAAGATATGCGAGAAGTCCCGCAGCATAGTAGAATACAAGGCGCACCCCGAGAGAGATCAGGTCATCCACCGCCATGACGTTGAGCAGATCATCGAACCGGTAAAGGACCCACAGCACCAGGCACAGGCACACGGTCAGCGAGTACGCGATAAAAGACCGGATCAGATGGCTTCCAACGTAGTCGCTCTTGAAATACCGGTTTGCCGGGATGGATTCCTTCATCATTTTCTTTTCAAACATGGCGATACCCGTCATCAGCCGGATCTTCTCCTCATTTAACATGGCAGTCTCCTTTTTCCATCATTTAAAGCCCAGCAGCTGCACAATAGATCTGCACACTTGCTGCGCTGACCGTAAAAAAGTATGGGCTGGAAAGCAAAAATCCCATCGGCAAAACCGATCCGGAATGGATTTTTGCTTGTAACTGCGAAGAATCTTAGCAGTTATGAAACAAATACCAATATAACACACTTTCCCGCGCTTGGCGAGACGAAGTCCCTACATTTATGAAAATTTTAAGGAAAATGTAACGGTTCCGGCAACAATTTTGTTACCTGTTTAATGTCTCGATAAATTTTCCAAATGCCTCACGCCCCGCCTCTGTGCGCTTATAAACGCCCGCATCCTCAAGGACATTCGCGAACACATGGCCGACCTCATCCTGTAAGATCTCCATCACATTATCCTTTGTGATCTTCGCATATTTCGGAAGGAACTCTTCTACCCAGTCTGCATGTTTTGCGATGGATTCCTCGCTGCGGATGTCCTTTCCTTCCACGATATAGTCGGCAAGCAGGGCAAGCTCATCCTTCAATCTCGACGGAAGAACTGCCAGGCCCATGACTTCGATGAGTCCGATGTTCTCTTTCTTGATGTGGTGGAGCTTCGGGTTCGGATGGAACAGACCTAACGGACGTTCCTCCGTGGTGCGGTTATTTCTCAGTACCAGATCCAGCTCAAACTTTCCGCCACGGAATCTCGCGATCGGGGTGATCGTGTTATGTGGCTCCCCGTCTGTCTCCGCGTAGATATCCGCGTCCGCGTCTGTATATCCGCGCCATGCAGTTAAGATCTTATCCGCAAGATCCACAAGGCGTTCTTTCTTCTCACTGCGGATCCTGATCACGGACATCGGCCATTTTACGATTCCTGCTTCCACATCCTCGTAACCGTTCACTGTAAAACTTTTCTCCACCGGTGCTTTCGCCATCGCGAAGGTGTATCTTCCGCCCTGGAAATGGTCGTGGGTCAGGATGGAACCGCCGACGATCGGGAGATCCGCGTTGGATCCCAGGAAATAATGCGGGAACATGGTCACAAAATCAAATAACTTTTTGAACGTATTCCGGTCGATCTTCATCGGGGTGTGTTTTCCGTTGAAGACGATGCAGTGCTCATTATAGTAGACGTACGGGGAATACTGGAAGCCCCAGGACTCGCCGTTTAAGGTCAGCGGAATGATCCGGTGGTTGTTTCTCGCCGGATGGTTGATTCGGCCCGCGTAGCCCACGTTTTCCATACAGAGCAGGCATTTCGGATATCCGCTCTGCTTCATGGTTTTTGCAGCGGCGATAGCTTTCGGGTCTTTCTCAGGCTTTGAGAGGTTTACCGTGATGTCCAGGTCGCCGTACTCCGTCTTCGTGATCCACTTCAAGTCCTTGCAGACACGGTAGCGGCGGATATAGTCGGAGTCCTGGCTCAGTTTGTAGAAATAAGCCGTTGCGTCCTCCGGGGATTTTTCATACTCCCCGCGGAATTTCTTTACGACCTCGCTTGGGCGCGGCATCAGGCAGTTCATGAGTCTCGTGTCAAAAAGATCCCGGTATACGACGCTGTTGTTTTCAAGGATCCCCTGCTCTGCAGCGTAGTCGGTGAGCGCGTTTAAGGTATCTTCCAGGCTGATCTCGTCTGTAATCTCGCCCGGCTCCTCGTATTCGGACATTTTCAGTACTTCCAGGATCTGGTTTCTTGCGTAGATCTCATCTTCGGCTTCGATAAGTCCGGTCGTTCTGCCGTACTGAACCAGTTTCTTTATTGACATTTCAATCATGATCGAATTCCTCCGTTTTTTTACGGTATATTGACAGATTTAAGTATAACGTGCGTATCTTCTTGTTTTCGCTGCACAAAAACAAGAAGCACAGGGCGGCCGCCCTATATCAATCTGCTCTGCAAAAACACTTATACAAGTAAACTTGCAGCGCGTTTTTTGCAGAACAAATTGCCGCACCTGCAACCTGTTACATTTTATTATAATAAATTTACCACCCTAATACAATCGCTATTTTATTTTTTTATCCCCGCATCGCACGCTGAAGCCGCTCCGTAATGATTCCGCCGACGATTCCGATCAGTGTTCCCGCGATGCATCCGGCTGCCAGAAGAAATGGCAGATAATAAAATACCCCTGGTGTCTGGACGATAACTGCCGCAAAGGTGATCTGGCCGATATTGTGGGCAATCCCGCCAAGAACGCTGATGCTGACCTGGGAGAGCTTTCCGGTCTCCTTCAATACCGCCATCACAAACAAGCTTAAAAAGCTTCCAGACAGCCCATAGATCATGCTGTAGGGATTTCCAAATGACAGTCCCACAAGAACGATGCGGATCAGGGTCACGGCGATGGTTCCGGGGATTCCAATTAAATAAAGCCCCACCACCGTTACAAGGTTCGCCAGTCCCAGCTTTATGCCTGGGACTGGGATCGGGATGGGAATCATTGTCTCAACAAAACTCAGCACCATGGCAAGGGCAATCAGGAGCCCATACAATGCCACAGTTATTGCCTTTTTTTCTCGATTCATCGGATCTATTCTCCTCTTTCTTGACTTTCAAAAGTTCATTTGTTAGAATAAACCGGATATCCGGCAGTGCAGCTTCTGATATTTTGTACGACAGGCACGAGTGCCTGCTGCGGTCTGCGTTTTCGTATTAATATACAAAATTTCCGCTGTCGAATGAGCTTATAATATTTATCGTACAGGAAGTATATAACACATGAATAAAAAAACAATATTTGGCCTCTGTGCCGCCGGTCTCCTCTTTGTTTCCGGCATGACATTGAGCGGGTGTGGAACAAGCAGCGGACCGGGACTTCTCACACAGGAGACTCCTCTCAGCCGTTCCGATTTTCTGCTCAACACCTTCGTCACCATCACGCTCTACGATTCCGACGACTCCTCTATCTTAGACGATTCGATGGCACTTTGTAAAGAGTATGAGAATATTTTCAGCAAGACCTTAGAGACCAGCGAGCTCTACAAGATCAACCATCGGACCTCCGACACTGTCACGGTCTCCGACGACATGGCAGCGCTTCTGGCAAAAGGTCTGGAATACTGCGAGAAATCTGACGGTGCCTTTGACATTACGATCGAGCCGTTGAGTTCCCTCTGGAATTTCACAAGCGGCGAGGCCGTGATCCCGGATGAAGCAGACATCGAAGCAGATATTCCGAAGGTGGATTACCACAACCTCGTCCTCTCCGGAAATACGCTGACATTCCTCTCCCCGGATACCACCATCGACCTGGGTTCCATCGCGAAGGGCTATATCGCCGACCGGATCAAGGAACAGCTCCTGGATGCCGGTGTGAAGAGCGCCATTATCAATCTCGGCGGAAACGTCCTCTGCGTGGGTGAAAAGCCGGATGGAAGCAAATTCAACATCGGGCTGCAGAAACCTTTTGCGGACAGGGATGAGACATTTGAGGTGCTTGGGATCAAGGATCTCTCCGTCGTGACATCCGGTGTCTACGAGCGGCATTTTGAGATCGACGGAAAGAATTACCATCACATTTTAAACCCGGCAACCGGGTATCCTTACGATAATGGACTGATCTCCGTGACGATCCTCTCCGAGGAGTCCGTTGACGGGGATGGTCTCTCCACCACCTGCTTTTCCCTTGGCCTGGAAAAAGGACTGGAGCTTGCGAATTCCCTGGATGGAATCTACGCATGCTTTATCGATGAGGATTACAATGTTTACTATTCGGATGGAATGGAAGACTTTATTATCAAACAGTAATATTTAGATCAGACAGTCTCCCGGATTTTTTGCCCGGCGCTGATGCAAAACACGAAACAGTTACCATTACACTATTTTCAGGGATTTTTTATGACAGAAAGCAAAGATACGAAACAGAAACTTTTAAAAAAACAGGATATGATCCTGATCGCCGTAATACTTGCGGCAGCCGTTCTTCTTTTTCTCGGGGCAAAATTGATGCATAAAAGCCCTGCGGAGATCGTTGAAGTTTCCGTCGATGGAAAAGTAGTCGAAACCCTCGATCTCGCAAAAGATCAGGAACTCACTATAGACAGCGTGTCCGGCGGCACAAACCACCTGATCATCAAAGATGGGGAGGCGTGGGTCTCCGAGGCCACATGCCCCGACAAGATCTGTGTCCACCAGGGAAAGATCCATCTGGACGGCGAGATCATCGTCTGCCTGCCCAATAAGATGACGGCACAGATCAAGAGCAGAAAATAGACAGTGCAGTCAGTGCGGTAAGCGTGCAAAATTGCTGAACAATTAGTCTGAAATTGTGACTGTTCTGCAGGTCTGCGCACTTACTGCGCTGACTGTAAGAAAACATAAGCCGGAAGGCAAAAAACCTGAGAGGTCTCAACACAGCTCCTCAGGTTTTTATTATACTGGTCAGCAATACGCTCTTACTCCGCCAACCCCATCTTCTTCATCTCTTCCGCAACGGAATCCTCGCAGGATCTCATGGCGAGGATCGTCATTTCCATTAACTTCGGCAGTTCCCAGCCGAGATTCCCGGCACCTTTTGTGATGACGTCCCTGGAACATCCTGCAGCAAATTTCTTATCTTTAAATTTCTTCTTTAAGCTGGACACTTCCATGTCCTTCGTACTCTTTGATGGGCGCATCTTCGCTGCCGCCCAGATCAGACCAGTCAGCTCATCTGCCGCGAAGAGGACTTTTTCCATCTCGTGCTCCGGCTTCGCGTCGATCCACTCGTGGATTCCGTATCCGTGGCTGCAGACCGCATGGATCACCTCATCCTCGGCTCCGCCCTCTTTTAAAAGACGCGGCGCGATCAGGCAGTGCTCCTCCGGATACTCCTCGAAATCGATATCATGAAGGATTCCGCAGATCTCCCAGAATCCGGCCTCATCTCCGTATCCGAGTTCATTCGCGTACCATTTTAAAACGCCCCCGACAGTCAGGCCATGGAGAATATGGAATGGCTCTTTGTTGTATTTTCTGAGGAGCGCGATGGCGTCCTCTCTCGTCAGTTTTGTCTGCATGATTTTATGCCTCCATACTTATAAATTTTCTGTAACTGATATGTACCTTCATAGTTACCAATTATCTTTCTTATCAGTATAACAGAATATTCCTATAATTCAAGTATGATAGTAGGATTTTTATAACATTTTAAAACAGGCCCATTCATCGATTCATGTCTGGAAAAATAGACCTCTACATCCAGAATTTTTCCATCACGATCTTCTCCGCATACTCAAAGTCCCAAAGTTCAACATTCCCGGCTGTCACCACCGGATCACTGTCGATGACGATCCCGTCGACCATGTAATCCCGCTGTCCCACCGGCGTTCCTTCCCGGACCGGAGCATGGAGCGATTTTGCGATCTTTGTCCTTACCTGGACCTTCTCATCGTTTCCCAGCAGAACACGGAGAGGGGTCTTATCCGCGTTTTCAGTCCCGATCTCTACCTTAACCCTGTACCCCACGCCATTTTCCACCGGAACTGCAGTTTCCTCCCCGAGTCCCTTTTTCTCTATCTCCTTATACTCAAAGTTTTTATCCCCGTATGTCACAAGTTTCCGCACATCCTGCCACTTATAGGTCTTGTGGGGCGGCCACCCGCAGCCCAGAAGCGCCGCTATGAACAGCTTCTTCCCCTTTTTCACTGCACCAACATAACAGTATCCAGCCTTTCCCGTGAATCCGGTCTTTCCACTGACCGCACCTTCCATGGATGTCAGGAGAGCATTATGATTGACGCAGGAGAAACTCCGTATCCCGGAAAGGTCGGAAAAGGCGTGGGACGGTGCTCTTGTGATGGCAAGGAACTCTTCTTTTGCCGGGGAGAGCACGATGCAGTATCTGAGGATCCGCGCCAGGTCTGCCGCAGTGGTGGAATGAATCTTCCCACTCTCCTTATCCTCCGCATCCAACCCGTTGGGCGTCAGAAAATATGTATCATCACAGCCAAGTTCCGCTGCCTTCCTGTTCATCATGTCCGCGAAATCTTCCACGCTGCCCCCGACCGCTTCCGCGATGGCCACTGCGGTGTCATTGTGGGATTCCAGCATCAGGGAGTAAAGAAGGTCTTCCAGTCGGTATTTCTCCCCTTCTCTCACATGCAGCTTCACCTCCGGCATGGTCGCCGCCCGGTCTGAGATCCCGACTTCCGTGTCCAGCCCGGCATTCTCCAGGGCAAGGATGCAGGTCATGATCTTCGTGGTGCTGGCCATGGGAAGGACTTCCATCTCGTTTTTTCCGTACAGAATCCGCCCTGTATCGCCGTCAAGCAGGACAGCGGAGTGAGAATTCAGGTTCAGCGGATCGGTCTTCACCTTCGATCGCACCACCGCTGATTCCAGCGTCTCCCCATTCTCGGACCGGATCACCGATACGACCGGATCCTGTGCAGCCTGCAGCCCGCTGCTTTCCCTGTATAAATGATCTCCGGGAACTGCCGCTGCCAAAAGCAGGAGTCCCCCCAGGCACAACTGCAGAATCGGGGATGGTCCGGGTCTGCGTTTTTCCTTTTCTTTCCCCAAGGTCCATTCACTGAGCCGCGCCAGCACCATTCCTGCTATATTTTTATTTTTCCACATTTTTCAGAACTTCCGCCGCATATTTGTAACAGCATATGCGGATGTTTTCTGAGACTTGCCGGACAATTTTTCCTATGATACAATGAAATACGCTGAAATAACTTTGAGATCATTTCTACGTGTCCGTGATGTTATGCAGCCGAAATATCTGCGGACATCTGGTGTGTTGAATTATTATATTTTTAAATAAAAAGGGATTTATCATGAATATCGTTTTGATTTACACAATTAAAGAAGCCGACAGCGGTCGTTCCATCGCCGCCTTTCTCATGGATTCCGGCTATTCTTCCCGCCTGGTGGTTCATCTTCGAAACACCGAGGGCAGTTTTCTCCTAAACGGAAAAACTGTTTTTTCCAACACAGTCCTTCAGCCGAAAGATCAGTTGCGCGTCCATGTCACGGAGAAAAAAACTTCCGACCAGATTGTCCCTGTTCCCATGGACCTCTCCGTCGTTTTTGAAGACGAACATGTTCTCGTGATCGATAAACCTGCCGGAATGCCGGTCCACCCGTCCCAGGGACACTATGAGAATACCCTGGCAAACGGGATTGCATGGTATTACAGGAATGAGGAGTCTCCTTTCGTGTTCCGGGCCGTAAACCGGCTGGACCGGGACACATCAGGGCTTGTGCTTCTCGCAAAGAATCCCTACAGTTCCTGCGTTCTCTCTGATGCCGTGAAGGACCACACGATTCACAGGGAGTACGCCGCCATCGTCTCCGGGAAGACGGACGCATCCGGCACCATCGATCTTCCGATCGCAAGAAAGGACGGCTCCACCATCGAGCGGGTCTTGGATCCAGAGCGGGGTGAGACCGCTGTAACCCATTACCGGACATTTGCCTACAACAAGAACGCTGACCTCTCCTTCATCCGCCTCCTCCTGGAGACAGGAAGGACACACCAGATCCGCGTCCATATGAAAGCCATCGGGCATCCGCTGCCAGGGGATTTTCTCTACTGCCCGGACTACCGTTTTATCGACCGTCAGCCGCTCCATTCCACATATTTAAGCTTTTCCCATCCGGTGACCGGAGAAAAGCTTGAGTTCTCCGCCCCGCTGCCGGGGGACATGAGGAAACTGTTTCCAAACATAAAAGATCCGTCAGGTCCTGTCTTTTATTAAGGCAGATCCCGGCGGATCTTATTTACGCGAACAACGAGCCAAAGTCCGCGCATGCGCGGGACCTTGGCGACTGTCGCGATAACAAGGGGAAACTCGCGAAGCGTGTTTTCGCTTGTTTCCATGTCCGGTTCTTTTCTGGCTCTATATCCTTTTTACAGTAATGTAAAAGCAAAAACTTATCTCTTAATGCGTATCATCAACCACCCTGAATCCTAAGTCCTTTCGGATAGTGATTCTTCAGCATCCCGCCAGCCGCCTTCGCAAACCCCAGTGACATGCCGCCGGTAGTCACAAGAACCCAGCCTTTTGCCGGGATGTTCGGTTCTTCAAGATCCTCCGCCCGCAATGTCTCTCCACGGAGATACCGCAGCGCAAGATCCTCCGATCCGACCTCCACACTCTGTCTCACATCACTTTTTTTCAGTGCCAGAGCCAACGCATGGGACGGCTCAAATCTGTCTTTTTTCGCGCTTCCAAGGTGCAGGCCCGGTCTCAATACCTTAAGCCCCATAAGACCCGGCATCACCTCCGGGACGAGATACAGGTTCTCTCCAAACATCAGAAATTTCTTTCCATTTTCCAGATGTTCCATGTCTTTCAAATTCTCTTTTTCAAATGCCCGGAACGCAGCGACCGCTTCCGTGAGCGCCGCATCCTCTTTCGCACGTCCGTTTTTACGTCCGCCCTTTTTGCTGTTTTTCTTTCCGTCTGCGTTCTCTGTACGTTCCACAGCATCCCAGGATCTCTCACCTTTCACAAGCAGCGCCAGGAAATGCCCCTCTCCGTCCGCAAGATGCGGCCAGATCCTCACGGTCTTTTTCAGCTCCTCGTTCCCATCTGCCCATTCCGGGTGACCGGCGGAAAAATATTTTGCAAGCTCCGGCTGCACCACTGAAAACTCCGGATGGCGCTCAAGGAATCTTGCTATGCTCTGCTCGTTCTCCTCGGGCGAAAATGTGCAGGTAGAGTAAACGATCCGCCCGCCACCCTTTAACATCGCCGCCGCACAGTCCAGGATCCCGTCCTGCAGCCCCGCGCACTGTTTTACATGATCTGGGCTCCACTCATTTCTGGCATTCTCATCCTTTCGGAACATTCCTTCGCCGGAACACGGGGCATCCACCACGATCCCGTCAAAAAATTCCGGAAACTCCGGGGCAAGCCGGAACGGATCCATGTTCGTCACCACGGCATTCTCCACACCGAGGCGCTCAATATTCTGGGACAGGATCTTTGCGCGGGCAGGATGGATCTCATTGCAGACTAAAAGCCCATGTCCTCCCATTTTTCCGGCAAGATGAGTGGATTTCCCTCCCGGCGCCGCACAGAGGTCCAGGATCTGCTCCCCGGGCTTTGGAGACAGTGCTTCTGCCACAGACATGGCGCTTGGTTCCTGGATATAGTATGCCCCAGCCTCGTGGAACGGGTGGCGTCCCGGGCGCATGTCTGCCTCGTAGTAAAATCCCTCTTCTGCCCAGGGAACTCTTGCGAGTCCCTTCAGGTAATCTCCAAGGGGTTCTCCTTCCTCCGGCATCTCCCCGCTCTTCTGCTTTAATGGGTTGACCCGCAGACCGAATTTCCGCTCCGCGTCGTAGCTTTTAAAAAATGATTCCGCATCACTGCCGAGAAGCTTTTTCATCTTCTCCACGAACGCTTCCGGCAGCTCTCTCTTCGTTTCTTTCTCCATAATCTCCTGATCTCAAAAGCGCCCGCCGGGGATGATCCCAGCGGGCGCTCAAGTCCTAAAGTCCTAGTTTCTGTTCTTTTGCAGGCGACACATCCAGGATATATCCATCTGCAAGACTGTGTCTAAACACATTTGCCCAGCCATATGTCCATCCGGACATAGCTAAACTATCATCTCAACTTACAGCTCGATCTTGTAATCGTCTGCGCCGATACCGTTTACTACATAGTAAGCAGCGCTCTCTTCCGGCTTTACATAGATCTCGATGGTCTTGATATCGCCGACTTTGTTGCCTTTCTTTGTGTAGGCTTTCTTAACAGCTGCAATGAGGTCCTTCTCTGTAACTTCCTTGCCAGCGAACTGTACAACTACGGATGTCTTGATGTCCTTTGCTGTTGTTCTCTTTGCCGGAGCTTTCTTTGCTGTCTCTTTCTTCGGTTCTTCTGCTTTCTTAGCTTCTGCCTTCGGAGCCTCTGCCTTTGCTTCTGCCTTTACTGTCTTTGTCTCTGCTGCCTTTACTTCTACAGTGCTATTGCTAACCGGTGCTGCAGCCATTTTCTTTGCTGCGGCTGCGATTGGATTCTTCTTTGCCATAATGATATCCTCCTGAAAAATGTTGACACACAAAATTGTTTTCCTGTCATTTCCTGAGTTGTCGTACTAAATAATCGTCATAGCGCATTATAAGCCCTCGTTAGGATTTTGTCAATAAAATCCCGTAAAACTGGTATTTGTAAGCAAAAAAGATCCGGCAGAACACATATCCGAAAGTATCCTGCCGAATCAAAATACCAGCTTTATTTTTTGAATTATTCCTGCAGCTTAAATCCCGGGATCACATCACTCCACTTGTTGATTCCGATGATCTTCTTCGCAAATTCTGTATACTTCAGCGATTTATTTGTATCAATATACTTAAATACATTGTAAATATTCTTCGGCATAACAGCGATCACCCGATCCGGACTTGACATATCCACCGTCCAGAGGCCGAATGAGCAGGACTGCTCTACCTCGATCACCGCATCGACCTGACGGTTTAAGATAAACGCGTCGATATACGGGTTATTATCTACAAGATAATATGCATACGCGAAAGCGGCTGCCTGGATATCATAGACATCTCCCCGGGTCGCGCTCTTTGATGTAAAGCCCTCCTCAGAGAGAATGATATGACGGACATTTCCGCCTGCATCGCGCATGATATCCTTCTGGAAGTAATCCGTCAGGACGTTGAGGTTTTTGAAGTTTACGACCGGTGAATCTTCGGTATTATTGACAGCTCCCGTCTGATCATCATCCCAGAACTCCGGCTCCGTCATCGGATGCGGGTACGGGTGGTAGGCAAGTCCCCACTCGATATTCCCCTCGTCACGGATATCGGCGTTGAAGCGGTCAATAAAGTCCTTTGCGCCATACATCAGGTTGGAGTTTGCGCGCTTCCACTCATAGTCCGTGGAGAAGAAGACCCGCGCGTTCCGGCTCTGGCTCTTGATCGCCGTGTAGGCCACACGGAATACCTTTGAGTAGAGCTTTGTATAGGAATCAATGTCCATCGGACCGGTGTAGTTCCAGTTTAAGTTGTTGTTGATCTCATTTCCGACGATCCAGTTGCTGACACGGCCATAGTCATCGTGGGCACCGGAATAGCGCTCTGCCATAAAGGAGAGCAGCGCGCGGGTCGTCTCATATCCCTGCTCCGTGGAGACATTAAAACCGTAGTAGAAAGCTTCCTTTCTCTTCGCAAGCCCGGCTTCGTGAAGCTCCGGGTAGTTGTCGTTCCGTCCGTTTAAAAGGATCGCCGTCACAACGATTCCTTTCGCGGAGAACGCACTGATCATCTTATCATAATCCTTGATGAGATCACCGTTGAAGTTGTAGGTCTTTCCGTTGTATTTGTATTTTAAATTACCGCCCACAAGCTGGTGATACGGGATATTGACCGTCGTGTGCTTTACGCCCAGGTTCAGCGCGTCGCCGAGCATATCGAGCTGGATCAGAAGTCCTTTTTTGCTCATCGGCTCCGGGTAATCCTCGCGATATTTTGCCACATCGCCCGGGTTCGTCACATAGATCGCATTGCTGATCGGGGTGTAGGTGCTGCCGGTCTTTAACGCAACCACGAATCTGGAATAGAGCATCGTATCCGTGGAATCACCGCTGTATTTTAAGGTGAATTTTAACTTGTCGGATTTGTTGCTCCATGCGATGTAGTCCGTTCTGGAGCCTATCTCAGACTCATATGGGTGAAGCTCGAACAGATAATAATAGCCATCATCCGGAGTTTCCCCCTCATTTAAAGCGCCGGCCGTGGCTGTTCCTGTGACAGAAATGCTGTTTCCGTTCTCTACTGAACAAGCCTTCAGCCTTGCGCTGTCATAAGCAAAGCTTGTGAAACATCCCACCGCTGCGGTCATCAGAAGTCCCATAAGAAACGCCGCACCGCTGCGGAATAATGTTCTTTTTTTCATGTCGTTTTCCCGCCTTTCCTTTTTGCCTAAACTATTTTATCATCTGGGTTTTGATGATTCAATTACAATTCCCTTACGATTTTACGGCAATCTGCCGCCTTTTTCGCCATCTTTGCGGCATCAGGACCGCCGGAACCGACCGATTTTGATACAAAATATAAGCACACTCTTTCCGTCATGCTAAAAAACCTCCAGAACAAGTGCCGCCAGATTCGCCGCGAAATGGAACACCACCGGTGCCTTCACCGTGTTCGTTTTTTCCATAAGATATGCCAGGAGCAGCCCCATAAAGAAGCTGTAGATTCCCTGCACAAGGTCCCAGTGGAACACACCGAAAAACGCCGCGGTCATAAATGCTGCCGCCGGGGCGGATACAAGCTCCTTGCATCTTCCATAGAGAACGCCGCGGAAAAAATATTCCTCAAGGATCGGGGATGCCGCCAAAAGCACCACAGCCTCCAGCCACAGATTTCCTGTGAACAGGCTCTCATCTGTCAGGGCCGCGCCAGAGATCTGAAGCGCTCTCACCGCAAGGCCGAACGCCAGGGATATTCCTGCGCCACTGAAAAATGCCGCAGCCGCGATTTTTCCGTTCCAGTGTTCTTTTCCCCTGAACACCGAATCCTCTCTATAAAGATGTACCAGCATCGGAACCGCGATGACTGAGCGGAACAAGGTATCCCATAAGATCACGTCGTCCCCGAAAATCGTTGTCTGCGCAAGTGGAAGTTCAATGATACATGCTACCGCCAGACAGAACAGTATTGGAAAAAGAATCCTCCGGATCCTGATCTTCAATTTTTTCTCTCCTTTCATACTGCCGAACCGGCAGCTTTACGCGCACCAACACATCTTACCACATTTTGCGATGGAATACAAATATCCGGGGTGGAATATATTATAAAAAGCAATTCCATGAGACATCTGCACGTCTCTGGAACCACCTGAAAAGGATATCATTTCATGAAATTTCCATTTTTCTGTCTTTTAAAAGAATTCCCGCGCGATCATGACCAGGCTTTCGCAGGAAGCCGTCCAGCCACACTTCTTCTGGCTCTCATCCTACTCCCCCTCTCCTACGTCCTCGGCGCTTTCGCCGCCACCGTCATTCCGTCAGTCCCGGCATCTGCGGACGGAAACTGGGGCCTCTCATTCCAGCAGGAGGGAAAGCCGCCTGTCGCTAACGCCACGGCAGATGAATTAAAGCAGTACAATGCCTGGTACGCCGATCTTTCCGGCGAGAAAGTCATCTACCTGACCTTCGACGCCGGATACGAGAACGGCAATACCCCCATGATCCTGGACACCTTGAAAAAGCATCAGGTTCCCGCCGCGTTTTTCGTCGTCGGAAACTACCTGGAGACCAGCCCGGACCTCGTAAAACGCATGGTCTCCGAGGGGCATATTGTCGCAAACCATACATACCACCACCCGGACATGTCGAAGATCAGCGATCCGGAAAGCTTCGCGAAAGAGCTCTCAAGCCTCGAAACAAGCTACACAGAGATCACAGGAGAGAACATGCGGAAATACTACCGGCCGCCCCAGGGAAAGTACAGCAAAGCGAATCTTCAGATGGCAAAAGCTCTCGGCTATCAGACCTTCTTCTGGAGTCTCGCCTATGTGGACTGGTATCAGGACAAACAGCCCACAAAGGAGGAAGCATTCAAAAAGCTTCTCGGGCGCATCCATCCTGGTGCCATCGTGCTTCTGCACAGTACTTCCTCCACAAACGCGGCGATCCTCGATGAGCTGCTGACGAAGTGGGAGGAGATGAGCTACCGGTTCGGGACATTGGATGAACTTGTCCAGAAGGCTGCTGCCACACAATAGAATGCGCATCATTGGCACGTTAGTGCCTTTTGTGTAATAGGGAATTCCTCGGAATTTCCTATTACACAAAAAGCACCTGCTGCCCTCTAAATTTACAGAGGACACAGCAGGTGTTTTACCATAGCTTATTCACTTTCCGCTGCAACACGCCATCCTGTCCTAATCCGGCTCCACGATCCGGTATCCGACGCCGACCTCTGTAAAAATATACTGCGGCTCCGCAGGATTCTTCTCGATCTTTCTTCTGATATTTGCCATATTGACGCGCAGGATCCGGTTGTCGTTCTTCATGTTCGGTCCCCAGATTTCTTTGATAATATAGTCATAAGTCATGACTTTCCCGGCATACTTTCCAAGAAGACTCACGATCTTATACTCGTTCTGGGTCAGCCCCGCGTCCACACCGTCGATAAACACGCGGTGCTTGTCATAATCGATGGTCAATCCGCCGGATTTAAAAACTCCCGTCTGTCCGCCCGGCTGATTCGGGATCCCAGACCTTGTGTGGCGGATCGCAGTGCGGATCCTCGCGAGAAGCTCGGATGTTCCGAAAGGTTTCGTGATGTAATCGTCGGCTCCGAGATCCAGTGCCTCCACCTTATCCCTCTCATGGGTTCTCGCCGACACAACGATCACCGGCATCGCGGACCATTCCCGCACGCCCTGCAGGATCTTCATGCCGTCCATATCCGGAAGACCGAGATCCAGGATCACCACGTCCGGACACTGGGAGGTCACCATGCTGTATGCCTCCGCTCCCGTCTGCGCAACGATCACATCGTAATTGTTCGCTTCCAGCACTGTCTTGATGAAATTGCTGATCCTCTTGTCGTCTTCCACGACCAGCACTCTGTCTTTAATCTCCATATTCCGTGTCCACTCCTTTCGGCAGCCAGAACATCACTCTGGCACCGCCTTCTTTTCTGTTTTCTGCTTTCATGATTCCGTCGTGGGCTCTTACGATGGTCATGCAGACCGAAAGTCCGATTCCCATATTTCGCTTGGAATCGCTCTCTTTTCCGTCCTCCGACTGGAAACTTCCGTCGAACATTCTCGGAAGAGCGGACTCCTTGATTCCGGCACCGTCATCCTCAACAGAGAATTTCACCTGGTCCCCGTCCTCCGTCACGATCAACCAGATCTTTGTCATACCGTCCGCGTGGAGCACGCAGTTTTCCAGGAGATTTACGATCACCTGCTCGATCAGGATCGCGTCCATAGGCACAAACAGGACATCCTCCGGCACTTTCGGGACTACCTCGATATCCGGGAATCGTTTTCTGAATTTCGTGATCGCTCCGCTGATCACGTCCTCCACCAGTTCATCTTCCTTATCGATCCTGGCGGTTCCATCCCCGATCCTCGTGATGGAAAGAAGGTTTTCCACCATCCGGACGAGCCACTGACCCTCGGATTTCATGTCCTCAAGGAGTTCCAGGATATTTTCCTTCGATAGCGCGTCATAGTTGTCGATGATCCCGGACGCGGAGCCGACGATCGACGTCAACGGGGTGCGGATATCATGGGAGACCGCCCGCAGAAGGTTCGCGCGCATCTTTTCCCGCTCAACCTCCAGCCGCATCTGCTCCTGTTTCTTAATCTGGGTCGTCAGGGCGCTGACGCTGCAGGCCACAGCCAGCATGGCAACGAAGGTCAGCGGGTATCCTGTGATCGCAAAGTTCAGTTTGAAATACGGGAACGTAAATACATAGTTCACGCCGAACACAGCGATGATCGATGCGACGATTCCATAAACATATCCATCCGTAAAGCGGGACACAAACAGCACCGCCAAAACGAACAACAGCGGGACGTGCGTGTCTGATTCTGAGATCCGCTGGACAAGAAAACAAAATGCCGTCGCGATTCCCAGGATCCCGAACGCGATCCCGCTGTTCTTTAACACTGATCTGACTTTTGTGCTCATAGGGGAACCTCCGGTTTTTTTATGATCCATGAAGAACAACTGCTGCCATTCTTATCACTTATTCTTCTTTTGGATTCATTATAACATAATTTCTGCTAAAATCGTGTTAAGATTGCAGATAATTTCCCGAAAAGTCACCCGTCTTAATGATATTTGTTCAGATTTCACTGCCGTTTTTTCAAACAGCCAGTCAACCATCCCTTTATTTTAACGATATAAAGAATATCCGTACTTCACTTTTCTATAAATCTTCTGAGCGATCATGACCGGAATATAACCCGTGATCACGATGGTCGGAATACCGCCTACAATCGCAACAAGGATGATGAAAAGGATCGAAAATAAATTAGCCATGATATAGACCTCCCAAACTCTTCTTTTATATCCACCCCGCTTTTGTTTCCTGCAAAGAATCTTTGCCAAATTTCTTTTTCGGGATGGTTTTAATCTGACAGGATGAAATTTCTCTCCTGTTTTTAAGTCGAACCATATATATCACAGAATTTTTATCCCCGCTACCTTTTTACCTGCTTTTTAGCCGCCGCTTAATCGCTTATTTTTTCTCCTTAACACAAATTTTGCAAATAACATGTACAATATATTTCGTCAGGATTTTTGTAACTTTTGTATGTATTTTTTGCGTTTTGCGTCATCTTAACAGACTTTTTCAAAAATATAATTTAATTTTTGCAGTCTATGCTTCCCTACATATGCCAAAAAGAGCTGATGACCCAAATATAGTCACACAGCTCTTTTCAGCTTTGCGCAGAAAAATCTTCCTCCGCGTCCTTATTTACTTCTCAAGCATCTTGTCCGCATGGTCAAGGGCTTCCTCAATATTCCTGCAGAAATTTTCTCTTCCCACGAGATCCACGAATCCGGCTTTCTCCATTGCGCGCATCGGCTGCTCGTTGACATGGGACAGGATCAGGGTGACTCCGTTCTTTTTGCAGCGCTCATAGAGGGCTGTCATGGAGTTCATGGCTGTGCTGTCGGCTGCCGGAACCGCACGCATGCGCAGGATCAGGCATCTTGTGCCTTCCCCCACTGTGATCTGGTTGATGCGGTCAGCCGCGCCGAAGAATAACGGTCCTGTGAGCTCGTAGACCGCAAGCTCCATCGGGATCTGGCGTAAATCTGCCGGGTTGATCTCCTCTGCCGCCGCCTTCAGCTGCGCTTCCTCTACAGAAGGAATCGCATTTGCCTTTTTCGCGCCTTTGGCAGCTTCCTCTTCCTCGCGCTTCTGCTCCTCAAGTTCCTCCACATGGAGCCAGCTTCTGACTCCCATCTCGTCGCTCATGCGCTTCATGAACAGCAGACAGGAAAGCACCATGCCCACCTCGATGGCTACGACAAGATCGAAGACTACTGTTAAGAAGAATGTGATCACAAGAACAGCGATATCGCTCTTCGGAGCTGTCTTTGCGAGTCTTGCAAAGGTTCTCCACTGGCACATGTTGTATGCAACCATGAAGAGGATCGCCGCGATCGTCGGCATCGGGATCCAGCTTGCGTAAGGCATCAGGATCACAAGGATCAGAAGAAGAACACCTGCGTGGACCATTCCGGCTACCGGAGTGCGTCCGCCGTTCTTGATGTTTGCCGCTGTACGTGCGATCGCACCGGTTGCCGGGATTCCGCCAAATAAAGCAGAAACGATGTTTCCTGCACCCTGGGCCACAAGCTCTGTGTTGGAGCGGTGTTTTCCGCCGATCATGCCGTCCGCGACAACACAGGAAAGCAGGGACTCGATGGCTGCCAGGATTGCGATCGTGAATGCGTCGGATAAAGATCCCTGGATCACGTCATAGCTGAAGGCCGGCATATGGAAGGCCGGAAGTGCATTGCTGACGCTGTAGAGATCTCCGATGGTGTTGACCTGTAACGGAAGGAATTTTACCATCACGATACCTGCGATGACTGCCACTAAGGATCCCGGGATCTTCTCCGTGATCATCGGCATCACGATGAGGATCGCAAGGCAGACAAGACCTACGATCACCGCATGAACATTCATGGTTCCGAAACCTGCGGCGAAAGCTTTTAACTTCTGCATGGTCTCGATGGTCTCCATGCCTGCCGGGTATGTGACACCAAAGAAATCCTTTAACTGTCCGATCACGATGGTAACCGCGATACCGGAGGTAAATCCGGTCGTGATCGTAAACGGGATAAACTTAATTAAGGAACCAAGCTGACAGAATCCCATGATAACAAGGATGATACCTGCCAGGATCGTTGCGACTGCCAGACCTTCCACGCCGCTTCTCGCCACGATGCCGGCTACGATCGTAGCAAAGGCTGCTGTCGGACCTGCGATCTGTACCTGACTGCCGCCTAAGAATGAGATCACGAAGCCTGCCGCGATGGCCGTGTAGATTCCCTGCTCCGGACCTACGCCGGACGCCAGTGCCAGCGCGATGGACAACGGAAGGGCAATGATGGCTACGATGATACCTGCTACCACATCAGACATCAGCTGGGCACCGGAATACTTCTTCAATGTTGTGAACAACATTGGACGTATTTTTTCCATACTCAATATTCTCCTTTTTCTTACCTGTGTGTGTAAAAGTAACTGTCTGGTCCCGAAAAAAGACCACGAGTATTTATTATACAGGAAAATATGAGCCTGTCCAGTTTTTTCGAATTTTTAGCGGATATAGTTATGAATTTAACATTTTTGCATGTTAAATTCATACTTAAATGCCCATTTTACGGAAATCATCACTGTTTTTCCTCAAAAAATCCCCGCGCATACCTGCCTTACAGATACACACGGGGAATTTACGCTTCTTTGCAGCTATTTTATTTCTCTGCGCTTTCCTTGTTTGCTTTGCTGTCCAGAGTATTTAAACTCATATCATTGTAGTCATCCAGATTCAGATTTCCCATCATCTTATCTACAACAAGTGCATTCGTCAGGGAACCGGTGACGTTGATCATGGTTCTCGGCATGTCGATGATCGGGTCTATGGCTAAGATCGGACTGACCATACCGAACTGGGCGCCCATGCCGACACCGGAAAGTCCGACGGAAGCAGCCATGGTCGCTGTTCCAGGGATACCTGCGATTCCAAGGGAACCGATGGCGACAACAAAGATCGTCATCACGATCATTGTCCATAACTTTTTTCTTCTAAATCATTTTTCTGCACTGCTCAAACAGTACATTTCTCCACACTTTTCACATGGAGAACCTTCTCCGACACGGTAAACTTCACCTCATATCCGGCAAATTCCATGCCATAAACCCGGTCCGGATCCTCCTGGTAGGACGGGCGGGGATCCTGGGCCAGAACTGCGCGGAGCGGATCCCGCTTTTCTTCCGGCAGGAACTCCAGAAGTTTTTCCGGGATCTCCACCGCAAGCCCGTACTCTTTCGTCTGGTCCGTGAAGCCGCCCTTCGCTTCCGGGTGGCTGTCCGCAAAGGGGACGTAGGGCTTGATGTCAAAGACAGGCGTCCCATCCATCATGTCCGCCCCCGTGACAACTAAGACCGGAGCGCCGTTTTCCAGGTATTCCACTCTTTTAAGCTTCACGACGGAAAGTCCCAGGGGATTCGGACGGAACGGGGATCTCGTGGCAAACACACCGACTCTCATGTTTCCCCCGAGTCTCGGCGGACGCACCGTCGCTGACCAGTTTCCCGGCTTTCTGACGTTCTCCGAAAACTCCCATATCAGCCAGAGATGGGAGAACTCTTCGATTCCCCGGATGGCCTCAGGATTGGAAAATTCCGGCTCAAAGACGATCTTCGCCTCCAGATCACCCGTCAGGCCGCTCTGTCTCGGAATTCCGAATTTTGTCGGGAAATCCGTGTGGATATACGCCACCGGTCGGATCATATGGTCCGCGTTCTGATTTTCTTTTTTTCCTGCTGCCATATCTTTCTCCCCCTTATCAGTCTGTTTTCCACTCTGTCATCTGCCCATAAAGCAGACCGGGCGCTCCCGCATAATTATTTTTCTCTGGTGGCTTCACCATTTCATGACTGCTCCGTCACCCTTCTGATCCATCTGACGTTTCCAGCCATTTTCTCAGATCCGCCATCATCTTCTTCGCGTCCATGACACCGATCTGATATGTCTTTTCGATCTCCTCGGCGCTCTTGCAGATCCTCGGGATCGTAAGAGGAACGCTCGGACGGATCACGAAAACTTCGCCCGCCCTTTCCAGCTTTTCGATATTACGGATACTCATGTTGTACTCGACAGCCCGGTTCTTAAGTGCCTCTGCGAACTTCGGGTATTTATGGTACACAATATCCGCCATCCAGGTATTTTCCGGCTTTTTCCGGTACTCTGAATCTCTCGTGAGGACCACAACATTGCGCTTATATCCCAGTCTCCGGAATGCTTCCACCGGGACACTGTCCGTACATCCGCCGTCGAGCAGTTTTCTGCCGTCAAGCTCCACAAACTTTGACACATATGGAAGCGACGCTGATGCCTGGATATAGCCGATATCACGCTTCATATCGTGAAGCTTCGCGTAGACCGGCTTCCCCTTCTCAACATCGCTGCAGACCACGTAGAAATCGGTGTGCTCTTTATTTTTATTAAACGTGTCATAATCATAAACATCCAGGATCTCTGGAAGTTCATGGTAACAGAAATCAGTATCCACAAAATTTCCTGTCCTGATCAGATTTTCGGTGCTCATAAAGCGCTTGTCCGCACAGTATTTTTTATAATACCGGATGCTTCTTCCCTTCTGTCCCGAAAGGAAACTGCATCCATGGACCGCTCCCGCCGAAACACCGATCACCCCGTCAAAGGTAAGGCCTTCATCCAGAAATACGTCCAGGACTCCCGCCGTATAGATGCCGCGCATACCGCCGCCTTCCAGCACAAGTCCTGTTTTATTCTTATTTTTCTCCATCTTCTGATCCATCTTAAAGTTCCTCCTTTCCTGCTCACTGTGACATGTCTTTGCTGGATCTTTCCACTAAAAAACGAGTCAAGTACGTATTTTACAACGAAAGCGGCTTTCCGTCAAGGAAGCCGCTTTTATTTGATAACTCTTTAATCGGTTGCTTTGCATTCTGAACCGGCAAAACAAGCTGCCACGCACTTAGTCCACCAGTTTCTCCAGCTCACTCACATATTCCGTCCTGTCGCTGGTCACATGACCGGCTTTCGCGGCATATAAGGAGACTGCCGTCTGGGATTTCTTCACCGGCTGCATTGTTCCGGCACCTGCCACGCAGCCGCCCGGGCATGCCATTCCTTCCAACAGGTATCCGTTGTACTTTCCTGCCTTGGCAAGCTGTAAAAGTTTCTTGCACTCCTTTAAGCCCTCGGCATTCGCCACCCTGATCTCCTTATCCGGGTACATCTGGGCGATCACATCCACCACGGATTTCGCGACGCCGCCGGCAACTGCGAAGTTTCTTCCATCCCTGGATGCCGCATTGACTCCGCCCTCATCCTCCGCGATATTCTCGATATCCACATGCTTTGCGTCAAAGATTCCCGCCATCTCCTCGAAGGTCAGGACGAAATCCACCTCACTCCGCACAGATTTTCTCATGGCTTCCAGTTTTTTCGCCGCGCAGGGCCCGATAAAGACCACCTTTGCCTTCTCATGCTGCTTCTTGATAAGTCTCGCGGTGAGCGTCATCGGCGTCAGCGCCATGGAGATGCAGTTCGCGTAGTCCGGGAACAGTTTTTTCGCCATCATGGACCATGCCGGACAGCAGGATGTCGCCATAAACGGCAGCTGTTCCGGAACTTCCTTCACGAAGTCCTCCGCCTCCTGCACCGCGCAGAGGTCCGCGCCGATGGCGACCTCAAAGACGTCCGCAAAGCCCAGGGCTTTCATGGCCGCCCTCAGCTTTCCAGGTGTTACCTTCGGGCCAAACTGACCGACAAATGCCGGTGCCACAGCGGCGTACACTCTCTCACCTGTCTGGATCGCGCGGATGACCTGGAAGATCTGGGACTTGTCCGCGATGGCTCCGAACGGGCAGTTCACGAGGCACTGTCCACAGGAGACGCACTTGTCGTAGTTGATATCCGCCTTTCCGTTCTCGTCCGAGTGGATAGCATCCATGCCGCAGGCCGCCGCGCAAGGGCGCTCCTGGATGATGATGGCATGATAGGCACAGACATTCGCGCACTGTCCGCACTTGATGCACTTATCCGGGTCGATCCTGGATCTTCCGTTTGTGCGGTCCAGACTCACCGCGTCCTTCGGGCACACCTCCACGCACGGGTGGGCAAGGCAACCCTGGCAGCCGTCTGTCACATAGACCCGCTTTTCCGGACACGCATTGCAGGCGAATTTGATCACATTGATGAGCGGCGGCGTGTAGTATGTCTCCGGCTTATCCGCCTCCTCGATCCCCTGGGATACCGGTGCCGGGTCCGATGCCCCGCGGTACGGGAGTCCCATGGCAAGACGGAGCCGCTCGCCCACGATCGCCCTCTCCAAAAAAACATCGTTTCTGAAATTTCCGACTTCTCCCGGAATGATCTTATACGGAAGTTCCTCAATCCGTTTGTCCACCGACCATTCCGTATGGTACGCCATTCTTGCTACTTCCCGGAAGATCCGGTGACGGATCTCCTGGATCCTTGTCTCTACACCTCTCATATGCTTTCCTCCAATCATGATCGTCCTCATGGATTTCTCTGTCTTGTTAAAAATATAACACTTATATTACGTTCATTCAAGCATAATTTTCTTTTTCATTCATGAATTTTTCCGCACCCTGCACAGTTTTTTTCATAAACCAGCCCTCAGGATACAAAGCATTTGCATTTTATTTTATCTCATTCTATAATAAAAGTAGTTTGTAACTGCGAAGATCTACGGAACAGTTACTGCAGTTTTATCATTGAAAGGAGATTTTTCCATGGCATTCAAAGAAGTTGATATCAAAAGTCTGAATTTTAATCCCTTCACAAAGATCGGTTCTGAGTGGATGCTCATCACCGCTGGCGACGAATCCGGCTGTAACACCATGACAGCAAGCTGGGGCGGTCTCGGCGTCCTCTGGGGCAAGAATGTTGCCACCTGCTATATCCGTCCGCAGCGCTACACAAAGAAATTCGTGGACGCAAACGATACATTTACCCTGTCCCTCTACGGACCGGAGTACAAGCAGGCACTCTCTATCTGCGGTTCCAAGTCAGGCCGCGACTGCGACAAGGTCAAAGAAGCTGGACTTACCCCGTATTTCACAGACGGAACAGCTGCTTTCGAGGAGGCCAGCATGGTCTTCGTGTGCAGGAAGCTCTACGAGGATGAGATCAAGCCGGAGAACTTTATCGCAAAAGAGAACGATGGAAAATGGTATCCGGAGAAAGATTATCACACTGTTTATATTGCAGAAATCACAAAAGTTCTCGTAAAAGAATGATAGAACGTAACTATTCAGTGCCTTCATAGTTACGTGCAAAAATCCATTCCAGATCAGCTTCGCTGATGGGATTTTTGCCTTCCAGCCTATGTTTTCTTACGGTCAGCGCAGCAAGTGCGCAGACCTACTGAACAGTTACGATAGAACTTACTATAAAAGGCATGTGGATCAGATTTCTCTGATTTTTACATGCCTTTTCTTCAAATAGTTATTTTTCCAGCTTTAATCTGATTTTTACCTGTATCCGGCGCACCGCCGCAACTGCTGTTTTCGACTTTTTTCTTTCTTTTTTCAAGTCTCCTCTTTTTCCCTGACTTCCCGTATTTTCCGCCATTTTTGCACTATCTTAGCGAAATTTTAGCACTGTTTTCCCTTTTCCATCCCACGCAATTCTTGACTTTTAAAAATTCAGGCACTAAAATACTGAATGAATTGGCAGAAATCGGCATGATTTTAGATGCAAAACGGTTTTATGCCTTTTTTCTTTCTAAACTATACAGATAAGGACAAACAGAGAAAAAGATAACCGTCACCTTCAAAGCAATCGGACTGTTATCAATATGAAAGAATACGATTATGAAAAAGTTACTGATCGGAATCGATGTCGGTTCCACCACAACAAAGATCACGGTCCTGGATGCCGGGACCGAAACACTTTTATACTCCGACTACCGCCGCCACCACGCGGATCAGCTCGCCAGCGTCCTCTTCGCAATCCGGGAAGCGGCAGAGCGTTTTCCTGACTGTGACGCCAGGATCATTCTCACCGGTTCCGGTGCAAAGCCTGTGGCCGAGGCGGCTGGCACCCCCTATATCCAGGAGGTCGTCGCTAACTCCATCGCCTTAAAGAAGACCTACGAGACTGTGGGAACCGCCATCGAGCTCGGCGGACAGGATGCGAAGATCATTTTCTGTGACATACTCCCCCCACTTAGCTAACGCTTGAAGTGGGGGCTTCTCGTTCGATTGCCCTATTGGGCAAAGCATAGGCGAGCTATCCCCGTGTGTCCCACGGTTCTGTTATTACGAGCGGGGCTGTTTCGTATCTACGCAGTCCCGAACAAAATCTACGTTTTGGGCGGAGATCAGGAAATTTTTCTTTCTGTTTCAAGTTCAACTCCCAATATTCTCAATCCTTCCCTGCAAATATTGATAGCTGCATTCTCATCACGGTTCATCTGATTTCCACAGGTGCAGCTATAGATACGGTCTTCCAGTTTCAACTCCTTTTTGAGTTTTCCGCAACAGCTGCAGATTTTTGAACTGGGATACCACTTATCAATACGAACCAGTTTCTTACCGGCACGTTCTAATTTGTAGGAAAGAAAATCAGTAAACATACCCCATCCATTATCATGAACACTCGTTCCGAACCTTGAATCCTGGCTCATTTCTTTCATATTCAAAGATTCTATGCACACAAGATCATAAAAATTGGTTATCTTTCTGGATTCCTTGTGTAGATAGTCTTTCCGCTGACGTGCGATATGAGCATGGAG
>NZ_QWGI01000019.1:0-75039 GCF_003435125.1 Clostridium sp. AM25-23AC | reverse complement strand
TTATTAGCCACTACTGTTACAACGTTAGTATAGCACTTCAGCTGATGTTTGAAATGTACGCTGAACCGGAAACCTCCTTCGGAGATATTACCCGATACTTCGAGGAACATGACATAAAAATTTATGGCAAATCCATGTTCCGTACATTTCTTTCCCAGCTTTTAAGAAACCCCGTTTACGCACAGGCCGATTTGGAGCTGTACGAATTTTTCAAAAGCCAGGGCGCAGCGATTATCAATGACGCTTCTGACTTTGCCGGAACAAACGGCTGCTATCTTTATCAGGGACGGGATGTGAAGGAGGACAAGGACAGGTGCTTAAAAGACCAGATACTTGTTATCGCTCCCCACGAAGCACTCATTTCCTCTGACACATGGCTGAAATGCCGCAAAAAACTTATGGCAAATACCACTTTCCAGCAGGGACGGAAACCGAAAAATACTTGGCTGGCCGGAAAAATCAAATGCGGGCATTGTGGGTATGCTCTGAAAGCCACCCATGTACCAAACAGCACCGGCTATTTCCGCTGTACCAAACGGACGGAAAACAAAGGCTGTCCGGGCTGTGGGAAAATCCGCAAAGAAGAATTTGAGCAATTCATTTTCTCGGCCATGCAGGAGAAGTTCAAAGACTTTCAGATACTCCACGGCAGGGAGGAAAAAGTCAATCCGAAGCTGACCGCCTATCAAGTGGAGCTGGCACAGGTGGAGGCAGAAATTGAAAAGCTGCTGGATACGCTGACCGGAGCCAATGCGACCTTGCTTGCCTACGCCAACAAAAAAATTGAAGAACTGGACACCCGACGCCAGACCATTTCAAAGGCAATCGCCGAATTGAGTGTTGAAACCATATCTCCCCAGCAGATAAAGAAGTTATCCTATTATCTCGACAACTGGGAGAGCATAGATTTTGACGACAAAAGAAAAGCCGCCGATGGTTTGATCTCTACGATCAAGGCCACCAGCGACCGTGTTCAGATAGAGTGGAAAATCTGACATTTCCGCTCTATCGCCCCTCATTTCTATTTTATCTTGTTTGTACCCCTTGTACACCGATGTTTTTTATAGTACAGAACTATTCAGGGGGATTCCTTGCTAATATAATAGCGGTAAGACGTCTGAATAACAAAAAGGAGTTCGCTCATGAGCGATAAAAAATATTATGAATAAAAAAGAAGAATTTTTTACAGCGAGAAGAAAAGCATTAAGCACATATGGAAGATATGACTTTGCCCTCCTATCTGACAAGTATTATGGAGCAAAGTTCGCGGATACAGGAAAGGTCGGAATAAAAAACGCATTTGTATTTGTGAACTTTACGGATCACCATACACTTGAATGGAGAGTGGAGAACGGAGATCTCATAAATCTTCCAAAGAATCTAGAGTTGTGCATCAAATCCTCCCAGCATATGCTCATGTGCATAGGAAGTCCGGAAGATGAAAATTCAATTTTTATATTCAGACGGAAGTCAGATGAGACCTCTAGTGTGATTAATATTGTGGGGGCAATAGAAAGCACAGAAGGCAGTATAGCTTTTTATTTTGATTGGCAAGGACAAAAGGGGTATTGCATCGACTGCGAAAATAACGATGATGATGAGTCAGATATCTTTGAGATAATGAAAAAAGTACTAGAACAGGGGGAGTTGATTCATGGAAGAACGGAAAAAACGGAGTAGAGGGGAAACGCAGAATGTATCTTATCGCTCTGACAGACATAGATGTAGAGTCAGGCGAGATGAAGATGTGTCTGATGCTCACCTACAAGACGATGAGGTACTGCTGAGTTTGTTTGCAAAGTTCGCAGGGAAGAGTAAGAAAAGTGATTCTATTAACGGGAAGAAGGTGAAAAAAGAGACTGTAGACCTGAAAAATAGGTTAAGAAATCCGGGAGAATGGAATGCCAACGAAAAACAGCAGTGTATAGAAGCATTTACGTCGGACAGAGCAGAACCGTTACATGCCCAGGAAAATGTATTTATGAACTCGCCCAATGATGAACTAAAAAATATCATTGCAGAGTTCGCAGACGGAAATATTGGAAATGAGCGGTATGCGAAAAAAAGTAAAACGTATTTTGAAGTTCCGATGACATTTCCACAAGAAAGCAAAAATAATACGGGTACTGAGTCGGTGAGAACAAAAAATCTGTCGAAATATTCGTTGTCTGATCTGGTGGAAATGTTGCTGCAAAAAGTAATAGTGATTCGCCATGAGGATGCACTGTATTACTATAATGGAAGAACATATGACCTGATTGATACAGAGCAAAGGTTTCTTGAAGTGATAGTAAATAAAGTTGACTTGACGGGGTTTGGATGCATGGGAATAAGAAAATTTTCAGAATGCTTTTCTTATATAAAAGCAAGAGAAGATTTGATTCCTAGAGACTATGAAAAGAGACTTAAAGAAGCAAAGTATTTTGTCGTATTAAAAAATGGGGTCTTGGACTTACGTTCACTTGAATTGCGGAAACATTCGCCGGAGTATCTGACTTTCTATGAGCTGAAGGCCAAGTGGACAGGAAAAAGGGATACAGAGTTTTTTGAAAAGTTTCTAAATCAAATAAGCGATGGTGATCAGCAGATTAGGACGCGCATCCAGGAAGTGATGGGATATTTAATGTCTTCGCTAAATGATGGAAAGTGTTTCTTTGTTATGGGAACAGCACCGGATAGCGGGAAAAGCACTATCGGAAATCTGTTGAGAGAAATAATTGGGGAGAGATATATTGCTTACCGTGCGACATATCAACTTTCCAATAGATTCTCTCTGGGAGATACACAGGGAAAACTTATAAATATGGCAATGGATCTCCCAAAGGGAAAATTGGATGCTATGACGGTTGCACTCTTAAAGCAGATTACAGGTGGAGACTTGATAACCGTGGAAAAGAAGTACGAGAATATGCGATCTATCCGTAGTAAGATGCGGTTCCTTTTTGCAAGTAATTATCCTGTTGTAATTCCGAAAGTGGATGATGATACGGCATTTTGGGAACGAATGATAATAATTCCGTTTGAACATTCAGTTCCCAAGCCAGAATTGGATCATGAATTGCTGGAAAAACTTTTGCAGGAGAAAAATTCTATTGTAACAAGATGCTTATGTGCAGTCCATAAGGTCGTAACAAGAAATTTTTCTTTTTCGCATTGCGCAGTGGCAGACAATATGAAAAAACGCTGGAGATATCAACTAGAGGATATCTCTGGTACAATTGAACAGTATGTAAGTAAGAAATTGACTGTAACGGGCAATGTATCCGATAAAGTGTATCTTCAGGACATCTATCTTAACTATAGAAAGTATTGTACGCAACAAGGCTTGATGGCAGTTACATATGAATACTTTTCGAACTGGTTAAAGATGACATTTCAAAACTGTGAATTTAGAAGGATTAGATGTGCGTCAAAAGATAATCCGAGGATAGGCGTAATTGGAATGTGTGAAAAATGATGCAGAGTATCGATTGACCACGGACTGGAACGTTAGGAAAAGCTGAAACGAGGAAGGAGAGTACATCATATGAGTTCAATTGATACAGAACGGAATGTCAGCAATAGAATTCCTGTATGGGAAAAAATGAACCTGACGATAGAAGAAGCAGCGGAGTATTCTGGGATTGGTGACAAAAAAATTCGAGAGCTTGTTAGAAATCCGAGATGTCCGTTTGTATTGAAAAATGGCTGCAAATATCTGATTAAGAGGATAAAATTCGAAAAGTGGATTGAGAGTGCAGAGGCTATATAATTGCAACAAAGGGAACTATGTGCTACACTTTAAAATGTAGCACATAGTTTCCTAAGCTTCTGGACACCGGAAAGGAGTTCAGATATATGGGAAAAGATTTAAAAGGAAAAGAACTAGGAAAGGGAATCACACAGCGGAAAAATGGGTGTTATGTGGGGAGATTTACAGATAGATTTGGAAATCGTCCTCAATTCACTAGCTATAATCTATCAGAAGTTAGGGCAGATTTGACCAAAGCCAAATATGAGGATGAACAGAAACTCAATATCTGTGACAGCAAAATGACCTTAGATGAATGGTACGTCAAATGGATGAACATTTATAAATATGGCATTATAAAAGAGAATACGAAAGCTGGTTACATAAGCTTCTATAAAAAGCATATTAAACCGTGTTTGGGAGAACGCCGTATAGCGGAAATTACGCATTTACAGATATTGGATTTTATAAATGGCATGGATCGAGATGGATATGGTTTTGAAACAAAAAATCGTGCAAGAATCATGCTGATGGATATGTTTTCTAAGGCGATGATTGACAATTTCATCAAGAAAAACCCTGTGAAGGGAATCAAAATAGTTCGAGACGAAGAAAAAGATCCAAGGGTTATGACAAAAGAAGAACAATCAGTGTTTTTTGATTGTTGTAAGGGAACTTTTTATGATAACCTGTTTACCGTATGTGTAAACACAGGACTGCGTCCGGGAGAAGCCTGCGCTTTAACCGAAGCTGATATTGATTTTAACAGAAAAAGAATTTCGGTGAACAAGACCCTCATTTATCAAAAGTGGGAAGGAGATACGAAGAAGACTATTCATATAGATACACCAAAAACAAAGAAGAGTGGAAGAAAAATACCCATGAATAAGCATGCAGAACTGGCACTGAAAAAGCAGATACTGCAAAAACGAGTCATGAGAAATCGATGGGGATTAAAACGGTGCAATAAGCAGTTTGAAGATATTCTTTTTACAACAAAATTTAATACACCTATTATCGAGCAGGTATTCTGCGATGCAGTTAAGAGAATTCTCGATGAGATCAATTCTATGAGGGATTCTCTGGAAGAATTTGAAGCCATAACACCACATACTTTTCGTCATACATTTGCAACGAGAAGTCTGGAGGGGAATATGAAGCCTAAGGTATTGCAAAAGATATTAGGGCACGCGACATTACAAATGACGATGGATTTGTATGCGCATGTATTGCCGGATCTTCAAGTGGATGAAATGAAACTTCTTGAAGAAGAAATGGCGAAAGTGAATGGGATGGCTGATGATATGGCGCTTAAACGATTCGAGAACACTAAGGATGAAAGTGGTAAGATTATTACCTTATCGGCGGGATAATTGGTGCATATTTGGTGTAAAAATCAAAGAAAGTGGTGTTGTAAAGTCTGGAAAGGCTTATAAAATAAGGAAAAACGGCATTAAGTAAAATTTACTTGGTAGGTCTACTACGTATATCAGGTTACTCCGTATACGCTGGAGGAGGACACGGAGTAGAAGGTTCGAAATCCCTTATTTTATGCGGGATTTAGGATCTTAAAGTTTCAATAAGTCCCCTATTCACGGAGAAATCCGCAGATAGAGGACTTATTTTGCCTTTCTGTCTTTCTTTCAATTACTGGGATGGGATTCGTTACTTTTCATGATATCGTTCCGGCACCTGTGCATCATGGTAAGCGTTGATCTCATCACGGAATTTGCTGTCTTCCAGAATATCCAGGGCAGTCATGGCCAGACCCTTGGCTCCCTTCAGGCAGATTTCATCGGCTTGCGGTGAGGCGGCTGCGTCTGCATAAGCTTTTGAGTGACTTTGAATCGTTTTATCATCAGTGATCGACAGATAATCGTGGATTGCCGGAATTTTAATCGAAACATTTCCGATATCGGAAGAACCGTACAGTTTTCCCGGTGTTGGCCAGGTCATGTGAATTCCGAGAGACTCCATATTATTTTTGAAAGCTTCGCACATAGGCTTATTCGGGTAGCGTTCCGCGTAGATCGGTTCTACAACCACCTCTGCCTTGGCTCCGGTCAGGGATTCTGCCCGTTCAATGCTGGATTTCACGAGATCAATAAGAAACTCAATTCGTATCATGGTTTCCGCTCGGAGATTAAATTCACACCGGACGAGTGCAGGAATGACATTGGCAGCTGTTCCACCTTCTAAAATAACACCGTTGATATTATCCTGAATCTGGAATGTGGGACGCATCAGATCAATCTGGTTGAATACATGGATTGCAGCACTGAGCGCGTTAATCCCGTTCGAAGGTGCAGAAGAGTGGGCTGCTTTTCCGTGGAAAACGAAGCGGATGGTTGTGGCAGCGCGTCCCCCTCTTCCTACAAGATTCGATCCGCCTCCTGACGGATGCATCATAAGCGCATAATCGGTATCATGAAAACCGCCGCGCTCTAAAAGAATCACTTTACCGGCACCGCCTTCCTCCGCAGGGGTGCCAATAATGGAGATTTCCCCATCATAGTTGTCCATGAGAGCGGCAAGACCGGAAAATGCACCGACAGCACAGGTCGCAATAATATTGTGACCGCAACCGTGGCCGATTCCGCGAAGGGCATCATATTCTGCGAGAAACGCGATTCTCGGTCCTGCATGCTTTCCTTTTTTTACTGCTTTAAAAGATGTGTCAAGTCCGCAATAAGGGGTTTCAACCTCGAACCCATGGCCTTCTAAAAATGTGCGGATAAATCCTACAGCCTGATGTTCCTGGAATCCCAGTTCCGGATGATCATGGATCTGATGGGAAAGTGTCAGAAGTTCATTTTGCATCTTGTCAATGGTCTCAATAATTTTTAACTTATTCTGATTCATAGGGAAATACCTCCTGCAGGGTAAGAGCTATTTTTGGTATACGACTTTTCCTTCGATCAGAACCGTAGAGGCGGAGGAATAGTAGTCTAGCGGATAGCCGTCCCAGATGACGATATCGGCATCTTTTCCAGGTTCCAGACTGCCGACTCTCTGGTCAAGTCCACAGAAACGGGCTGCGTTGATGGTGGCAGATTCCAGAGCTGCCATAGCAGTAAGCCCTTTTTTGTACATGAGTGTCAGATGAATCGCAGCCAGCTCAATATTCATTCGCGGATGAGCGGTGGATGAGGCAAAGGTAATGCCGTGTTCCTCAAGTACAGAACCAACGATAGGGTCACGGTAGCGGCTTTCATTACTTTTTTGTCCATAAGATGGGCCGACCACGCAGTTCACCTGATGTTTTTTTAGAATATCCGGAATCAGCCAGCTTTCGGTACAGTCTTCCAAGATATAATTGAGTTCGAATTCCTCGGCAATGCGAATGGCGGTGGTCATATCATGGCTTCTCTTTGCGGTGATCTTGACAGGCATCCCATCAAACACGCGCATGAGGGAATGAAGCTTCATGTCGAATTTCGGCGGTTTCCTGGATGGATCCGCTTCGGACAGTTTCCAGAGCGTGTGGTAATTTTTTGCTTTCATCAATGCTTCACGGATCAGAGCGGCACTGGCAAGCCTTGTTTTTGGGGCACGTTTGCTGGAATAGGTCGTTCTGACATCATCCGTTAGGCACATGTGAAAAGCAAGCTCAGGCACCATCGTCATTTCGGAGACTGTTTTACCGGAGGTCTTGATAGCGGCACATGTTCCGCCGATGAGATTTGCATCTCCGGGGCAGGTGACTGCCGTGGTGACTCCGCCGGCAAGTGCCATTTGAAAGCCCTCATCGGCAGGATTGATGGCGTCTAACGCACGGAGCTGCGGAAGAATTGGATCCGTGGACTCATCGGAATCATCTCCCTCAAAACGAAAGACCTGTTCGCGCACTCCTAACTGACAGTGAGGTTCTACAAACCCCGGAGTCACATAGTGTCCGCAGGCATCGATACTGACATGTCCTACATTATATTTGCTCACGGCGTTATCACAGATATCGAGAATCTTTCCATTCTCCACAACCAGATCTTTTTTTTCTTCGTAGATTCCGGCCATATTGATCAGATTACAGTTTCTGATAATCAACATTGCTTTCACCTGCCTTTCTCCTGTATGCAATCTGACCGTCGATGATAACGATACCGGCCTGACTCAGAGTTGCCAATGGTTCTACGTCCCAGATCACGACATCCGCATCTTTTCCAGGTTCCAGACTGCCGACACGGGAGTCAATGTCGGTAATGATGGCGTTATTGATGGTGAGACATTTTAAAGCCATTTCCCGGGAAAGTCCGTTTTTGACATAGAGAGCAGCCTGCAGAAGCTGACCTTCAATCGGAACGAAAGGCGCATCAGTGATCAAGCCGAACGTGATTCCGGCGTTCTCCAGAATCTGCCCTGCTTCAAAAGTTTTATTTCTGGCTTCGATTTTTCCTTTTCCTCCTACGGTAGGACCGAGAAGGCATTGAACATGATTTCTCACAAGTTCATCGACGATCAGATAGCCGTCGGTGCAGTGTTCAATGGAAAAACGAAGATGGAATTCATTGGCGATCCGGATCGCAGTTTGGATATCATCCGCCTGGTGTGCATGGATCTTGACACGCATACCGTCGAAGACCCGCATTAAAGAATGCATATGAAAATCGAATGGAAAATCAGGGTCCTCTCCGTGTTCCTGATAGTTTCTATAGTATTCCTTCGCTCGAAAGAGTTGTTCCCTCATAATGGCAGCACTCATCATTCTCGTTTTTGGTGCCATGTTCCTTCTGCCGTAATTGACTTTTGGGTTTTCAACGAGGGCCATCTTCATGCAGATTTCCTGACAGATGACGCGGGAGTCGGGATTTTTTCCGGCGGTTTTTACGGCTGTGAACGTTCCTCCTATAATATTGGAACTTCCGGGGCCGGTAACGACCGTAGTAACGCCGTGACGAACTGCAACGTCGAAGGTGGCGTCATTCCATTTCAGAGCGTCAATTCCGCGGAGTCCGGGAAGAGCTGGACTGGTATTTTCGTTTCCGTCCATTTCCGAGGAACTGGCGGTTCCCCAGAGTCCGATATGGCAGTGGGCGTCCACGAGGCCTGGAGTCACCACTCTTCCGGCAGCATCGATCACTTCGCAGTCCGCGGGAACAGGATCTACGTTTCCTACGCGGGATATTTTTCCGTTTTCGATTAAAAAAGAGCTGCACAGCGAACATCGGGCTGGCAAAGAACGCAGATTTCGATTAGGTTGATTTACAGAAAAAAAAACGGGTGAATCAACCTAATCGATTTTTTTGTGCCGGAAAATAGAAATGAGGCTTCGGAAATGCGGAAATTACCTTGCCAGCCATATTCTGAAAAGTTATAATGAATGCAGAAATAAATTTAAAACAATGATAATCCATGTAAATTGTTTGATAATTCGTGAAAACACAAAAATATGCAAAGCTTTCTACAAGGTACAGAGTGTCAAAAACAGCGACAGAATGAGATATAAGCTGCCGGCCAGAACCGGTCCCGCACAGGATGGAAATACGTTCCTGGAATTGCGGTATTCGTAGTAGGATCCGAGTTCAGGTGTGGAAGCCGGGGCAATCTTCTCATTTTCTTCTTCAAATTTTTCATGGTGTTTCCCGTACTTCCAGAGTTTTCGATGGCTGTAAATAAACAGGTCAAAGGTTCCGAGATTTTTAACAAATCGGAGACCTCCAAAGATAAGGGGAAAGAAACTGGCAAGAAACAAGGAGTTGATGAGTCGGTTCATAAAAAAAGAACTGTGACTGAAAATAAAATAGAGAATTCCAATGACTCCTCCAATTAGAAGATGAGCCAGAAAACTTTTCCGGAACGATGATGACATAAGGGACCATCCTTTCGCTGAATTGATGTCGTGCATATGGAATTTATTATAATGAGATTCATATAAATGTCAACAGCTGGGAGAAATTCCAATGGAATGAAAATGGGCGAGATGGAAGGCCTGTTTGGAGGTCCTGAAATAAAAAAGGAGGAAACGATATGAAGAGAAGGACAATTGCAGCATTGTTAGCATGCACGATGGTGATCGGAACCCTTGCAGGGTGCAGCAGCGAACCGAAGAACCCGGGAGACTCCGATACAACGGTTACTGAGACAACGGCGGCAGAGACAACGGCAGCTGCACAGACAGGACCGAAAGTATTTAACGACTATATGACGACGGATATTGATACATTAAACAGCCATATCTACACGTTAAGTGCAAGTTCGGATGTGATCAACCCAACAACACTTCTGCTGTATCGTCAGTATCCGACCGCGGACGGAAAATCATTTGAGTATATTCCGGAGTTGGCAGAAAGTGAACCAGAGCAGGTAGATGCGGATGGAAAAATCTGGCAGATTAAGATCCGTGAAAATGCGAAATGGGAGAATGGAGATTCAATCAATGTGGATGATGTGATCTATTCCTTCCAGATGTGTCTGGATCCCCTTATGGTAAATAACCGTGCATCCCAGCTTGCAAGTGATTATATTACGATCACAAAGGCTACAGATTATTATCTTCAGGGGACAGAAAACAAAGTCTCCTGGGACGAAGTGGGAATCAAGAGAAATGGCGATTATATGCTTGGCCTCGAGTTAGATGCTCCAGTTACAGCAGCCGATATCAAGAGTCATTTCAACTATGTATGGACCAACCTGGTACATAAACCGACGTATGAGGCCGGTATGAATGAAGACCGGACGAAGACTTCATATGGTTCCACGGGAGACACTTATAAGAGCTGCGGAGCTTATATTTTGACAGAATGGGTACCGGGTTCCGTTTTCAAAATGAAGAAAAATCCGGATTATGTTCTTGCAGACCATATCAAATTGGATGAATATGTTTATAAAGTTGTAGCAGACAGAAATACAGCGCTTGAGCTTTACTTAAACGGAGAACTGGACGAAGTCGCATTAAGCCCGGAGGCGATTGAACAGTATGTGGATGATCCGAGCATCAAGGTAGCACCGGCAACCTCCATCCAGACCATTACGATTAACCACGGAAATACTAATAACAATGGAATCCTTGGAAATCTGAACTTCAGAAAAGCGTTGTTCTATGCAGTGGACCGTCAGAGCATTGCAAAAATGACAAATGGAATTCCGGCTAATTATCTCGTTGCGAGCAAGTGCCTTGGTCTTGACGGCAAGACATTCCGGGAAATGCCTGAATCACAGGAATATCTGACCGAAAATCTCGGGTATGATCCGAAACTTGCCAAGGAGTATTACGACAAGGCGATGGAAGAATGTGGACTTACCAGTCTGACCCTGACCCTGCAGTACAATGAGACGAGTGCCAACAATAAGGCGGCATCTGAGTTCTTACATAAATCTTTCCCGGAGATCTTTGGCGACAGCTTTACTCTGGAGCTGATGGCAGCTCCGAGCGGTGTCTTAAACTCCTACATCAAGGGATGGAAAGATGGAGATCCGAACAGCTTTGAACTTCAGTGGAGAGGATGGAATACCAGTACACCGGCACCGTGGAACGGACTTAAAGTTTACACCGGCATGTATTCGAACAAGAACGAACCATATTACAATGATGAAGTGGATGCACTTTGGGAAAAAGCCAATTATGATCTGGAAGCAAAAATGGATTCGGCATACCGTCTGGAACTGACAAGGGAAATCGAAAAGATCGTGCTTGATGAAGTAGCAGCCTGCCCGGTATACGAGGCACCGAGCTACTATCTGATCAATCCGAAAGTCATTCTCCCATCGGATGTATACATTCCGGGTTACGGATTTGGTTTCACGATCAGTGATAAAGAAGTATAACCGATGACGGGAACTGAATGAACCTGCAAACATCTGCCTGCCGGATACTGCGAGCCGGCAGGCGGATTTTATGCTGACGGAAGTGATCGGGCGGCGAAAAGGAACCGATGGGCTTTACAGGAATCGCAAAAGGAAACTCGGAGGGAATGATATGGCAAAATACATTATGCAGCGAATTCTGGCAATGTTAGTAACTCTGTTTATTATCATTACCATCGGCTTCATGGTGATCCGCCTGATGCCGGGCGGAATCTTCGATGATGCCGTAGATATGACATATGAGCAGAGGACAGCTCTGGAAGCAAAATATAATCTTGATAAGCCGATCCCGATCCAGTATGCAATGTTCTTAAAGGGACTTGTTCTGGAAGGCGACTGGGGAACATCTCTGAAGATGTATGTCAATGTTCCGGTGTGGGATGTGATCAAGACAAAGATTCCGGTCACACTCTATATTAACTTTTTTTCACTGATCATATCGCTTCCATTGGGGATTATCCTCGGAATTGTGGCGGCAATCCGGAAAAATACGATGACAGACTATCTGATATCGTTTCTGGTCGTCATATTTATCTCAGTTCCATCCTTTATCTTCGCCACCCTGCTTCAGTATTTTGTGGCATTTAAAGCGGGATTATTTCCGATCATTTACGATGCTACGGCATCCGGTTGGGATAAATTTTATTGCCTGTTTCTTCCGATCATGGCCCTGTCTCTCGGACCGATCGCCCGTGTGACAAGATATCTGAGAGCGGAACTGGCAGAGACCATCAACTCAGATTTTATGCTTTTGGCAAAGACGAAGGGACTCACGGAACGTCAGGCAACGATCAACCATGGAATCCGAAACTCCATGCTTCCTCTTATGAATATCATTGTGCCGATGTTCACAAGCATTATGGGCGGAAGTCTTGTAATCGAGACCATTTTCTCGATTCCCGGTATGGGCGGTATTATGGTAAAGTCCATCAATGCGCCGGACTATACGGTAACGCTGGCGGCCCTGATCTTTTATTCTGTGGTATCTCTTGTGACTGTACTCATCGTGGATCTTTCTTACGGGATTGTTGATCCGCGTGTAAGGATGGGAGGGAAGAAATAATGGCAAAATTTTACTCTTCCGCTGTACCGGAATATCAGGCTGACAAAGAACAATTTGAATTTGTCCAGATGAAGGATGACATTGCGGATGCGACATTCCAGGATAAGCCGATTGGCTTTTTTAAGGATGCAATGCTGCGTTTCTGCCGGAGCAAGGTCTCCATTGTAGCGTTTGTAGGAATCGTGATCATTCTGTTCATGGCAATCTTTATGCCAATGATGAGCCACTGGCACTACAATGACCAGGATCTGAACCGAATCAATCTTCCGCCCAAAATGCCGGTTCTCGAGAATGTTGGAATTCTGGATGGAACCCGATGGCTGACGAATCGACGTGTGGACAGCCTGGAAGATACAACACGTTATCCGGAAGGCAGCATTCTGAAAGTCATCAACTACCGGAAGGTCCAGGGCGTGGATATGTGTGATATCAAAGTGGATTACTACAAGTACTGCGGTCTTGAGGACGGAACATATTTCTGGATGGGGACGGATTATCTCGGCCGTGATCTGTGGGTACGAATGTGGCGAGGTGCCCGTGTTTCCCTGGTAATTGCGTTCATCTCGGTAATCTGCAATGTTTTTATCGGTATTGTCTATGGCTCCATTGCGGGATATTACGGCGGAAAGATCGATATGGTTATGATGCGCATTACCGAGATTATCGGTGCATTCCCGGAGATTGTAGTGGTAACATTATTTATCCTCTTTTTCGGAACCGGCATGCTGTCAATTATTCTTTGCCTTGTCGTACAGAACTGGATTGGCACAGCCCGAATGATTCGCTCCCAGTTTTACCGTTATAAAGGCAGCGAATATGTGCTTGCGGCCAGAACACTCGGCGTGAAAGATATGGCACTGATCTTCCGGCATATTCTGCCGAATTCCATTGGGCCAATCATTACACGTGCCATGATTGCAATTCCGGGAGCTATTTTTACCGAGTCTTTCCTGGCATATATCGGACTTGGCATCCGTGCACCGGAAAGCTCGATCGGTGTCCTTTTATCCCAGGGACAGAAGATCATGCAGCAGTATCCGAACCAGGTGTTTTTCCCGGCAGTTGTGATTTCTCTGCTGATGATCGCATTCAACATGCTGTCAAATGGTCTGCGTGACGCATTTGATCCAACCCAGCGCGGTGCATAAGGAAAGGAGCGAATGGTATGGAACCTATTTTAAGTGTAAAAGATCTTTCTGTTTCCTTTCAGGCGTTCGCAGGTACGGTTCATGCGGTTCGTGATGTCAACTTTGACTTGATGAAAGGTGAGACACTGGCGATTGTAGGAGAATCCGGTTCCGGAAAATCGGTTACGATCAAAGCAATTCTTGGAATTCTTGCAAAGAACGGCCATATCGACAGCGGCTCGATTCTGTATCAGGGCGAAGATATGGCGAAATATAAGGAAAAAGACTTTTATAAGATCAGAGGAAAACGGATCTCACTGGTGTTCCAGGATCCTCTGTCAGCACTGAATCCGATCATGAAAATAGGAAAACAGATCTCAGAGGCGCTGATCTTAAGCGGATCCATTGAAAAGTCAAAGGCGAAGCAGAGGGCCATCGAATTGATGGAAGCCGTTGGAATTCCGAACGCGGCAGAGCGGTATGAGGCATATCCGTTCCAGTTCTCTGGCGGTATGAGGCAGCGCATTGTCATTGCAATTGCCCTTGCATGCAATCCGGAGATCCTGATCTGCGATGAGCCGACGACAGCTCTCGATGTGACGATTCAGGCGAGAATCCTGGAGCTGATCAATGATATGAAAAGAGAGCACGATCTGTCGGTAATTTTCATCACTCATGACCTCGGCGTGGTTGCCAATATTGCAGATCGTGTATGCGTTATGTATGCCGGACGGATCGTGGAAGTGGGAACCTGTGAAGATATTTTCTACCATCCGGCGCATCCGTATACCTGGGCACTGTTGTCTGCAATGCCGGATCTGCACACGGAAGAGACCCTATATGCAATTCCGGGTGCTCCGCCTAATATGCTTCATCCGCCGAAAGGGGATGCATTTGCAGCGAGAAATAAATACGCGATGAAGATTGATTTTGAAAAAGAACCGCCGTATTTTAAAATTTCCGACACCCACTATGCTGCTACATGGCTTTTACATCCGGATGCGCCAAATGTAGAGATGCCGGAGATTTTGCAGCACCGCATCGCCAGGATGAAGGAGGAGGCGGAACATGGATAATAAAAAGATGAATTCGACAGGTGTTGAGGATCATATTCTGGATGTGGAACACCTCAGCATGTATTTTACAACAAAAAACAGAGGAAAAAAGTCTACAGTGAAAGCGGTGGATGATGTATCCTTTTATGTGAAACGCGGGGAGACGTTCGGACTGGTTGGTGAGTCCGGCTGCGGAAAAACAACGACAGGCCGCACGATTATTCGGCTGTATGATCCCACCTGGGGAACTGTGAAATTTAACGGCATAGAAATCTCCGGAAAAATGGACAGGGAGCTTCATAAATATATTACCGATCATATTGCCATGATTTTCCAAGATCCGATCGCATCTTTAAATCCGAGAATGACAGTACAGGAGATTATAGCGGAAGGATTGAAAATTCGAGGGGTGAAAGACCCGGAAGAACTGCAGAAAAGGGTGATCGCGATGCTGGAACATGTGGGGCTTCAGGCAGAACATGCATCCCGATACCCCCATGAATTTTCAGGAGGACAGCGCCAGCGCATCGGAATTGCAAGGGCGCTGATCGTGGAACCGCAGCTGGTGATCGCAGATGAGCCGGTTTCAGCTCTCGATGTCTCTGTGCAGGCACAGGTGATCAATCTGCTAAATAAGCTGAAACAGGAAATGGGACTGACAATCCTGTTTATTGCGCATAATCTTTCCGTCGTCAAATATTTTTCCGACCGAATCGGTGTGATGTATTTCGGAAAGCTGGTTGAGATGGCGGATTCCAATGAGCTATTTAAGAATCCGCTTCATCCGTACACCAAGGCACTGCTTTCTGCCATTCCGGAGCCGGATCCGCTCAATGAGAAAAAACGCGTAAAAATCCATTACGATCCGGAGATTCATCATTACGGTGAAGGAAAACAGCCGTCCTATCACGAAGTAAGTCCGGGACATACGATCTATTGTTCGGACGAAGAGTTTGAAGAGTATAAAAAAGAGTGGAAAGCATAATTCCGGACGTTATTTAAGAAGCCAAAAAGACTGCATATCCGTTTGTTGGTATGCAGTCTTTTAAAATGTTTCAATCGTATTACCGTCTTCCCGTGTTCCACAAAATATCATGATTGATGGTCTCATAGAACATCTCCCGCACCTTATCATGATCCCTCGTCTGCCCGAGGATCCACATGAGTTTGGTGACGGTGGCCTCCAGGGTCATATCGTAGGATTCGATGAGACCGAAGGCGTTTTTGATTTTCTGGCCGACCTCGTAGACGGACATGTTGCTGCCTTCCTGAGTGACCTGGGTGGTCATGACAACAACTTTTCCCATAGAGATCCATTTTTCGATGGAGCTATAGAAATCGCCGGATTCATAGGACGGAAGACCGCCGACACCGAAGGATTCGATGACGACTGCGTCGTAATGCTCTGCCATATAGTCGAGGAGGCTGGAGTCCATGGACGGGATCAGCTTTAAGAGGCTGACCTGGCTGTCCATCTCGTGGTAGAAGCGGACACTCTCGCGGTCCTGCCACTTGTCGTCGATGTAGTATAAAATATGCTCGTCCTGGATCACGGCGAGGTACGGGAAGTTGATGCTGGAGAAGGCGTTGTAGCTCTTGCTGCGCTCCTTTTTTCCACGTGTTCCCGCGATGACTTTTCCGTCAAATACGATGGTCACGCCGTGGGCACGTTCGGAGGCGGCAAAACGCAGGCTGTCCAGAAGGTTTGTTCTCGCGTCCGTCACGTCAAGGTCGATGGGCTTCTGGGCACCGGTGATGACGATGGGCTTGCTGGAGTGCTGGACGAGATAGGACATGGCAGCAGCGGTGTAGGCCATCGTATCGGTGCCGTGGCAGATCACGAAGCCGTCATAATCGTCATAATTCTCCTCCAGGACCTGGGCGAGCTTCAGCCAGTGCTTCGGGTGCATATTCGTGCTGTCGATGTTTAAGACCTGCACCGTCTCCACCTCGCAGAATTTTTTCGCATCCGGTACATAAGATAACAGTTCATCGCCGGTGAGGAGCGGTGTCAGACCGTTTTCACCTCTCTTGCAGGCGATCGTTCCTCCCGTTCCAAGCAGCAGAAGGTGTTTCATGGTTTTTAAATCCCCTTTCGTTTGCAATCATCTCACATATGGTTTATAGTATAACACAGGAGGATTCAGAAAGTAAAGGCGGCGGATGGTTTGGAGAGAAAGAATCATCCGGGAAAGGAGAGAGATGACGAAGATACCGAAAGATCCGGTCATGCTGTTAAGCTATATCAACACACAACTGCGGGACAATTACCCGGATATGGACGAGTTGTGCAGGTCGCTTTGTCTAGACAGGAAAGACGTGGATGAGAAACTCGCGTCGATCGATTATGAGTACGATCCGGAAAAAAATCAGTATGTATAGAGTAAGCGGCCGATCCTGGCTTTCCAGGGCATGAGCCGCAGAAAAATCAAAGTGGAAAAAAGCACCGTGGAAAAGGCTGCATAGCGGATCGGAGAATCACAGATACTGGTTTCATGAACAGATGGAAGCAGAAAAACAGAAATCAGAAAATTGCAGTAAAAAAAAGCTCCGGCGGCGGATGGAGACAATGGGTCAGGAATTTTATGCTCTGCGGTCTGACGGGATGGGGACTTGAGATCCTTTTGACTTCCGTGGAAGGCTTTGCGGCTGGAGATATGAAATTCATGGGAAAGACATCAATATACATGTTCCCGATATATGGAATGGGAATCCTTTTGGGGCCCATCGGGAAATGGGTGGACAGTTGGATCGGAGACCGGGGACAGATCGCGGTAAAGGACAGGATCTTCCGACATGGGATCCTGGACATGGTCCTGATCTTTTTCGCAGAATACCTCACGGGGACATTCTTGAAAAGCCTTGGGATATGTCCGTGGGATTACACCGGGCGAATGCTGAGCGTTGACGGCGTGATCCGGCTGGATTTTGCTCCGTTCTGGTTCATGACAGGACTTCTCTTTGAATATCTGACAGGAGGAAAAGAGGAAATCCTTTCCAGAGATCCGGAAACGGAAAAGCCAATATATAGACAGATTTGAGCTGGATTTTAGATGGATTCGAGGTGCATTTGAGTTGCAAATAAGAGGTTTATTTAATATAATATAACTTATGAACCTCATTGCTGTAACTCTTTAAAGTGTATGAAAGGCAATTGTTCAATAGGTGGGCACACCTGCTGTGCTGACCGTAAGAGAGCACCGTTACTGTTAAAGAAAATATGGGAGGTTTGTTACTTATGATAAGATTATTACTTGTCCTGTTCACACTGGTGGGATTTTTGATCTTCAGCTATCCGTTCCTTGTGGCACAGGTATCGCTTGGAAAGAAAGATCCCCACGCGCGGGATCTGGAGACGATCAAGGTCGTCCGGTCCGTGTTCAAGGTACTCTTAAAGCTGGCGGGGGTGACCGTGACGGTGAAGGGCGCGGAAAATATACCGGAAGACACAGCGGTCCTCTATGTTGGAAACCACAGAAGCTATTTTGATATTCTTGCGGGCTACACGACAGTTCCGACACTGCTCGGTTTCGTCGCAAAAAAGGAGATGGAAAAGATCCCACTCTTACGCACCTGGATGGTGAACGTGAACTGCCTGTTCTTAGACAGAAAGAACATCAAAGAAGGCTTAAAGATGATCCTTCAGGGAATCGAGAAGGTAAAAAACGGCGTTTCCATCTGGATTTTCCCGGAGGGAACGAGAAATCCGAACGAAGATATCACGGAGCTCCTTCCGTTTAAAGAGGGGAGCTTAAAGATTGCGGAGAAATCCGGCTGTCCGGTGGTCCCGGTGGCGATGACAGGAACGGCGGAGGTGCTGGAAAAACACTTCCCGTTTATCACCCCGTCCCATATTACGATCTACTACGGAAAACCGTTCTATGTAAAAGAATTGGAAGCCGAAGATCGGAAACATCCGGGTGCTTACACTAGAAATGTATTGATCAGAATGCTGAAAGAAATGCAGGAAGAAAAACAATAAGGTTTCAGGCGGATAAAATGGCTTGAAATGATATGACAGGACAAGGTTTCGGAGAGATCTGCTGAAAAAGCAAAAGAAATTTTGGGAAATACCTGGGGAGAAATGACAGAAAGCAGAGGCATAAAATATATGAAAAATCTTGACTTAAAAGAATGCAGGGACAAGCTGGACGTGATCGATAAAGAGATCGTCCGTCTGTTTGAGGAGCGCATGTCCGTATGCGGAGATGTGGCGGAATATAAGATCGGAACAGGAAAAGCCGTTTACGATGTGGCGAGAGAGGCACAGAAGATCGCAGCGGTCCAGGAGCTGGCCCACAGTGAGTTCAATAAAGAGGCGGTAAAGGAGATCTTTTCCCAGTTAATGTCCGTCAGCCGCAGATACCAGTACAGCCTGTTATCCGCTCACGGTATGGGAATGGACACCGGATTTACGGAAGTGGAGACCATCGGGAAGAAGAATAAAAAGATCGTCTTCCAGGGCGTCGAGGGCGCTTACAGCCATGCCGCCGCGAAGTTATATTTCGGCGAGGACGCGGATCTTTACCATGTTCCGGAGTTCGAGGACACGATGCGCGAGGTGGAAGAGGGACGCGCTGATTATGCGGTACTTCCCATCGAGAATTCCACAGCCGGTTTCGTGATCAACAACTACGACCTGCTCTTAAAGTATAAGAATTACATAGTCGGCGAGGTCTATGTCCCGGTTGCCCATATGCTGCTCGGCGTTCCGGGAGCGGAGCTCTCCGATATCAGGACCGTTTACTCCCATGCCCAGGCTCTGGCCCAGAGCTCTGATTTCCTGTCCGCCCATAAAGACTGGAAGCAGATCGCTGTCTTAAACACGGCTGTAGCTGCAAAGAAGGTCATGGAGGAGAAGGATCCGTCCCAGGCGGCTGTCGCAAGCCGTACAGCGGGAGAACTCTATGGAATGGAGATCCTCGCAAAGGAGATCAACAACGTCAAGGGAAATACGACAAGATTCCTGATCCTCGGAAAAGAGCCGGTGTACGCAAAGACCGCCGGAAAGATCAGCGTGGCTTTCGAGATCGCCCATAAGAGCGGTTCCCTATACAACATCCTTGGAAACTTCATTTTCAACAATGTCAATATGACGATGATCGAATCCAGACCGATTCCGGAAAAGAGCTTCGAGTACCGGTTCTTCGTGGATTTCGAAGGAAATTTAAGCGATGCGGGAGTGAGAAACGCGCTGACCGGTCTTGCTGCGGAAGCTTCCGTCATGAGAATTTTAGGTAATTATTAGAGAGATACGGTCCGGGAAAATCCGGACCGATTCTTGTATCAACAGATATTTGATGCAGACGATATGGCGGACACAAAACGGGTCCGGCGATCGTCGTGCACAGAGCAAGGAGGAAAAAACATGGCAGCCCTTACATTTGCAGCCATCGATGTGGGATCCTTTGAGGTGGAGATGGGGATCTATGAGATCTCAAACCGCAACAAGATCCGAAAACTGGATCAGATCCGTCACGTCACTGCGCTGGGAAAAGATACCTACAATAACGGAAAGATCAGCTATGAGATGGTGGAGGAGCTTTGCGATGTGCTTGCGGATTTTGCAAGGATCATGAAATCCTATAAAGTCACGGAATACCGTGCCTACGCCACAAGTGCGATGCGCGAGGCGAGAAACAATAGGATCGTTCTGGATCAGATCCGTGTCCGAACCGGGATCCAGGTACGGATTATCAGCAACTCGGAACAGCGATTTCTGGGCTACAAGGCCATCGCGGTGTCCGATGACGAGTTTGATGAGAATATCCAGCAGGGAACCGCGATCGTGGACGTGGGATTCGGCAGCATGCAGATATCCATGTTTGATAAAAACCTTCTGGTGAATACGGAAAATCTGCCGTTAGGTGTTCTGAGGATCCGCGGTACTCTGGAAGAGGTCGATACGACGATGGAACAGTACCGGGAGCTTATTGATGAGATGGTGGACAATGAACTCCAGAACTATAAAAAAATGTATTTAAAGGAGCGGAAGATCAAGCATCTGATCGGGATCGGTGAGAACATCCTGTATCTGTTTCGGTACGAGGAAGACGGAAAGCCGCTTTCGAGGATCACGAGAGAGCAGTTTGAAGAGTTTTACACCCGCCTGAGCACGATGAATGAAGAGCAGATGGAGGAGCATTTCGGGGTGAACCGGGAGTACGCTTCCTTACTTATGCCATGCGCGGTGATCTATAAGAAGTTTCTTGAGATGACGGGAGCAGAGATGATCTGGATCCCCGGGGTACGGCTCTGTGACGGGATCGCGGCGGAGTTCGCGGCGGACAAGAAGCTTATAAAATTCCGGCACAATTTTGATAACGATATTATCAGCACTTCCCGTTCCATGGCAAAACGCTACCAGTGCTTAAGCCGGCACACGGAGACTGTCGAGAAATATGTGCTCCAGATCTTCGATACAATGCGGAAATACCACGGAATGGGGCAGAGAGAGCGCCTGCTTTTGCAGATCGCGGTGCTGATCCATGCCTGCGGAAAGTTTATCAGTGTCCGGAATTCCAATGAGTGCGCTTACAACATCATCATGTCCACGGAGATCATCGGTATCTCCCATTTGGAGCGGGAGATCATCGCAAATGTGGTCCGCTATAATATCCGGGATTTCGATTACAATATGGTTCGGATGGAGACAGAATTAGATGAAGTGACGGACAGCTTCAGCGGTCAGAACGAGGTCATGCTTCTGATCGCAAAGCTCACAGCGATGCTGCGTCTGGCGAATTCCATGGACCGCGGACACAGTGCGAAGCTCGCGGACTGCCGGATGACCGTGAAGGATCAGAACCTGATCATCACGACAGATTATCACGGCGATATTACGCTGGAGGCTGTTTCTTTTGAGCAGAAAGCAGCGTTCTTTGAGGAAATTTTTGGAATTCGGCCGGTGCTTCGCCATAAAAAGTATGTATAGTCAGGTCTGACCGGAACCAACGCATTCAGGGAGGCGGAAAAGAAAGATGAAAAAAGAAGAAAAAAAAGACAATGCACAGAAGGCCAGAAAAGGAAAAGAACAGGGAATTGAGTATTTTCAGGATCCTAAGAATTATGTAAACCGAGAACTGAGCTGGCTGGAGTTTGACTGCCGTGTACTGGAGGAAGCCAGAGATAAGACCAACCCACTCTTTGACCGTTTAAAATTCTTAAGCATCACGGCATCAAATCTGGATGAGTTTTTCATGGTCCGCGTGGCCTCCTTAAAGGACATGGTCCATGCCGGATATAAAAAACCGGATATTGCCGGAATGACGGCTCAGGAACAGCTGGATAAGATCAGCGTCCGGACCCATGAACTGGTGGTTCAGCAGTATAATACCTACAACCGGTCCCTGCTCCCGGCACTCAGAAACAACGGATTAAATCTGATCGAGTGCCATGAGGACCTGACACCGGAACAGGGAGTGTTCGTGGACCGGTATTTCAAGGAAGAGGTCTATCCGGTACTCACCCCGATGGCGGTGGACTCCTCGAGACCGTTCCCCCTTGTCCGGAATAAATCCTTAAATATCGCGGCACTGCTGAAGAAAAAAGACGGCGATGAGGAACTGGAATTTGCCATGGTACAGGTTCCGGCGGTACTCCCGCGGATCTTAAGCCTCCCGGTGACCACCGATGAGAACCACAACGAGACGCGGAATGTGATTTTCCTGGAGGAGATCATCGAGCGGAACATGCAGCAGCTGTTCTTAAACTACGATATCGTGACCTCCCACCCGTTCCGAATCATGAGAAATGCCGATTTCTCCCTTGACGAGGAGGAAGCTGTGGATCTTCTCGAGGAGATCGAGAAGCAGTTAAAGCGCAGGCAGTGGGGCGAGGTCATCCGTCTGGAGATCGAGGATAAGGCGGATCAGAGACTCCTCAAGGTATTGAAACGGGAACTTGAGGTCAATGAGGAAGACATCTTCGAGATCCCGGGCGCTCTGGATCTGACGGTCCTTATGAAGATGTACGGCCTTGACGGATACGACCATTTAAAGACACCGAAATATACGCCTCAGCCGGTTCCGGCACTGATGAATGATGATGATATCTTCACGAATATCCGGAAAGGTGATGTTCTCCTGATGCATCCTTACGAGACCTTTGATCCGGTTGTGGATTTTGTGAGAAGCGCGGCAAGAGATCCGGAGGTGCTGGCGATCAAGCAGACCCTCTACCGTGTCAGCGGAAATTCCCCGATCATCGCGGCCCTGGCTGCAGCGGCGGAGAACGGAAAACAGGTATCGGTACTTGTGGAGCTGAAAGCCAGATTTGATGAGGAGAACAACATCATCTGGGCGAAGAAACTTGAGAAAGCAGGCTGCCATGTGATCTACGGTCTTGTGGGCTTAAAGACCCACTCGAAGATCACCCTTGTGGTCCGGAGAGAGGAGGATGGCATCCGCAGATATGTTCACCTCGGAACCGGTAACTACAACGATTCCACCGCAAAGCTCTATACGGACTGCGGAATCATGACATGTCATCCGCTGATCGGTGAGGATGCCACAGCAGTTTTCAACATGCTTTCCGGTTATTCGGAACCCTTGAACTGGAATATGCTCTCTGTGGCACCGCTGTGGCTGAGAACAAAATTCCTGCGTCTCATTGAGCGTGAGACGAAGAATGCCCGGGCAGGAAAGCCGGCTTCCATTATTGCAAAGATGAACTCTCTCTGTGATAAAGAGATCATCGCGGCCTTATATGAGGCGTCCTGCGCTGGTGTCAGGATCCATCTGGTGGTCCGTGGAATCTGCTGTCTGAAGGCAGGAATTCCGGGACTTTCCGAGAATATTGAAGTCCGCTCCATCGTCGGGGAATTTCTGGAACACGCGCGGATCTTTATCTTCGAGAATGACGGAAGCGAAGAGATATACATGGGAAGCGCCGACTGGATGCCGAGAAACCTGGACCGCCGCGTGGAGATCCTGTTCCCGGTACTGAGGGAAGAGTTGAAAGACAGGATCCGGAAGTATATGGAGCTGGAGCTTGAGGACAACTTAAAAGCCCATGTCTTACAGCCGGACGGAACATACGAGAAGCCGGACCGCCGTGGAAAACTCCCGGTGGGATCCCAGATGGCACTCTGCGAGATGGCTGTGGCTGCGGCGAAGAACGAGCGGAAGAAACATGAGCAGGAGGAGACTGCAAGAGTGTTTATTCCGATCGAGAGCGAGAATTAAGTGAGATCATAAATTGACTGACCCGCCCATAGCAAAGGCGAAAGAGAAAAAAGTTTATAAAAATTTTATTAGCACTCATCAAAAATGAGTGCTAATTTTATTGACATTTTGATTTCCTGGTATTAAAATATGTCATGTTGAACAGAACAGCTGTTAAAAAGGCAGCTGGAAAACGATAAATGAAAATAAGCGGTCCGAAGGAATTATGAGAAATTCCCCCGCGCCGCAGGAATAGAAATAAGGAGTGGTTTAACATGGCAAAAAGTGGAAGTCTTTCAATCAACAGTGAGAATATATTCCCGATCATCAAAAAATGGCTGTATTCCGATCACGATATCTTCTACCGTGAGTTAGTCAGCAACGGCTGCGATGCCATCACAAAATTAAAGAAGCTGGCCCTGATGGGCGAGTACGAGACACCGGATGATGAGACCTATAAAGTTCAGGTTACTGTAAACCCGAAGGAAAAGACGATCCGGATCGAAGATAACGGTCTCGGAATGACAGAGGACGAGGTTGACGAGTATATCAACCAGATCGCTTTTTCCGGTGCGCAGGATTTCTTAAACAAGTACAAAGATAAAGCAAACGAGGACCAGATCATCGGTCACTTCGGACTTGGTTTTTACTCCGCGTTCATGGTAGCCGACAAAGTAACGATCGATACCTTATCCTACAAGCCGGATGCAAAGCCGGTCCACTGGGAGTCTGAGGGCGGTACCGAGTTCGACATGAAAGAGGGCACAAAGGAAGGACACGGAACCGTGATCACCCTGTACCTGAATGAGGACAGCGCTGAGTTCGCAAATGAGTACCGTGCAAGAGAGATCCTCGATAAATACTGCGCGTTCATGCCGGTTGAGATCTACTTAAACGATGAGACTGCAGAGCCGCAGTACGACACGATCGAAAAGGACGAGCTCACCGATAAAGATACAATTATCGAGACGATCGTAGAGCCTGCAAAGACAGAGGAGAAGGAAAAAGAGGACGGCACTAAGGAGACAGTTGAGGTTTCCCCGGCGAAAGAGAAATATAAGATCGCAAGACGCCCGGTTGCCGTAAACGATACGAACCCGCTCTGGAACAAGCATCCGAATGAGTGCACAGACGAAGAGTACAAGGAGTTCTACCGTAAGGTATTCCAGGATTTCAAGGAGCCGTTATTCTGGATCCACCTGAACATGGACTACCCGTTCAACTTAAAGGGTATCCTCTACTTCCCGAAGATCAATATGGAGTACGAGAGCATCGAAGGCAAGATCAAGCTCTATAATAATCAGGTATTCATTGCCGATAATATCAAGGAAGTCATTCCGGAATTCCTGATGTTGTTAAAAGGAGTGATCGACTGCCCGGATCTTCCGTTAAATGTATCCAGAAGTGCTCTCCAGAATGATGGGTTCGTTAAGAAGATCTCCGACTATATCACAAAGAAGGTTGCGGACAAGCTGTCCGGCATGTGCAAGACAGACCGCGAGAATTACGAGAAATACTGGGACGACATCAACCCGTTCATCAAATTCGGCTGCTTAAAGGATGAGAAGTTTGACGAGAAGATGAAAGACTACATCCTCTACAAGAATCTGGACGGCAAGTACCTGACTCTCGCTGACTGCCTGGAGGAGAACAAGGAAAAACACGAGAACAAGATCTTTTATGTAACTGACGAGAAAGAGCAGAGCCAGTATATCAACATGTTCAGGGAAGCTGGAATCGACGCTGTGATCCTTCCGAATCCGATCGATTCTCCGTTTATGCAGCATGTGGAGCAGAAGAATGAGGGCTTGAAGTTCCTGCGCATCGACGCGGATGTCAACGAGACCTTCAAGGATTCTGAGGAGACAGATGAGGCCGCGAAGGAGCAGGAGAAGAAGGATGCCGAGACTCTTGCGGAGGTCTTCAAGAAGGCCATCGGAAATGACAAACTGAACGTCAAGGTCGAGAAGCTGAAAAACGAGGGCCTCGCGTCCATGATCACTGTGTCCGAGGAGAGCCGCAGAATGCAGGATATGATGAAGATGTACAGCATGTACGGCGGCGGTTCCGATCTGTTCCCGGCGGAGGAGACACTTGTCCTCAACGCAAACAACGGCCTTGTAAAGTATGTGTTAAACAACAGGGACGGCGAGAAGACACCGATGCTCTGCGAACAGCTCTATGACCTTGCAAAGCTCGCTCACGGAAGTCTTTCCCCGGAGCGTATGACAAAGTTCATTGCGAGAAGCAGTGAGATCATGAAGGAAGAATATGGTGCATAAACGAAGAGATTTTCTGATCACGTTTACAATTTTATGCCTTGCCATGTGCGCCTGCTCAGGGTTCCAGTACCTGGGCAGCGCTTTCTATGGCCTGGTATGGCACCGGATCCATGGCCTGGGAAGCGGCGGAGCGCGTCTGCTTTCCGGGCTTTTTGATTCCCCGTGGACGGGAGTCCTGGTGCAGTATATCTTTTCTATCGGAGTTCCGTTCCTTCTGGTAATTCCGATGACATGTTTTGTGAGATCGGATCGGAGACCGGTTCATACACTTCCGGCGGAGGTCTGGATGTCGGCGCTTTTCATGTGCCTGGGACTTGGGTACATCTTTAATTTCCTCGGCGTGTTCCTGGACGTATTTATTTCCATGTTCACGGGAGTTCCGGCTACGGATATGAACCCGGTGATGGACGCTCTGGATGAGCTGACACCGGGAATGGTGATCTACACCTGCCTGATCGCCCCGTTTATGGAGGAGTTTATCTTCCGGGGAGTTCTCCTAAAGAAGGCGAGACGGTTCGGGGACCGGACGGCGGTTGTCTTCTGTGCGGTCATGTTCGGACTCATGCACGGAAATTTAAACCAATGCCTGTACGCGGTGGTGATCGGGCTGATCCTCGGTTATGTGGCGGTGCGGACGAACCGGATCTTCTATAACGTGCTGCTCCATATGGCGGTGAATTCCTTTTCCATGGTTCTTGTGCTGGTGGAAAATGGATTAAATGCGCTGGGGATGGGCGCGATGGCAGCAGCGTTTTCTGCGGCAGGCTTTGTTATGATCCTGCTTCTCGTTGCAGCCGGAATCTATTTTTTCTTCCGGGATGGACGCCGCTACTGGTGGCAGATGGGACGCCAGAACGGGTGGCCGACACCGTACAGGAAGTATGTGTACCTGAATCCGGGATTTATTTTATATGTGATCATTTTCGGGATTGAGATGATATCGTATATTTTATAGAGAAAGGTTTCGGGAAAACAGCAGCCTGGAGAGAACATCTGAGAGTGTCGCGGCTGTTTGGATAACCACATAAAAATGTACGTGCGAGGCGGAATCATCCGGCAGAATATACTGTGGGCAGTGGACACATTGCCGCAATAACGCAGTGCATTCTGCCGGATTTTCTGTCTGAAACGCTTGAAAAGGGGGCGGGGTCTTGGTATAGTAGTGGGAGACCATTTACGAAGAGGAGACATCATGCAGAGAATCGCAAAATTTGAAAAAGTAAGCTTTGAGCAGTTTAAAAAAGACTGGCAGGGGGAACACCCGCAGGATACAGAAGAAGTGATCAGGGAAATCTACGATGGGATCAGACTTCCGAAGCGTGCCACAGCAGGCTCTGCCGGATATGATTTCTTCGCACCGGCAGCGTTCACGCTGAAACCGGGCGAGATGACAAAGATCCTCACAGGGATCCGCGCCCGGATCGATGACGGCTGGGTATTAAAGCTCTATCCGAGAAGCGGACTTGGATTTAAGTTCCGTCTGCAGTTAAACAATACCGTCGGGATCATCGACAGCGACTACTACGGATCTGACAACGAGGGCCATATCCAGGTGAAGCTCACCAATGACAGCCGCGAGGGAAAGACCGTGGAAGTGGAATCAGGAACAGGTTTCTCCCAGGGGATTTTCGTGGAGTACGGAATTACGGTGGATGATGAGGCCGATGAGGTGAGAAATGGTGGATTCGGAAGCACGACGCGTGCGTAAAATGTGGAGAAAGGGAAAGAATTCCCGAGGCCAGAGCGTGCTGAAGCTGAAGGTTCATGAAAAGACTTTACAAAGCGTATAAAGAAACGAAATAAAACGTAAAATTTAAAATGTATAAACAGTATAAGAAAACAAGAAAAATAAGCAAAATAAAAAAGAGCATTGTATCAGCGTTATTTCTATCCGGTATGCTGCTCCTCCTCACCGGTTGCAGCCATGTGACCAGTGAGATGAAGGAGAGCAGGGAGAACGGCATCGCCCTCATGGAAAGCGGTGATTACGAGGGGGCTGTCGCGGAGTTTGACAGCCTGATCGACCAGACAACGCGGGTGACCTCTTTTGAGATCGATGTATTAAAGTACCGCGGTGAGGCAGAATTTATGCTGGGGGACTATGGTGCCGCGGCGTATACTTACGATACCCTGACGAAGGTGGATAAGCCGAGAGCCGAGTATTACTACCTCGGCGCGGTGAGCCTCGCGAATTCCGGGGATCAGGATGGTGCTGAGAACCGCTTGGAGTCCGGTAAGAGCGCGGATGCGAAACATGAGGTTACAGGCTACGCAGAGGCGATGGAAGCCCTGGGGGCGGCATATATGACTGCCGGAGACGAGGAGAAGGCGGATGAGCTCTACCAGACTCTCGTGGATGAGGGCTTTTCCAGCACGGAAGTTTACAACCGCTGGATGATGGCTGCGATGGAAAAAGGCAATTATGAGGAAGCGCTGCAGCACGCGGAGGCGGGACTTGCCCTCTCTGATGACCGGGCAAAGAAAGAGATCGCCTTCAACCAGGCCGTGTGTTATGAGTACCTGGGCCAGTATGAGAAGGCGCTGGAGCTGTTCCGAAGCTACGAGGAGCAGTATGGACAGGACGAGAAGGCAGATCATGAGATCGCGTTTCTCGTGACAAGATAGGAGAAAGAATGGCAGAATTGATAGAGATCGGTGAGCAGCAGGAACGGGTCATCCTGTTTGCTGCCAGCACGAACGCCTCCGATGACACGGAGGAGTCCGTGGAGGAGCTTCGGGAGCTTGTAAAGACCGCGGGAGCTGAGACCGTGGGAGTCGTGATCCAGAACCGGGAAAATATCCATCCGGGAACATACCTCGGAAAAGGTAAGATCCAGGAATTGAAGGAGATGGTCTGGGAGTCCGGCGCTACCGGCGTTGTCTGCGACGATGAGCTCTCCCCGGCACAGTTAAAAAACCTGGAGGACGCTCTGGACACGAAGGTCATGGACCGGACGATGATCATCCTCGATATCTTTGCCGCCCGTGCAAAGACAAGAGAGGGGAAGATCCAGGTAGAACTTGCGCAGTTAAGATACCGCGCCGTCCGCCTTGTGGGTCTCAGGAATTCCCTGTCGAGACTTGGCGGCGGAATCGGTACGAGGGGACCGGGTGAGACGAAGCTTGAGGTGGACAGAAGACGGATCCACGAGCGGATCAGCCAGTTAAAATCGGAACTCCAGGATGTGGAGCGCCACAGGGATGTGGTACGGAAACAGAGAGAGCAGAGCGGAACGCTGACGGCGGCCATTGTGGGTTACACGAACGCCGGAAAATCTACGCTCTTAAATAAGCTCACAGGAGCCGGGATCCTGGCGGAAGATAAGCTTTTCGCGACCCTGGATCCGACGACGAGGGCGCTGACGCTTCCAGGCGGGGAAAAGGTCCTTTTGACGGACACAGTAGGATTTATCAGAAAGCTTCCGCACCATCTGGTGGAGGCGTTCAAGAGCACTCTGGAGGAGGCGCGGTACTGTGATGTGATCCTTCATGTGGTGGACTGTTCGAACCCGCAGATGGACATGCAGATGCATGTGGTCTATGAGACTCTGCGCCGATTGGACATCAAGGACAAGGAGATCATCACGGTATTCAACAAGGTGGACCGCCCGGACGCAGATACCGCCTGCAGGGATATGTCCGCGGATTATAAAGTGAAATTATCGGCAAAGACAGGAGAGGGCATTGAGGAACTGCTGGATCTGTTTGCCATAATTTTGAGAAACCGCAGGATCTACTTTGAGAAGGTATTCGCTTACAGGGATGCCGGACGGATCCAGACGATCCGGAAGAGCGGACAGCTTCTTTCGGAGGAGTATCAGGATGACGGGATCCATGTGAAGGCGTATGTGCCGGTGGAATTATTTGAAGAATTATATCGGGATTAGATGAATTCAGACTGGCAGATATAAGGGGGTAATCTTATGGAAAAGATGAGGGGAAAAGAGCTTGCTCTGGATCTTCTGGCAGATGTGGCGGGCGGCTTTGTACAGGCCGTCGCTCTCCACTGCTTTATCAACAACATTGATATCGCACCGGGAGGAGCCAGCGGTATGGCGATCCTGTTAAACCGTCTGACGAATCTCCCAATCGGTACCCTGACATTTCTGATCAATATTCCGCTTCTGATCGCGTCCTGGATCTATCTGGGAAAGGAGAAGACGATCAAAACACTGAAGACAGTTGCGATCATGACCGTGATTCTGGATGGTCTGGTGACACCGTATTTTCCGGTGTATTCCGGCGATAAGATGGTATCCTGCCTTTTCGGCGGAGTGCTGATCGGAATCAGTCTTGCCGTTATATTCATGCGCGGCTCTACCACAGGCGGAGGCGATATTGCCGCAAAGCTTTTACAAAAGTATTGTCCGCACATGCAGACCGGAAAAGCGGTCATGGCGACGGACCTTGTGATCATCCTGCTTTCCATGGTGGTATTCCGGAATATCGAATCCGGTCTTTATGGACTCATTAACATGGTGGTGGGAACATATGTGATCGATGTGATCCTTTATGGTATGAATAAGAGCACCATGATAACGGTCATTACAGAAAAACCGAAGGAGATCGCCGATGAGCTGATGGATGAGCTGGAGCGCGGCTGTACCTTTTTAAAGAGCGAAGGAGCTTATCGGAAAGAAGATGGAAAGACCGTGATCTGTGTTCTGGACAGAAAGCAGTTCTACAAGGCGAAGAAGATCGTCTATGATATCGATCCCAGAGCGTTTATGATCGTCTCTGAGGCTCAGGAAGTCTACGGGGAAGGTTTTCTGGATTCTGACTGGGAAGTGTAGGAAGAAACAAACGAATGCGGCAGATAAAGATGGAACAAAAAAAGACGAACCGCCAGGTAATTGCGGATCGTCTTTTTTGTCATGAGATATTCTGGGGATAACCTCCCATGACCAAGGGGTTCCGGCACCTGGGGAAGGTACCGGTGAAGGGGTGCGGCCTGACCGCGGCCGCGGGGTTATATCAAAGGATCGAATTATTCGATAATGCCAAGGCTCTTCGCGTACTCCGTATACTCGTCGTACCACTGATTGTAAAGATCTTTCTCAACGACTTCGTCGATGATCTCGTTGATCCGGTCTGTGAGGGCATCCTCACCCTTCGGGATACCGATTCTTGTTCCCTGTGTTTCAGGATCAACTTTGAAATACAGGTTCGGGACGATCACAAGATTGCTGTCCGGGTTGGATTCCAGATATAATCTTGCCATTCTGAGGGCTGCGACTATCACATCACCCTTTCCGGTCTCGACCATCAGGAAACCATCGTTTGTGGAGGAAACACGGTTGTATTTTTTGTAAGCCGGGATCTGCTCCTGTACGAACTGCTCCTGAAGGGAACCATTCTGGGCAACGACCACCTTGTCTGCAAGATCGTTGAAGGATTTGATGCTGTCAACATCTTCCTTGCGGACCAGAATGCCGTATGCTGTCTGCGGATCTTCGTCTCCGAAATAGTAACCCTTGGAGAGGTTCATGGTCTCAGCTCTTGCCGGTGTGTAGGCTAAGGCGGAGATCGCAAGATCATATTTTCCGGTCGTGATGCTTCCGAGAACGCTTGTGAAATCCATCGGTTTCAAACGGACCTCGACGCCGAGGGATTCTCCGATAAACTTTGCAAGTTCGATATCGGAACCGGTGTAGGCGTCCTCACCGCTCTTTGTAGGATCAATGAACTCGTTCGGAGCGAAATACGGCTCGGTGGCGATCTCGATGTAGCCGCGCTCTAAGATGTCGTTCAGACGGTTATTGGAACCGGTTGTCTCGGAGGCAATGATCCCTGCGTCTGTCTGCGGAGTTGTTGTTTCACCGGAAGTCGTCTGTGCTGTCGTAGCGCCCAGTGCGGAGGAACCGGAACATCCGGTGAGTGCCGCAGCGGATAATAAAAGTGTTGTACCTAAGATGAGAAGCTGGTTGAATTTCTTCATGGATGGTTCCTCCTTGTATACTGATTGATTTATCGTAGTATTAAGATTTCGATTTAGCGTGGTAAATTGTTACTATGGTGAAGAGTATACAGGAGGAAAAACGATTTGTCAAGTAGGTAATTTAAAAATAATAAACAAATTGGTTACAGTTCAGCCATTACATCTTCTTGTTTTCATATTCATGAAAACAAGAAGCTTGGTGGTTCCACCATATGCTGATTTGGATGAAAAAGTGCTTATGCAAGCAAGCTTGCAACACACTTTCTCATTCAAACCAGCGCATGGCTGAACTGTAACAAAAATTGAGGAAGAACATGAGCAGTACATAAACACTGATAAAAGCCCGCCATTTTCAGGAAAGAAAGTGCCGGGCTTTAAAGAGCAGAAGGAGAAGGTACTACAGATAGGAGAATTAATTCCTATTCAGATGCTTTGGAGAGTGCCGTCTTTACCGCCGACACCAGCGCCATGGAGGTATACTGGGATCCCGCCGGATATTCCAGCCCTTCAAGACTCTGGTTTTCCAGAATCTGTTCGGAGATCGAATCCATGGCAGGCGCCATCAGGGGATACATGGTCTCCACAGAGTCACTCAAAGGCACGAGAGCCACGGATCGGATCCATGTGTGGTCCACTGCGACCTCCACATTGACGTTCTCGCTGCCCAAAACGATGGGGGACGAATAAAGTCCCGGAACGTATGTAGCGGAGGCAGGAGCGGCCGATGAGGCGTTCTCGGCGGTCTGGTCTGCCGTGCTCCCGGAGATGTTGTCCTTCTTCGGGCGGAACATAAAGAGGAAGAGCATGATGAGGACGATGGCAAAGCCGATAAAAAGCGCGGTGTAGATGATCTCCTTCATTCTGAGGACGATGATCTTTGTTTTTGAACTCATGGAATAGATCCTTTTCACGAAATATTTTGTATATTCTATGAGAACTGCAGGAAAAAGATTCATGATCCCGGAGCCGATAGGAGAGACGTAGGAGAAAAATCCGACTCCGGTAGCTGCGCGATAAAGAACTTGACAATTCCCTTCGGAGCATATACGGTTGAGAGAGAATGATATGTTCCGAGTGTCCGGATGCGCATACCGCGCGAAGGCGCAGACGGTCACAGAAGAGCGTGCACGGTGTGGAAACGTGCCAAGGCACATTCTTTTTCATATAGCAGGAGGATAACATGGGATTATGCATCATCGCCGGCGGTTCCGGTGCCGGAAAAACAGAATATATATACAGGAAGATCATCGAGCTGTCCGCGAAGGAACCGGAGGGCAGGTTTTTTGTGGTGACGCCGGAACAGGCGACGATGCAGGCCCAGAAGGAGATCGTGAGACTCCACCCGAACCACGGGACACTGAACATCGACATCGTGAGCTTTGAGCGCCTGGCTTACCGGATCTTTTCGGAGCTCTCCCTGCCGCAGCCGGAGGTGCTGGACGATACGGGCAAAAATATGGTCCTCAGAAGGCTTGCCGGGGAAAAGATGGACGAGCTCACCATGTTTTCCTCCCACTTAAACCGCCCGGGATTTATCAGTGAGATCAAGTCCATGCTTTCGGAACTCTACCAGTACGGGGCAACTCCGGAGGACTTAAAGGCGCAGACAGCCGGAGAACATGTGGGACAGATTTTAGCTGCGAAGCTCTCGGATATGGAAGTGATCTTTGAGGCGTTCCGGGAGTTTACGAAGGAGAAATATATCACGCTGGAGGAACTTCTTGATGTGCTCTGCCAGGTGGCGGACCAGTCTGCCCTTTTGAAGGACAGTACCATGGTTTTAGACGGCTACACGGGCTTTACGCCGGTCCAGTACCGGCTTATCGGGATTTTACTGAAACTTTGCCGGAATGTCTTTGTGACGGTGTCCGCGACGATGGAGCCGGGGATGGATCTTACGGCAGAGTCGGATGAGACGGATCTTTTTGATATGAGCCGGAAAATGACAGGAAAATTGAAACAGCTGGCGGAGGAAAACGGGGCGAAAATTTACCAGGACCTCGTCTTTTCCAAACGCCCGCTTGTGCGGTTCCGGAACAGCCCGGCTCTTGACCATCTTGAGAGGACGTTTTTCCGCTATCCGTATACCCGGTACTACGGCGGAGAGAGGGAGATTATGCTGGTTCAGGCAAAGAACCCGGCGGATGAGATCGACTTTATCACGAACCGGATCGAGGAACTGGTGAAAAAGGACGGGTACCGCTATCGGGATATCGCCCTGGTCTGCGGGGATCTTTCGGGATATGGCCGGGAGATCACGAGAAGCTTTGAAGAGAATAGGATCCCGTTGTTCTTAGATGAAAACCGGGATGTGTCGGGAAATCCGCTGATCCGGCTGATCCAGAGCGCCCTGGATATTTTGCAGAAGGGCTTTGACTATGAGAGCATGTTCCGGTATCTGAGGACCGGGCTCGTGACAGAGGAGACGGAGGCCGTGGACCGGCTGGAGATCTATGTGCGGGCCATGGGGATCCGGGGATTTGCGAAGTGGGACGCGGCGTGGGAGAAGAACTTTGAGGGCGGAGAAAATTTAAATCTTGTGGAGATGAATGCGTTCCGGGAGAAGATCATGGAACCGCTCCGTGTTTTAAGAGAGCGCTGCGCCGGACGGGGAGTTCCGGTGGCGGTGGTGACGGATGCCTTAAAAGAGCTCCTGGAGACCCTGGGAGCCGAGGAAAAGCTGGAACAGTTTTCGGAGAGGTTCGCGGATTCCGGCATGGACCGGGAGGCGAGGGAGTACGAGGAGATCTATGGTCTTGTCATCGAGCTTTTCGAGAAGTTTAAGAGCCTGTTGGGCGATGAGTGCGTGTCAAGGAGAGAGTACGCGGAGATCCTTTCCGCGGGCTTTTCGGAGCTCTCTGTGGGAATGATCCCCGCGGGGGCGGACCGGGTGGTCTGCGGTGACCTGAAGAGAACGAGACTCGATAAGATCAAGGTCCTCTTTTTCCTTGGTGTGAGCCAGGGCGTGGTTCCGGCGGACCACTCGAAAGGCGGTCTTTTTACGGACAATGAGAGGGAGATCCTAAAGAAGAATTCTATGGAGCTGGCACCAACGGCCAGGGAAGAGGGCTTTATGGAACGATTTTACCTCTATCTCATGATGACGAAGCCGTCGGATCAGCTGATCTTATCTTACCCGACGGTGACGGCGGAGGGAAAACAGACACGGCCGTCCGGAATTATCGGGGAGATGAAAAAACGGTTCCCGGACCTCTTTATCCGGGAGACGGAAGCGGAAAAACGACCGGATGTTTCTGTGACGGCGGCGGGAAGAGCCATACTTTCCTGGCTTCAGGAGCCGGACCGGCTGATGGATCCGGAGAATGAGAAGGCGCGGGAGCTTTACAGTTTCCTGTCTTCCGATGAGGCGAAAGCGAAGGAGATGGAAGATCTCGCGAAAGCCGTGGCCTATTCTTATAAGAAAGGCGGCATCGGCCGGGCGGCGGCGAGAGAGCTCTACGGAACACTTTTAAGGGGCAGTGTGACGAGAATGGAAGGTTACGCTGGATGCGCCTACTCCCACTTCCTGAATCATGGACTTGGGCTCCGGGCGGGAAGGGAGTATGAGCTGGACCTCTCCGACATGGGAAATCTGTTCCACCAGTCCCTGGACACCTTTTTCCGCAATGTGCGTGACCATGGAAAGGATTTCCGGACCATCACGGACGCGGAGCGGCGAGCTCTCGTGAAGCGGGCGGTGGAGGAAGTCTCCGCGAAGTACCGGAACACGATCATGAAGAGTTCCGCGAGAAACGCCTACCTGGAAAAAAAGGTGGAGCGGATCACGGACCGGACGGTGCGTGCGCTGATCTACCAGATCCGGAAGGGCGATTTTGAGCCGGAGGCGTTCGAGGTGGATGTGAGCACGCGGATCCCGCTGAAGGATGGGGAAGCCGTGAACCTTCGCGGGCGGATCGACCGCATGGACGTGTTTGAGGATGAGGACAAGATCTATGTGAAGATCATGGACTATAAGTCGGGAAGCACGTCCTTTGACCTGGCGCTTTTGTACCATGGGCTGCAGCTTCAGCTTGTGGTCTACATGGACGCGGCGTTAAAGCTCCAGGAGAGCCGGCATCCGGGGAAACAGGCGGTTCCGGCAGGAATCTTCTATTACCATATCGATGATCCTGTGATCGACCGGGAGGACGGAATGACGGACGAGGAGATCGAGGCGGGAATCTTAAGGAAGCTCCGCATGAATGGTCTCGTGAACAGCAGTCTCGACGTGATCCGGCATATGGACCGGGAGATCGAGAAGGAATCAGATGTGATCCCGGTGGCACTGAAGGACGGGTATGTGCAGGAGTTAAAGTCCTCTGTGGCTGGAGGAAAACGGTTTGCCCATTTGACAGATTATGTAAATCAGAAGCTCAGGGAGATGGGCGAGGAGATTCTGGATGGAAATGTGGCAGTGGATCCCTACAAGCAGGGGAACCGGACGGCGTGCGATTACTGTCCGTACCACAGTGTGTGTGGGTTTGATCTGAAGACTGATGGGTATGGATTCCGGAGATTTAAGCCTATGAAGGCGCAGGAGATCTGGAAGGAGATCGACCAGGAAGAAGATGGGGAAGAGATGGATTCCGGTGCAGTGGAAGAGGCTGCAGATAAGGTCGATCCTGTACAGCTGGATCCCGGTAAAACGAAGAAGAAAACTTTAGAGGGCATAGAAAGCGGGAAAAGGAAATCGCCTGGAAAAGAAAATGACGGAAAGGAGATTCTGTAATGGCGACAAAGTGGACAGACGAGCAGAAAAAAGTCATTGAGACGGGACACCGGAATCTCCTTGTCTCGGCGGCAGCAGGAAGCGGAAAGACGGCGGTCCTCGTTGAGCGGATCATCCGCATGATCACGGACCCGGAACACCCGGTGGATATCGATAAGCTGTTGGTCATGACCTTCACGAACGCGGCGGCGGCGGAGATGCGGGAGCGTGTGGAGACGGCACTCGGAAAGCTTCTCGACGAGGATCCGGGGAATAAGAATCTGGAGCGCCAGAACACGCTGATCCACCACGCGAAGATCACCACCATCGACAGCTTCTGCTTAAACCTTTTGAGGGAACATTTCCACGAGCTGGATCTGGATCCTGGATTCCGGGTGGCGGATGAAGGCGAGCTGATGCTCTTAAAAGCCGATGTGATGAAGGAACTTCTGGAGGAATATTACGGAAGGGAAGATGAACGGTTCATAAAGTTTGTGGATACCTATGCCACAGGACGGACAGATGGTGGACTGGAAGAGTATATTTTAAAGGTGTGGGAGTTTTCCCAGAGCAATCCGTGGCCGGGAGAGTGGATCGCGGCCTGCAGGAAAGAACTTCGGGCTGGCGGAACCGGTGAAGACAGGGATCCTATGGAGGAGACCGCATGGATGAAGTATCTGATCCAGGATGTGAAACGCCAGGCGGAAGAATTCTTAGATGGACTTTACGGGGCAGCGGATCTTGCAGCTGAGGAAGACGGTCCCCAGGCATATGCGCCGATGTTAGCGGAAGACATCCGGGGAATGGAAGAACTCAAGGAAGCTGGAACTTACCGGGAGATCGCGGAGTGCCTTGAGGGGCTGAAATTTGGAAGACTGGCGGCTGTCCGGGGGAAAAATGTGGACCCGGAGAAGAAAGAACAGGCGGCGGCCTACAGGAATGTCGCGAAGGACGGCATCAAGAAGATGAAAGCATTGTACCTGCCGGGAGATATCGACGAGGTGTTTGCGGATCTCGACGCCTGCCGGGAGCCGATCCTGATGCTCCTGGAGCTTGCTGAGGAATTTTCCGCGAGATTCCAGGAGGCGAAGGAGGAGAAGAACCTGGTGGACTTTAATGACCTGGAACATTTTGCACTGGAAGTTCTCACAGGCGGCAGCCTGGACCACAGACCGGGGGCAGTGGCGGACGAGCTTTCGGAAATCTATGAGGAGATTCTTGTGGATGAGTATCAGGACAGCAACGAGGTTCAGGAGACGCTGATCCGCTGTGTTTCCAGGGAGCGGTTCGGGACGCCGAATGTGTTCATGGTGGGGGATGTGAAGCAGAGCATCTACAAGTTCCGTCTCGCAAAACCGGAGCTGTTTCTGGAGAAGTATGAGTCCTACGGGAAAGAGGACGGGCTGTACCAGAAAATCGAACTCCACAAAAACTTCCGAAGCCGCCCGGAGGTGCTTTCCAGCATCAACGACGTGTTCTACCGGATCATGACGAAGCAGCTTGGAAATATTAAGTACACAGATGACGCGGCTTTATATCCAGGGGCGGAATTTCCCGAGACACCGGTGGACGGGCAAGCGAAGACGGAGGTCCTGCTTTTAAATACCGGGGATCCGCTGTTTGACGGCATGGATGAGGAGAAGGCGGACTATACGGCGAAGGAGGCGGAGGCGAGACTTATCGCCGGGGAGATCAAAAAGCTCACGGACCCGGAACACGGGATGAAGATCTTCAACGGGAAGACCGGGGAGTATGAGCCGTTAAAGAAGAAGGACATCGTGATCCTGCTCCGCAGTCTCTCCGGGTGGTCCGAGGAATTTTTAAGTGTCCTTGGAGCAGCAGGGATCCCCGCCTACGCGGAGTCCAGGACAGGGTATTTCACAGCGGTGGAGGTGGAGACAGTGCTCAACATGCTGGCTCTCATCGACAATCCGATGCAGGATATTCCGTTAGCAGGTGTGTTAAAGTCGCCCATCGGCGGCATGAAGGACCGGGAACTGGCCATCGTGATGGCGGAATTCAAGAAGGATCCGGACCGCGGAGAAGATATTGGGTTTTATGGGGCAGTAAAAAGATATATGGAGAAACACGGGGAATCGGAGGAAGATGCGGTTATCTATCGAAAGTTGGCAGCATTCCGAAATCTCCTGACGACTCTGAGAAAAGAATCTATGTACCTCCCGGTCTCCCGTCTGATCTACCGGGTCTTCGACCTCACCGGGTACGACAAGTACGCCGCCGCCATGCCGGCCGGAAAGACGAGACAGGCGAACCTCGCTATGCTGGTGCAGAAAGCGGAAGATTACGAGAAGACCAGTTATCAGGGACTTTTCGACTTTATCCGGTACATCGAGAAGTTAAAAAAATACAACACCGACTTCGGCGAGGCGTCCCGCTCCGGGGAACATGACGACGCGGTGCGGATCATGAGCATCCACAAGAGCAAAGGTCTGGAGTTCCCGGTGGTATTCTTAGCCGGATGCGGAAAGAAATTCAACCGACAGGATGCGAGAGGACGGATCCTGATTGACGAGGAGCTTGGAATCGCAGCGGATTTCTTCGACCCGGAGAAGAAGGTCAAGGCACCGACGTTAAAGAAAAATGTCCTGGCGAGACGGTCAAATCTGGAAAATATGGGCGAGGAGCTTCGTATTCTCTATGTTGCCATGACCCGTGCGAAGGAAAAACTGATCATCACCGCAGGCGACAAGTATATGGACAACAAGCTGGAAAAATGGGGCGGGATCCCGGCTGGCGGCGCGCTGCCGTTTACGACCTTAAGCGCGGCATCCTCCTATATGGACTGGATCCTGATGGCGTCAAACGGGGCGAAAAACACCCTCGATGTGAAGAATGTTCCGGTGAAGGACCTTCTCGTGGAGGAGGCGAAGAACCAGGAGGAGAAGGCAAAGATCTATCTGGAACTGGAACAGCTGCGGAAAGCGCAGCCGGAGGAAATTCCGGGGCTCATCGGGGTAAAATATCCTTACGCGGCGGACCTTACGCTGCACGCAAAGATGTCGGTTTCGGAGCTTAAGGAACAGGGGCAGTTTGTGGATGACGCGGAGAGTGCGTTTTTGATTAAGAACGTCAGGGAAAAAGAAGATTCAGAAATTATTGATAACAGGTCTGATACAGCGTCCGAAGAAAAAGCCAGAATAAAGCGTGCCTCCGACCGCGGTACCGCCTACCACCGTGCCCTGGAGCTGATCCGCTTTGCGGAAATTTCCGGTTACGATGATATCGTAAAAGAACTCGACCGGATCAGTGAGGAAAAGCGGATGCAGGAGACCGCCATCGACATGGTCTATCCGGGTGTCCTGACGAAGTTTTTCCATTCTGATATTGCAGCCCGTATGAAACAGGCGGACCGGAACGGAAAATTGCGGAAAGAGAGCCAGTTTGTGGTGGGTATCCCTGCACGGGAGATGGACAAGGCGGATTCCGATGCGCTGATCCTGTTACAGGGTATCATCGACGCCTGGTTCGAGGAGGATGACGGTCTCGTACTTGTGGATTACAAGACAGACCGGGTAAAAGAAGGCGGAGAGAATATACTTCTGGACCGCTACCAGATCCAGCTCTTCTACTACGCAAAGGCACTTACCCAGATCACCGGGAAAAAGGTGAAGGAAGCCGTGATCTACTCTCTGGCGCTGCAGAAAGAGATTCCGGTCCCGATCAATTTATGATAAGATATGATCAAAAACTGCCCGGCACCATAACTAAGGCGCCGGGCAGCGGTTTTTTATGTAACAGGAAATTCAGAGGAATTCCCTGTTACATAAAAAGGCACAAAGATGCGCACTCGCGCGAAGACGTAGATTGTCGCAAGCGACCGCGCGAGGCGCGAGAATGTGCCAAGGTACATTCTTTTTCAAGTTATGAAGTTATCACAAAAAAATTAGTCCGCAATGATCAGCTCTTTTGCATACGGCAGAGTCCCGATCCAGTCACAGAAGGTATGCCACTCCACAAGCTTGTGAGCCTTTCTCGCATGATAAATATTGACGAGTGTCTCATAGTTCATCGTGCAGGTGCGCATCTGGTTGTAGCTGGACGGGAGAAGCTGGATCATGTCGTACCAGTCCTCCTTATTTTTTCCCTCGTTCATGTATTTCAGACGGATCTGCTCAAGGCGGTCTACAACGGTCTGCATGTAAGCGAGAGTGTCCGGAGTCATATGGTCATGGCTGAAATCATCGATGTCGAACGGCTTGGAGTGGATTTTATGCATGGTGCTTGTGGAGTTTGCAACAGTCGCCACTTTGTAGGTGTCATATTCCTTCCACCAGTAGAGCGGAGCCGTAATATCCACGGATACAAAGATCTGGCGGATAAACTTTCTGTGGTCGCTTCCAGCCATGCGGAGACGCTTCGCAAGATCGAGATCGTTCGGTCCAAAGACAAAATCTCCGTCCTCATTATAGCTGCTGTCCATACGTCCCCAGCTGTTCATCGGGTTTCTTGCGCCGCGCATGGCATTTTCAAAGTTCATGACGCTTGTGCGTTCAAATTTTATCATAATGTGTTCTCTCCTTGGTTAAAGTCTGGCGAAAAGCAGTCCGGTGCTTCCGAGCACCGTCCACACCGCCGGATGCATTCCCATTATAACGGCTTTTTTTTGTATACACAAGATGAAAACTTGCCAATCACAGAGAAATTCATTATAATAGGGATTCGAAAAAAAGAATGGACTTCGGCGTGTGCCGGTTGAACGGAGGACAAAATGAAAAACGACTATATCGTCTGCGTCTGCGGAGACGCGAGCCGGGCGGCTTACCTCATAAAGGGAGAAAAAAACGTGCTCTTTGACGCCGGAATGGCATATTCTGCGGACAAAATGATCGAAAATATAAAACGGGAACTGGGAGACAGGCCATTAGACGCGGTTCTCCTGTCCCATTCCCATTATGACCATATTTCCGGTGTCCCGTTTCTCAGAAAGGAATGGCCGGATCTTGTGGTCTATGGAAGTGCTTACGCAAAGAAGATCCTGGAAAAACCGTCAGCAAAAAAGACGATGCGTGAACTCTCCGACGCGGCAGCGCAGGGGGCCGGACTTACAAAAGCCCCGGACTACCGGGATGAAGATCTTGTGGTAGACAAGGTCGTAAAAGAGGGAGATATCCTGGATTTCGGTGATCATAAGATCACGGTATTCGAGACACCGGGACACACGAAATGTTCCCTGTCCTACATGGTAGACCATGATGTGATCTTTGCGAGTGAGACTGTGGGTGTGACCACCAGCGAGGTTTACATGCCATGCTATCTTGTAGGGTATCAGATGTCTCTGGACGCGGTGGAAAAGCTGCGCCATGCGGGAGCAAAAAGGATATTCATCACCCATGTGGGGATCCTGACACCGGAGGACGCAGGGACAGCGCTGCTTCCGTGATTAAAGAAGGAAGAATTTTCCGCGGACCGGGTATGGGATTATCTGGAAGCGGGATTAAAACGGACAAAAGATGAGATCGTTGAGATCATCAGGAAATACCCCACAGAGGAAGAGCAGCTGAAAATCATGCTCGCAACATACCATAAAGGCGTAAAGCAGGAAGAACAGCCGGATTTTGCGTTTCTCTTAAACGCGGCGGCGACATTGAAGGTCATCCGGCGGGAATGCATGAATGACGCGGATCCAGAACGATAAAATGTTAAACAATGTAATAAACAGCGTAACTGCTGCCGGGGACCAGGAAAAAAACTGTCGGTGCAGGTTCAGCAGGCGAAGGTACGGAACAGTTACGAAACGGCAGGATATAAAGGAGGAAACAGCCATGAATATCATTGCGGCAGTAGATAAACACTGGGCCATTGGAAACAGAGGGAAACTCCTGGTGACGATCCCGGATGACCAGAAGCTTTTCCGTGAGGAGACAAAGGGAAAAGTGATCGTCATGGGAAGAAAGACACTGGAAAGTCTTCCGGCAGGACAGCCATTGGCAGGACGAAAAAATGTGGTCCTCACGAGAGATGAGGCGTACAAAGTAAAAGGATGCGAGATCTTTCATAATTTAAAGGATGCCATGGAATTCTTAAAGCAGTTCAAGTCGGAGGACATCTACATCATTGGCGGCGCTGAAATTTACGAGGCATTCCTCCCGTACTGCGACACAGCCCACATCACATGGATCGATTACGAGTACATGGCGGACACCTGGCTTCCGAACCTGGATAAAGACCCGGACTGGGAAGTTACAGCGGACAGCGATGAGCAGACATATTTTGATCTCTGCTATGAATTCCGCAGATATGAGCGGATTGGAAAAAAAGCGCTGGAACTGGGAGAAGTCTAGAAATTGTCAGGTACAGCTGCAGAAAAGAAGTGGGCTTGTGAAAATAATCGTAACGATTCCGTACCTTCATAGTTACGTGCAAAAATCCATTCCAGATCAGCTTCGCTGATGGGATTTTTGTCTTCCAGCCTATGTTTTCTTACGGTCAGCGCAGCAAGTGCGCAGAACTACTGAACAGTTACAAATAATCACTGCGTTACAGGAAAGTGATACAGAAGTACAGAAAAATAAAGGAAACTATGTTGCGCATCCAGGCAAAAGATGATAAAATATCTCTAATATTGCCGTATTGCTGTAAGAACAGCGGGCAATAAGTGTGTGTGAATGGTCTGATATCCGAAAACACATCGGAGTCAGATCTGCAATCAGTGTGTGATGGATGAGAAAGCAGCCATTGTGCTGCAATCGTATGATTTCTGTGCCGAAAATCTCAGGTGCAGAAAGACTCAGGAAACAGGAGGTATGGGATATGTATCCTATTTTAGAGGCAAAAAAGCTTGCAGATAAGATCTATCTGATGGTCGTAAAAGCCCCGAGAATTTCCGCGAACTGCAAACCGGGTGAGTTTGTGATCGTGAAGATGGATGAGAAGGGCGAGCGCATTCCGCTTACGATCTGTGATTATGACCGTGAGAAGGAGACGATCACCATCGTATTCCAGACAGTGGGCGCGTCCACAGAGCGTATGTCCGCGTTACAGGCCGGAGATTCCTTCCGCGACGTTGTCGGGCCGCTTGGAAATCCGTCTGATTTCGTAAAAGAAGATATCGAAGAATTAAAGAAGAAAAAATATCTGTTCGTTGCGGGCGGTGTCGGAACCGCTCCGGTATACCCGCAGGTAAAATGGTTAAAGGAACATGGGATCGATGTTGATGTCATCATGGGATCCAAGACAAAGGATCTGCTGATCCTTGAGGAGGAGATGAAGGCTGTTGCCGGAAATCTCTATGTGACAACAGATGACGGCTCTTACGGACACAAGGGAATGGTTACCGAGGTCATCAAGGATCTTGTAAACAATCAGGGCAAGAAATACGATGTCTGCGTTGCGATCGGACCGATGATCATGATGAAATTCGTATGTCTTCTCACAAAAGAACTTGAGATTCCGACAGTCGTAAGCTTAAACCCGATCATGGTAGACGGAACCGGTATGTGCGGTGCCTGTCGTGTGACCGTAGACGGCAAGGTGAAATTCGCCTGCGTAGACGGACCGGAATTTGACGGACATGCCGTAAACTTCGACGAAGCAATGAAACGTCAGCAGATGTATAAGACCGAGGAAGGCCGTGCGCTTTTAAAACTCCGTGAGGGCGATACCCACCACGGCGGATGCGGTAACTGCAGCGAATGATCGGTGATATGGAGGAAATGACATGGATGGAATGAAAAAAGTCCCGGTAAGAGAGCAGGAGCCGAAGGTTCGCGCAACGAACTTCGAGGAAGTCTGCTATGGATATAATGAAGAAGAAGCTGTCGCAGAGGCGTCCAGATGCTTAAACTGCAAGAACGCGAGATGTGTACAGGGATGTCCGGTTAGGATCGATATCCCGGCATTCGTAAAAGAAGTAAAAGAAGGAAATTACGCAGAGGCTGCAAAGGTCATCGGCAGATCTTCCGCACTTCCGGCTGTCTGCGGACGTGTCTGCCCGCAGGAGAGCCAGTGCGAGGGCCAGTGTGTCCGCGGCATCAAGGGCGAGGCTGTCTCCATCGGCAAGCTCGAGCGTTTCGTAGCTGACTGGTCGAGAGAGAACGGTGTTGTTCCGGAGAAGCCGGAGAAGACAAACGGCATCAAGGTCGCTGTCATCGGTTCCGGTCCGTCCGGTCTTACCTGTGCAGGCGATCTCGCAAAACTCGGCTACGAGGTAACGATCTTCGAGGCTCTTCACGAGCCGGGCGGAGTTTTAACCTACGGTATCCCGGAGTTCCGTCTCCCGAAACAGGGCGTTGTACAGCCGGAGATCGAGAATGTGAAGAAACTCGGCGTTGACATCGAGACAAACGTAATTATCGGCAAGTCTGTAACAGTCGACGAGCTGATGGATGAAGAGGGCTACAAGGCTGTCTTCATCGGTTCCGGTGCTGGTCTTCCGAGATTTATGGGAATCCCGGGCGAGAACGCGAACGGCGTATTCTCCGCGAACGAGTACCTCACAAGAAGCAACCTGATGAAGGCGTTCCGCGATGACTACGATACTCCGATCGCAGCAGGAAAGAAGGTTGCTGTTGTCGGCGGTGGAAACGTTGCGATGGATGCAGCGAGAACCGCTCTCCGTCTCGGTGCGGAGGTTCATATCGTATACAGAAGAAGTGAGGCTGAGCTTCCGGCAAGAGCGGAGGAAGTTCACCACGCAAAGGAAGAGGGAATCATCTTCAACCTCTTAACAAACCCGACGGAGATCCTGACCGATGAAAAGGGCTGGGTCAAGGGCATGACCGTAAGAAAGATGGAACTCGGTGAGCCGGATGCATCCGGAAGACGCCGTCCGGTCGAGATCGAAGGTTCCGACTACACCATCGATGTTGATACCGTCATTATGGCTCTCGGCACTTCCCCGAATCCGCTGATTTCCTCCACAACAGGCGGACTTGAGATCAACAAGCACAGATGCATCGTTGCAGATGAGGCGAATGGCCAGACATCCCGCGAGGGTGTATTCGCAGGTGGAGATGCCGTAACCGGCGCCGCTACCGTAATTCTCGCCATGGAGGCAGGAAAAGCAGGAGCGCGCGGAATCCATGAGTATCTGAGCGGTAAGAAAGCAGAATAAAAAGAGGCGGGTCAAGACCGGACCGGTTTCCATATAGGGACCGGACCGATTTTGACCGGATGATAAAGAGCTGCTGTGGAAGAGGACTTCCGTCGGCGGCTCTTTTGATTCACAGGAGCTTTCTGTGGATCAAAAAGGCACGACTGTGCCGAGGAAGCATACTTGCGCGAAGAAGTAGGTTGCATATCTGTAAAAAAATAAGATACGGAGGAAGCAAGCATGAGGAGTCCCATGACTCAGGAAGAACGATATATCAAAATGACAGAAACCCCGATCTCCCGGCTGATCCCCAGTCTGGCGATCCCAACGATCATCAGTATGCTGGTGACATCCATCTATAATATGGCGGACACCTTCTTCGTCAGTCGGATCAGCACCAGTGCATCGGCAGCGGTAGGCGTCAGTTATTCGCTGATGGCGATGATCCAGGCACTTGGATTTACACTTGGAATGGGAAGTGGAAATTATCTTTCCAGAGTCCTTGGAAGCCGGGATGAGGAGAAGGCCGAGCGGATCGCCTCCACCGGTTTTTATACGGCTATTTTTGTAGGACTTGTGTTTGCGGCGGTCTGTCTGCCGAATCTGGATCTGCTGGTGCGCCTTTTAGGGGCCACCGATACGATCGCACCATATGCGAAGGATTATGCGAAATACATTCTGATGGCAGCACCTGTCATGACGGGAGCCCTTTCTATGAATAATCTGCTCCGGTTTCAGGGACTTGCCGTTTACTCCATGATCGGAATCACAACCGGTGGGATCCTGAATATGATCCTGGATCCGATCCTTATTTTTGGCCTGAATCTTGGAATCTCCGGTGCGGCTCTGGCAACGGCGCTCAGCCAGTGCATTAGCTTTGGAATCCTGTTCTTCCAGAGCCTTCTGAGAAAGGATTGTGTCCATCTCAAACCGGGGAAGATCACCTTGTCTCTTTCACTCTATGGAGAGATCCTCCATGGCGGAATCCCGTCACTTTGTCGTCAAGGCGTTGCGAGCATTGCAACCGCAGCGTTAAATGTAGCGGCGAATCCGTTCGGAGATGCAGCGATCGCAGCACTTTCCATTGTGAGCCGTTATATGATGTTCATTGGTTCGGCCATGATCGGCTTCGGACAGGGCTTTCAGCCGGTGTGCGGATTCAATTTCGGTGCGAAACGGTATGACCGCGTATTGGAAGCTTTCTGGTTCTGCGTTAAGGTCGCTGTGGTATTTCTGGTGACGCTTTCGGTCGTAAGCTTTGTCGGCGCTCCGCAGATCATGCGGATCTTCCGGAAGGAAGATCTTGATGTGATCGAGATCGGAACCTGGGCATTGCGCTTCCAGTGCGTTACACTGCCGTTGTCGGCATGGATCGTTATGTCCAATATGATGACGCAGACGATCGGATATGGCTTCCGCGCTTCCCTTGTGGCAGCAGGACGTCAGGGATTATTCCTGATCCCGGCACTCTTTGTTCTTCCGGTGAAATTCGGAATCCGAGGTCTGCAGCTGTGCCAGCCGGTAGCAGATGCTCTGACCTTTGTGCTGGGAGTAGTGATTGTTCTGGGGATTTTGCGGGAGCTGAAGGAAAAACAGGAGCAGGCAGAATAGACGAGAAGAACATAAAACAGGATTTTATCCGAAAGAAGATCATTTGAATTCATGAATCTGGGGCTGTCGCACTAATGTGCGGCAGCCCCAGATTCTTTGGTATACAAGTGTGGTATACAAATAATCGACAAATGAACGACTTTTTATTACTATCCCACACTATGAACGACTTGAAAAAGTCCCATAAAATAAGGATTTTTTAGAACTTACCTTCATCAGCAGCCTGCTGTACGGAAACAGCAACAGCAACTGTCGCACCAACCATCGGGTTGTTGCCCATACCGATCAGACCCATCATCTCAACGTGAGCCGGAACGGAGGAGGAACCTGCGAACTGGGCGTCAGAGTGCATACGGCCCATGGTATCTGTCATACCGTAGGAAGCCGGACCTGCTGCCATGTTATCCGGGTGAAGGGTACGGCCTGTGCCGCCGCCGGATGCTACGGAGAAGTACTTCTTGCCTTTTTCTACGCATTCCTTTTTGTATGTACCTGCAACCGGATGCTGGAAACGTGTCGGGTTTGTGGAGTTACCGGTGATGGAAACGTCTACGCCCTCTTTCCACATGATTGCAACACCCTCTGTTACGTCGTTAGCACCGTAGCAGTTTACCTTTGCACGCGGGCTCTCCGGATCTGTGGAGTAGCATTTGCGGAATACTTCCTCAACCTCGCCGGTATAGTAGTTCATTTTTGTCTCAACATATGTGAAGCCGTTGATACGGGAGATGATCTGTGCCGCATCTTTTCCAAGACCGTTTAAGATAACGCGGAGCGGTTTTTTACGAACCTTGTTTGCCTTCTCTGCGATACCGATCGCGCCCTCAGCAGCAGCGAAGGATTCGTGTCCTGCGAGGAAGCAGAAGCAGTCGGTCTCTTCCTCAAGGAGCATCTTACCGAGGTTACCATGTCCAAGACCTACTTTTCGCTGGTCAGCAACGGAACCCGGGATACAGAAAGCCTGAAGACCTTCACCGATCGCAGCAGCAGCATCTGCAGCACGGCGGCAGCCTTTCTTGATCGCAATCGCAGCGCCTACTGTGTAAGCCCAGCAAGCGTTCTCAAAGCAGATTGGCTGGATCTTCTTTACCTGATCATATACGTTAAGGCCAGCATCCTTTGTGATCTTCTCAGCTTCTTCGATGGATGCGATGCCATAGCTGTTTAATACGGAATTGATCTTGTCAATTCTTCTCTCATAGGATTCAAATAATGCCATTTTATTCTCCTTCTTCCATTAAACCTCACGGAAATGTCACGTCAGTTATTCTTTGTGAAAACGGGAAACGCGAACTCCGCGCTGCTCCGTTTGCGTAGCGTAAAATTTCCCACAAGGCGTGAAATTTTACTTTACTCCTGACGCGGATCAATGATCTTCACTGCATCTGCTACGCGGCCGTACTGTCCTTTTGCCTTCTCGTAAGCAGTTGTCGGATCGTCGCCTTTTTTGATGAAGTCAGTCATCTTACCAAGATTTACGAACTGGTAGCCGATGATCTGGTCCTCAGCGTCAAGAGCGATACCGGTTACATAGCCTTCAGCCATCTCAAGATAACGCGGTCCCTTCTTTAAAGTACCGTACATGGTACCAACCTGAGAACGGAGACCTTTACCAAGATCCTCAAGGCCTGCGCCGATCGGAAGACCTTCTTCGGAGAATGCACTCTGAGTTCTTCCGTAAACGATCTGGAGGAAGAGCTCTCTCATTGCTGTATTGATCGCATCACAGACAAGGTCGGTGTTTAATGCTTCGAGGATCGTTCTGCCCGGAAGGATCTCTGCTGCCATAGCTGCGGAGTGGGTCATACCGGAACATCCGATGGTTTCTACAAGTGCTTCCTGAATGATACCCTCTTTTACATTCAGGGTCAGCTTACAGGCACCCTGCTGCGGAGCACACCAGCCAATACCGTGTGTCAGACCGGAAATATCTTTGATTTCCTTAGACTGTACCCATTTCGCTTCCTCCGGGATCGGAGCTGCGCCATGGTTCACGCCCTGCGCAACCGTGCACATCTGTTCTACTTCATGTGAATAAATCATGTTGAGACTCCTTTCAATATATGGTTCTTAATGCTCGTTAAAAAAATCACATCATACCCGTTTCATTTTCTCACAAAAATCATGTTTCGTCCATACCTTTTTCCAAAATATTCAAATTTTGAGAAGTAATTTTAACAGAAATCGGAGCTATGACAGGACAGCAGAACCCGGGATTTCTTATAGTGGAATGAGTTTTATATCTCGGAAAATCATGTTCTAAATATGTCTTGGCACATCCATATGCCTGGCATAGATGTTCGCGGCGGCAAGCAATTTCATACTGGTATGCATTGCAGATTACTGTACACGGGAAGGAATTTTCTGAACTGAAAATTCCGTACAGGACAGTGGTGGGAGTGGATTTTGCCGATTTGGCATGCGGCATCTTTTTGAAAGGAAAATCATTGTAAACCAGACATTTCAGCGTTATACTAAAAGGAACGTAACTTCGTCTTCCTGGATGTTCAGATCCTGGGAGCACATAAACGGAGGTGGATAAATGGATCCTCAAAAAAATGATCTGACAGAACAGGAAGAACTGAAAATTCTCGGAGAGATCCTGGAAGCGTACATCGACACACCGATCGAAAAAGACGCATTTCTGATCAGTGATCTCGGGCTTGATTCCTTCCTGATCGTATACTTTATATCGGAAGTGGATGACCGGTTCGGCGTGACGATTGAGATGCCGGAACATGTGGAATATATGACGGTCCAGGACGTGCTGGATCAGCTGAATCAGAAAAACTGACTGCCTGAAAATTGCGGACAGCATCAAATTCTAGAACAACTGCCGAAGAAAATTCTGGCTGGTGTCTATGAAAAACATAAACGGCAGCTGATTTTGGACATGCGGGGAAAACAGGCAGGAAATATACAGGAGCATACATATGGAAAAAACACTTGAAGAAAAGAAGAAACTTGCGGCAAAAGTGATTGCGGCATTAAAAAAAGAATACCCGGATGCCGGCTGCACCCTGGATTACAACGAGGCGTGGAAACTTTTAGTCAGTGTCCGCCTTGCGGCTCAGTGTACCGACGCCAGAGTCAATGTGGTAGTCCAGGATCTCTACAAAAAGTTTCCGGATGTGAAGGCATTGGCGGAAGCAGATGTGGACGAGATCGAGGAGATCGTCCGCCCCTGCGGCCTTGGAAGAAGCAAGGCCCGGGACATCAGCGCCTGCATGAAGATTCTTTACGAGCAGTATCACGGAAACGTACCGGATGATTTCGATGCCCTCTTAAAGCTTCCGGGCGTTGGAAGAAAGAGTGCAAACCTTATTATGGGGGATGTATTCGGAAAACCGGCGATCGTCACTGATACCCACTGTATCCGCCTGACGAACCGGATCGGTCTTGTGGACGGGATCAAGGAGCCGAAAAAAGTGGAGATGGCTCTCTGGAAGATCATCCCGCCGGAAGAGGGCAATGATTTCTGCCACAGACTTGTAGAACATGGCCGGGCTGTCTGTACAGCGCGGACGAAACCGTACTGTGACAAATGCTGTCTGGCAGAATTTTGTGAGAAGAACGGAGTGGAGTAAAGAGACATGGAGATAAAGACAGGAATTTCATTGCAGACAAAGCAGCAGCTTTCGCAGCTTCAGGTAGAGTCTCTGAATATTCTGGCAATGTCCATGACGGAGTTAAAGGATTTTCTGCAGAATGAGGAGATCGAAAATCCGCTGGTGGAATATACATCGGGAAAAGAAGAAGCAGCGCCGATTACCTATAAAGAGACGGAACGGTTTTACAATGGTACAGACCGGGATGAGAGAAGGGAAAATGAGCTGTACGAGATTGAGGACAGCGAGAAATCATTGGAAGACCTTGTGAATACGCAGCTCCAGTGGGAGCAGATCGGGGAGACGGAACGAAAGATCGTGGACTTCTGTATCCAGTCCCTGGAACAGAGTGGATATCTGATGATTCCGCCTAAAGATATTGCGAAAGATCTTGGAGTTGCGGAAGAACAGGTGGAGGAAGTTCTCTCTATGTTGAAGGAGCTGGAGCCGCAGGGACTCTTTGCGTCAGGACTTGAAGAATGTCTTCTGATGCAGGTTCGTGGGATGGATGAGGAAGAACTCCTGTCCGACATAATAAGGAACCATCTCCAAGACATCGCGGAAGGAAAGATCAGCACGATTTCGCGAGGCTTGAAAATTTCTTCAGCAGAGGTGAGAAAACTGATCCATGTGATCAAGAACTTAAATCCGCGCCCATTAAATGGGATCGGCGGTGAGAAAGCCCAATATATTCTACCGGATGTGATCCTGGAGTTTCAGGATGGGCAGTGGAACATCGAACTGAATGATAAATGGACTGGAAATCTCCAGGTCAGCGATTTCTACATTCATATGATGGAGACCGCCCAGGATGAGGAATTAAAATCATATTTTGAGAATAAACTGCGCAGAGCCCGCTTTATTATGAACGCGGTGAAGCAGCGCAGAACAACAATTTTGGGAATCACACGGGAAATCCTGAAACGACAGGAAGATTATTTCCTCGGAAAAGGTCAGCTGAAACCGATGACACTGGAGGATATCGGCGATGTACTGGAGATCCACAAATCCACGGTCAGCCGCGCGATCCGTGACAAATATCTGAGAGTGCCGTCGGGATGTGTCCTGTTCCGCAGCTTATTTACGACTGGAATCGTCTCATCGGACGGAAACGGCGATGTGAGCAGAAATACAGTAAAGACAAAGCTGAAAGAACTGGTTGCGGCGGAGGATAAGAAAAAGCCCTGGAGCGATGAACAGCTCGCAGGTCTTTTACAGGATGCAGGAATGCCGATATCGAGAAGAACCGTTGCCAAGTACCGGATGGAGCTTGGAATTGGAGGCGTGTTCCAGAGAAAAGATGGATAAGGGTAACTGTTCAGTAGGTCTGCGCACTTGCTGCGCTGACCGTAAGAAAACTTGGGCTGGAAGGTAAAAATCCCATCGGCGCAGCCGATCTGGAATGGATTTTTGTATGTAACTGTGAGGGTACTGAACAGTTACGGATAAAAATGGGGGCTGCCGTCTCAGTGATATGTGAATATCGCTGAGCGGCAGCCCCTGATCATTTACATGGTCTCATTTTCAAATTTTTCCGTATACTTCTTCTGGATCAGATCCACTAACTCCGGTGCCTTTCCTCCGATCGGAGTGCCATTCATCTCGCAGGCCGGGGAGCAGAATTTTGTGGAGCTGGAGACAATGATCTCGTCGGCATCCATGAGTTCTGCCATGGTAAATGGTGTCTCGTCGACGATGATTCCGTTATCCTTGCAGATCTGGATGATGTGCATTCTTGTGATTCCCGGTAAAATATAGTGGTCTGTCGGGTGGGTCTTAAATACGCCGTCCTTGATGATGGAGACGTTGCTGTGGGCGCACTCAGTGACGATATCGCCGCGGTGGAAGACACATTCGCCGCATCCGAGGGACTCCGCTTTCTCTGCAGCCATGACGTTGACAAGAAGGTTCAGAGTCTTGATATTGCAGTGCAGGAAACGCGTATCCTCCATATCAGTGAGCTTTAAGCGTTTGCCGGAGTCGGCCGGTTTTCCAGGTTTCATGAAGATCCAGAGATTCGGCTTTGTTCCTTTTTCCGGGAACTGGTGCTGACGGATACCGGTTCCCCGGGTCATCTGCCAGTAGATGAAGATATCCTTATCGTCCATCTTTGCCAGCATATCATAGAGAATTGCTGCCAGCTCGTCTTTAGTGTAGGGAATATCGATCTTGATCAGACCTGCGCTGTTGAAAAAACGGTCCAGATGATCTTTCAGGGCGAAGATCTTTCCATTTCTTGCCAGCGTTGCCTCGTATACTCCGTCTCCGAAGTAACATGCGCGGTCGTTCATCGGAACGGTCATCTCTTCCAGAGGCCCGAATTTGCCGTTGTAGTAGCCAAGTGTTTTCATTTACATTTCCTCCTGAACTCACGAAAAATTTTTCGGATATAACTGAAATTATACTATTGCTATCATAGCATGGAACAGGAGGAAAGTAAAGGAAAGAGGAAGAATTTCAGCCAATGTTTTTGGACGTATTGTATAAAACGCCCTATATTTTCCCATTGTCATATGTGAGAATTTCCTGTATAATATAGAATAATTGTAACTGTTCAGTAGGTCTGCGCATTTACTGCGCTGACCGTAAGAAAAATTAGGCTGGAAGGCAAAAATCCTATCGGCGCAGCCGATTTGGAATGGATTTTTGCGCGTAACTGTGAGGGTACTGAACGGTTACGCGTAATTATGAAAATCTTGCAGGGCGGAAGCAAAGCAGCTTTTCGCGGCATGGCGGCAGATATCTGGAAAAGATCTGTCGCATAAATAAAATCAGGAAAGTGCAGGGAGTTACCAATGAACATCAGTATGAACCCAAACGGCGAACTGTACCAGTCTGCTGTCAACGCGCCGGGAACGATCGAGATCCCGGAGAGTTTTTTAAATGAGGCACGTCAGTTCCGGGAATTGAATATGCGTTACACATGTGCGATCCGGGAAGTGAAGACGAAATTAGAGGTATTGAACGATGATCTGGCGATTCGGAATCAGAGAAACCCGATCCAGATGATCAAATCCAGGGTGAAGAAGCCGGAGAGTATTATTGAGAAGCTTCACCGCCGCGGTTTCCCGATCTCCGTAAAATCGGTACGGGAGAACCTTTACGATGTGGCGGGGATCCGCGTGATCTGTTCCTTCGTGGACGATATCTATACGGTGGCTGAGATGTTAGCACGCCAGGATGATATCAATGTCCTTATGGTAAAGGATTATATCCGATGCCCGAAGGTCAACGGATACCGCAGTTACCATATGATCATCGAGGTTCCGGTATTCTTTTCCGACCGGAAAGAAAATATGCGCGTGGAGGTCCAGATCCGGACCATCGCGATGGATTTCTGGGCTAGTCTTGACCACCAGATGAAGTATAAGAAAGATGTGGAAGATGCAAGTGAGATCAGTGAAGAGCTGAAGGAATGCGCTGAGGTGATCGCGCAGACAGATCTAAAGATGCTGTCGCTCCGCCGGAAGATCGAGGACCGGGAGAGTAAGGAAAATCTGCTCCAGTTCGATAAGGATCCGATGTAAGGAGCGGTTCGGGGACTGCGGAAGCGTAAAGTCCACAGCAGTCCCGATAAGGTATGACTTAATAGAGATAGCAGCACAGGGTTTCGGTGATACGGAACCCTGTTTTTTTGTACAGGGTGAGAGCCGGGGCGTTGCCGCCGGATACCTGGAGAAGGACCGGGCGTGGGGCAGTATTGTCAGCAGCGGCACCTGCGCTTCTCACGTCTGAAATATGGTACGAAGTTTCCGGCGAAAGTGGTGAATGCTCGATGGCGGCTGCGTTACCGTTCAGCAACTGTGCAAGTACTGTACTTAAAAACTTTGTCCCATATCCCTTACCGCGGAAGGATTTTTCCACTTCAAAGCCATAGAGGTAGTAGTGGGAAGGGAAGACGGAGAAGTTGATAACGGCGTGGTCAGAGTGAAAGCGGAGAGTCAGAGTGCCGTCAAGATTCAGACATTCAGAGTGAATATCAGCAATTAAATCAAGGGCACTGACATCGGATCCTGTCTGGCTGGAGTGGCAGTCAATGATGGAAAAGTTTTCTGGCAGCAGCTTCATCATATGTTCTTCGGAATTCATTTCTGCTCCGATCGCCTCCAGAACGGCAGCAGCGGCAGAATTTCTCTTATCCGCATAAAAAATCAACTCCGAATCTTCCGGAAGTTCATCGATTCCCGCATCCAGAAGCCCAGAAAAGTGTCCATGACCGCGAAACTCCGGATCCGTGAAGGCAGAGCATTCATAGAGCAGGCCCTCTATAGGGATAAAAGCGATGGCGGAGACGATGGAACCGTCGTGTTCAAAATAGAGAAAGAGATCAGCCTCATCAAACGGGAACGAAAGTCTGGTTCCGTCAGAATCGGTGCATTTATTTACCATGGTTTGGAGCTGTCTGATCTGGGAAGAATCAAGGGAATGGACCCTGTGTAATTTCATAAAAAAATCCTCCTGAAAAAGCCGGAAAATTTCCGAAAGTCATTTACTGGAATACCATACTGATTCCGGGCAGTGGAATGCTTTGCGGATTGCCAGAGCACGCAGTGCGGAGTGATCCTGTATCGGAGAGAGTAAAAGCTTTTTGTCTCCAATATCATGAACATAAGTATATACAGAAAAATCGACCAATTCAAGAAAAATTCCGTGCTTTTTTCTATTGCCGTTCCGCATAAGCGGTGCTAAAATGGTTGCTAGTCTTTGCGTGAGACAACAAAATGAGGAGGAAACATTATGAAGTACGTGAAGGAAATTGTGATCATCTTCGGGATCACAATGGTCGGAGAACTCTTAAATAAGTTCATTCCGCTTCCGGTACCTGCCGGAGTATATGGTCTGTTCATTCTTCTTGGCGGTCTGTGCAGCGGAATCATTAAGCTCTCTGACGTGGAAGTTACGGGAAACCTGCTTCTGGATTTGATGCCGGTGATGTTTATCCCGGCGGCTGTGGGAATTATTGATAAGATCGAAGAGCTGAAGGCTGTCATGATCCCGATGCTCATCATTACCTTCGTGACCACATTCATCGTCATGTCCATCACCGGAGTGACGGCAGAGTGGATCATCAAGAGACAGAAGAAAGGGGAGAAATAGAGATGCCGTTATATTTTGGAGTATTTGTCAGTCTTTTTGCATACCTGATCGGTATGGAATTAAAGAAGAAATTCGGCTGGCCGGTGTTAAATCCGCTGCTTGTGGCGATCATTCTCGTAATCGCGTTTTTAAAGGCCACGGGGATCACCTACACGGATTATAATGAGGGAGCGTCCTATATCAGCTATTTTCTGACCCCGGCGACGGTATGCCTTGCGATCCCGCTTTACAAGCAGCTGGAACTGTTGAAGAGAAACTTGACGGCTGTTGCGACGGCGATCACCGCGGGTGTCATCGGAAGCGTTGTCAGCGTCTATGTGATGTCCATGATCTTTAAGCTGGAACATGTGCACTATGTATCCCTGCTTCCGAAGTCCATCACCACAGCGATCGGAATGGGCGTATCTGAGGAAGCAGGTGGGATCGTGACCATGACCATCGTGAGCATCATCATCACAGGAATTCTTGGAAATATCGTTGCGGACGGCTGGTTCAAGCTCATCGGAATCAAGGAGCCGATCGCGAAAGGCCTGGCACTGGGAACATCCGCCCATGCTATTGGAACAGCAAAGGCCCTGGAGCTTGGTGAAGTGGAAGGTGCCATGAGCAGCCTGTCTATCGCGGTAGCAGGACTTATGACGGTTGTGAGCGTGCCGATCATGTCGGGATTGATCTGATCGTTAGACGTATTTTTATAGCTGTATTGGTCCGACCAATAAATGGAGAAATGTGTCCTGAATGCATGACCCTGCGCAAATGTGTAAGCTGCTGTATGTGGCTGTGCGGGGCAAATCAATGTATCGGGGCACATTCTTTTACATACGAAATATACCAACATTGAATTCTGTCACTGGTGAACATTCATGACCTTTGCTTCGTGATGAACGGAGTGGGGGGACACGCAATAATTTGAGAAAAAATTAAAAATGGGATGGATTTTTGCGCGGGATTGTGCAAAAATTAGATCATGAAAAAGATCTGATTTAAGAAGGAGAGAAAGCCATGGCTGAGAGTGTAAAGAAACGTTCAGAGATCGAAGAACAGGATACCTGGAAACTGGAGGACATGATCGAATCACCGGAAAAGTTCGAGGAACTCATGGACGGTGTGGAGGAGCGGATCCAGGAGTATGAGGCATACCGGGAAAAACTTGGAAACTCCGCGGAATACCTGAAGAACTATCTGACATATGATGAGTCTGTGGACGAGACACTTTCTCTCCTTTATGCGTATGCGATGCAGAGGCGGGACCAGGATACCTCCGTCAGCGAGAACCAGGCGCTGGTGTCGAGAGTCCAGTCCCTGGCTGTGAAAGCGATGGCGGCATCTTCCTTCGCGGATCCGGAGATTTTAAGTATCCCGGATGAGAAGATGGCAGAATTTCTTGCATCTCCGGAGCTTGCCCACTATAAGAAACAGCTGGAACGGCTGCTGGCGAAAAAGGCTCACAGGTTATCGGAGAAGGAGGAGGCGATCTTAGCTGCCGCCTCCGAGATCTCGGGAACGCCATCATCGGTGTTTGCCCTGTTCAACAACGCGGATCTGAAATTTGAGCCGGTGAAGGATGAAAACGGGGAGCTGGTGGATGTGACCCACGCGAGATACGGAAAGCTCATCGAGAGCAGGGACAGGAGTGTCCGCGAGGCAGCGTTCCATTCCCTGTACGCCTCCTACCGTCAGTTCGCAAATACCGTTGCCGCAAACTATGAGGGAAATGTCAAACAGGGAAATTTCTATGCGAGAATGAGAAAATATCCGTCCGCAAGAGCCATGTACCTGGCGGGGAATGAGATCCCGGAAAAGGTTTACGACAACCTGATCGAGTCCGTCCATAACGCTCTGCCGCTGATGCACCGGTACATGAAATTCAGAAAGAGCTATATGAATGTCTCTGAGCTCCACATGTATGATCTCTATGTGCCGCTGACGGAAGATTATGAGAAGACCTACACCTACAAGGAGGCGCAGGAGCTGATCTTAAAGGCGCTAAAGCCGTTAGGAGAGGAGTATCTGAATCTCCTGAGAACAGGATTTGAGAACCGCTGGATCGACGTCTATGAGAATGAGGGAAAAAGAAGCGGCGCGTACTCCAACAGCGCTTACGGCGTTCACCCGTATGTGCTGATGAGCTTTGATGGAACATTGAATTCTGTCCTCACGCTGGCCCATGAGATGGGGCATTCCATTCACTCCTGGTATTCCAACGCGAACCAGAGCTACACCTACGCAGGATACAGGATCTTTGTGGCTGAGGTGGCCTCCACCTGCAATGAGATCCTGCTCTTAAACTACATGATCAACGAGGCAAAGGACAGAAAAGAGAAGTTTTATCTGGTGAACCAGCTTGCGGAACGGTTCCGCACGACACTTTTCCGTCAGGCCCTGTTCGCGGAGTTCGAGTGGGAGACTTATAAGCTTTCCTGGAATGGAACCCCGCTCACAAAAGATTTGCTCTGTGGTCTTTACCATGAGCTGAATTCGGAGTATTATGGGAAAGAGACCGTGATCGACTCCGACATCGACCACGAGTGGGAGCGGATCCCGCACTTTTACATGCAGTTTTATGTGTACCAGTACGCCACCGGATTTTCGGCGGCGATGGCCATCGCGAGACGGATCCTGGCAGGCGACACGGAGACGAAGGATGGCTATTTCCGCTTCTTAAAAGGCGGCTGTTCCAGGACTCCGGTGGAATTACTGAAGCTTGTAGGTCTTGACATGGAAGAGCCGGAGGTTGTGAATGAGGCTGTGAAGGTGTTTGAGGGGCTGCTGGATGAGATGGAAGAGCTGGCGTAAAAAGGAATTTTTTGTCAGAGATTTCTGGTTCGTACCGACGCAGTACGGACTGAAAGGTATCAAAAAACATAAAGGATTGCAGCTGTTCAGCATGTGCATGGCGCAATCGAGAATTCATTTCAAAGTATTTTGATGAAATTTTGTTATGCTCCATGTGATGGATTTTTAAGGTCTGCATAGTAAATACGCAGATCTGCTGAAAGGCTGTAATTCATTGGCTATGAAATTGGAGTTCAGTGTTTGCTGATCAAGGGATGAAGAGTCGGCATGAGGAGAAGAGGCGAGCAGTTATGAGTATTTATGAGGCAATTTTTAACCGGTGTTCCGTCAGAGAATACCGGATGGAAAAGATTGAGCCGGAGAAACTGGAGGGGCTGAAACGGTACCTGAAGAATGTAGCGCTTTTAGATGAGGAAAAGCCGGTAGAATTTGAGATCGTGGACAACACCGACAAAAAGCTGAAGGTCCACGGACTCTGGAAGACGGAAGCACCGTACTACCTTGCGGTATACTGCGGCGATGACCGCCTTTCCATGCGAAATGCCGGGTACGCAGCAGAGCAGGCAGTCCTCTACCTTACATCGAAGGAACTCGGAACCTGCTATCTCGGAGCGACAAAAGCAGGGGAGGATAAAAAAGACGGACTGAAGCGTTTCCTCGTGATCGCCTTCGGCAAAGCATCCGCAAAGCCGTTCCGCGATTCGTCCATGGCACACAGAAACTCCCTGGCAGCTCTCTGTGCCTTCAAGGATGAACCGGGAGAACAGGTAAAGTCGATCCTCCGCGCCGCCCGCCTCGCCCCGTCCTCCTTCAACTCCCAGCCCTGGCGCTTCGTCGTTTACTCCGACCGCCTCTACATCTTCATGAAAAAAGCCGCCCCATTCTCCGGAAAAGGAGCGAAGGCCTTCAAGGAGTTCAACATGGGAATCATGCTGTCACATATCATGCTGGCAGCAGAGGAATACTGGATGAACATGGAGACGCTGGTGGAGGAGCAGTTTGCTAAGAAGGATTATAAGAATGGGGAGTATGTCTGTACGATTGTGTTTCATAGTTGAAAAACGCCACACCGCATCTGTCTGGCCTCCTCCCCATCTGTCACAATATTCCCCGATTCTCCTCAAATTGCAGAAATTTTCCCAACCTCTATATTTCTACTTGAAACCGGAAACACCATATGCTAAAATTGGAAAGAATAAGGTGTTGTAGAAACGCAACTACATCGGAGGAGGAAACTATGATCAGTCAGCTCATACAGAAGATTCAGAAGACAAAGGCACCGATCTGCGTCGGTCTTGACCCTATGTTAGGTTATATCCCGAACCATATTGTCCAGAGAGCATTTAAGGACTTCGGCGAGACCATGGAAGGAGCTGCCGAGGCTGTATGGCAGTTTAACAAAGAAATTATTGATAACACTTATGATTTGATTCCCTCAGTGAAACCGCAGATTGCAATGTATGAGCAGTTTGGCATTGAGGGTCTTAAAATATATGCCCGCACGATCGAATACTGCCAGAATAAGGGACTCCTTGTGATCGGAGATGTAAAGAGAGGCGATATCGGATCCACTTCCTCCGCATATGCAGTTGGACATATCGGAAGTGTAAAAGTTGGAAGCAATGAATGCCGCGGTTTTAATACGGATTTTATCACAGTAAACCCGTACCTTGGAACAGACGGAATCAAACCGTTCGTCAATGTCTGCAACGATGAGGACAGAGGCCTTTTTGTTCTCGTTAAGACATCCAACCCGTCCAGCGGCGAGTTCCAGGACCGCCTTGTAGACGGAAGACCGCTCTACGAGTTAGTCGCAGAGAAGGTCGTTGAGTGGGGCGAAGCAAGCATGGACGGCGATTACAGCAACGTAGGCGCTGTTGTGGGCGCTACATATCCGGAGATGAGCAAGATCTTAAGAAAGCTCATGCCGAAGACATACTTCCTTGTACCGGGCTACGGCGCACAGGGCGGTACCGCGAAAGACTTAATGCACTGTTTCAACGAGGATGGTCTCGGAGCTGTCGTAAACTCCTCCAGAGGAATCATCGCTGCGTATAAGCAGGAGAAATACGCAAAGTTCGGTCCGGAACATTTCGCAGAGGCATCCAGACAGGCCGTTGTGGATATGATCGCGGATATCAACTCCGTATTATAATAGTACATTGAAAATTTATCAGCCATGGCGTATGTCCGTGGCTGATGTGTTGTAACCATATAAAAACAGTGTTCCGGAAAGTTGGAAAAGCACCGGAATACTGATAGTAAACCACCAGGAGGAAACCATGGCACAGAAAAAAGTAAACGCTGTGATCCACAGCCAGGAAAAACTGGCAGAGGGAATCTACAGCATGTGGCTTGACGCACCGGAGATGGCAAAAGCAGCCGTACCGGGACAGTTTATCGCTGTTTACACCAATGACCAGTCAAAGCTTCTGCCGCGTCCGATCAGTATCTGCGAGGCAGACAAGGAGAATGGAAGACTTCGGATCGTTTACCGCATCGCGGGAGCCGGAACAAAGGAATTTTCCGCATACGAGGAAGGCGATACCCTCGATATTATGGGACCGCTGGGAAATGGATTCCCCTTAAAGAAGAAAAAAGCATTCCTGATCGGCGGCGGAATCGGAATCCCGCCGATGTTAGAGCTTGCTAAGAACCTTGACTGCGAGAAGACAGCAGTCATCGGTTACAGAGATAAAGAGACCTTCCTCGCGGACGAGCTTCGCAAATACGCCGATGTCGTGATCGCGACAGAGGATGGAAGTGTCGGAACAAAAGGAAATGTCATCGACGCGATCCGCGCGGAGAAGCTTACCGCGGATATTATCTACGCATGCGGACCAACTCCGATGTTGAAGGCATTAAAGACCTACGCAATGGAGAACGGGATCGAGTGCTATATCTCTCTGGAAGAAAAGATGGCATGCGGAATCGGTGCCTGTCTTGGCTGTGTATGCCACAGCAAGGACATTGATGAGCACAGTAACGTGAGAAACAAGAGAATCTGCAAGGACGGTCCGGTATTCCGCGCTGAAGAGGTAGAACTTCTGACTCCGGATGAGCAGCGCGAGCGCATCGCCTCCGGCATCATGATCAAGAAGGAGGGGCAGGCATGAATACAAAAGTAACACTTGCCGGTGTAGAGTTAAAGAACCCGGTTATGACCTGTTCCGGTACCTTTGGTTCCGGTATGGAATACGGCGAGATGATCGATCTTGACCGTCTCGGCGCTGTTGTAACAAAAGGAATCGCAAACGTGCCGTGGCCGGGAAATCCGACCCCGCGAGTGACGGAAGTTTACGGCGGAATGTTAAATGCTATCGGTCTTCAGGGACCGGGCGTCGACGTGTTCATGAAGCGCGACGTTCCGTTCTTAAGACAGCATGACACAAAGATCATCGTTAATGTCTGCGGAAAGTCCGAGAGCGACTATGTGGATGTTGTGGAGCGTCTTGCTGACGCTGATGTGGATATGCTTGAGATCAATATCTCCTGCCCGAACGTGAAAGAGGGCGGAATCGCATTCGGTCAGGATCCGAAATGTGCGGAGCAGATCACAAAGGCGGTAAAGAAGGTTGCAAAGCAGCCGGTGATCATGAAGCTCTCCCCGAACGTTACGGATATCGCTGAGATGGCGAGAGCCGTTGAGGCAGGCGGAGCGGATGTGGTATCTCTGATCAACACCATCACGGGAATGAAGATCGATATCAACAAGCGCACATTCGCCCTGGCAAACAAGACCGGCGGTATGTCCGGCCCGGCGATCAAACCGGTGGCTGTCCGCATGGTATATCAGGTTGCCAACGCCGTGAAGATCCCGGTGATCGGAATGGGCGGCATTATGACGGCTGAGGACGCGCTGGAGTTCATCCTCGCAGGTGCGACAGCAGTGTCCATCGGAACCGCGAATTTCATCAACCCGGATACGACGATCCAGGTGATCGAGGGCATCGAGGCGCACATGAAGAAGTACGGTGTGGAAGATATCCACGAGTTAATTGGTGCTGTGCACTAAGAATATTATTTTGAAAGGAAGTTTTAGGTAATGGAAAAGTACAAGCAGGAATTTATTGAATTCATGGTTGATTGCGGCGTATTAAAATTTGGAGATTTCGTAACAAAGAGCGGAAGAAAGACACCGTTTTTCGTAAACACAGGCTTCTACCGCACAGGCGCCCAGCTCAGAAAGCTCGGCGAGTACTACGCGAAGGCAATCAATGATACATTCGGAACAGACTTCGATGTTCTCTTTGGACCGGCTTACAAGGGAATCCCGCTGACCGTTGCAACAAGCATGGCGATCAGCGAGCACTTCGGCGCGGACATCAAGTACTGCTCCAACAGAAAAGAAGTAAAAGACCACGGTGACAAGGGAATCCTTCTCGGCAGCCCGATCGCTGACGGTGACAAGGTCGTTATCATCGAGGACGTGACAACAGCGGGTACATCCATCGAGGAGACACTTCCGATCATCAAGGCACAGGGCGATGTCGATGTTCTCGGTCTTGTTGTATCCGTAGACCGCTGCGAGAGAGGTAAAGGCGAGAAGTCCGCTCTTACCGAGATCCAGGAGAAATACGGTTTCCGCACAACAGCGATCGTAACCATGAAGGAAGTAGTTGAGCACCTTTACAATAAGGAGTACAAGGGAAAAGTGATCATCGACGATACATTAAAAGCTGCGATCGACGCATACTATGAGCAGTATGGCGTAAAATAAGAAGGAGCGGTTTTATGGAAAAGATTTATAAGACCATGAGAAACACAGGGGCAGCGAGCATCGCGGTCGGAGTTATTGTTGCCTCTGTCGGACTTGCTGCCGGAATCATCGCGATCGTGAACGGGGCACTGCTTCTTAAGAGAAAATCTGAGATCACGTTTTAATCGGATCAGGGCGGTTTTAACGCGGCTGTGCAAACAAAAAGAGCGGTGAAGCATGCCTGAAAAGTGAGATGAACGGAGTGGGAGATGTGGCCTTTATGGCGGCATCTCCTTTCCTGCTTAAAAATTCGGAGAGTATCCGGAGAGAAGGACCACGAAACAGGACCCCTGTTTTGGTGGAAATGGAGAATTTTAAAAATGAAAAAACACAGACATCGGATTCTCGGGGCGGTTCTTTTCGTCCTGTATCTGGTTCTGCTGACATATTTCCTGTTTTTCGCCGAAGAAATGGGGCGCAGCCCCGATGTGAGGGCCGAATATTCCTACAACCTGACCCTTTTTAAAGAGATTCGGCGCTTTCTTTTATACAGGAACATTCTTGGCTGGCGCGCGGTGTTCTTGAATATTTTCGGCAACGTGCTGGCATTTATGCCCTTTGGCTTTTTTCTGCCGGTCATCTGGGTGCGGACGAGACACTGGTATATCACAGTACTCTTAAGCTTTGCCATGAGTCTTCTTGTGGAGACGATGCAGCTTGTCGGCAAAGTCGGAAGCTTTGATGTGGATGACCTGCTCTTAAATACCATCGGTGGTTTTGCCGGGTATATTATTTTTGTCCTTGCGAGAGGCGTTTGGGAGAGATACAGTGGAACGAATCGGAAATAAAGTATCGTATATAAAAAAGCCGTTTGCAAAGAATAGTTTTGTGGCGGCAGGGCTCGCAGCGGCGGCACTTGTCTTTTATGCCGCCGCCATCAGCTTTTCGTACTATACCCAGGGGAATGCACCGCTTGCGGCTGCGGCTCTGGGTTTTTGCAGTATTATCATTGCGGTGTCATCGGTGGTCTATGGTGTATTTGCCATGATGGAGAAAGAGAAGAATTATCTTCTGGCGAAGATCAGCCTTGCGGCGGCGGGGATCCTGCTGCTGGTGTGGGTACTGATGATCGTGTTTGCGCTGTAAAGATGACAGGGCGGAACCGGGAATAGCGGTCCGGAGCGCATCTTTTTCAGGTGCGGAAAATGAACGTGAAATGGAGGCATGACACATGGAACAAGATCTGATCAGAGAGCGCTATGACCTTTCCATGGCGCGGATCCAGGAAATTCTGACGGAAGAGACGGTACCGGAAAACTACCGGGATTATTTTAGAAAAGTGACAGAGTTCATTATCCAGTGCGGCGAGGTCTTAAAGGCGAAAGAGGACGGAAGCCTGGATCAGATGACACTGGAAGAGGGAAGAACGTTAAACCATAAGCTTTATGCGGATGTTCTTCCTGAAAACTATGAGACAAGCTATACGAATCCGGCTTACGCGGTGAAGACACTGGGGGAGGAGTACGGAAAGCTTCTTTCCTATCTCTATGCGGAGATCCGCGGGGATATCATTTACGCGTTTGAGGGACGTGTTCTGGATCTCGTGATCGGAAACGAGGCACTGATCGAGATCTACAATCTCTTTGAGGGCGAGACACTTCCGGCAGCGAAGGAGATCAAGGACGTGCTCTACTGGAGCGCCAGCGACTACTGTGATGTGACTCTGACTTACCGTGTACAGGAAGGCGTGGATCCAAAGCTTGACTTCGCGAAAAAGATCATCATGGAGAGTGACCTTTCCGATCTCTCGTATCTCTACCGGTTCGGTGCGTATATTTCCCCGGAAGAGGAGAAGACAGCGGCGTTCTTAAACAGCCTGCCGGAGGAAGAGATCAGGAAGATGGCAGATACCTATACTGACGGATATATCCGTGGATTTGAGGTCATGGGCCGGGATCTTTCGAAGAAGAAGACGGTGTCAGTGCGTTATCCGATCGGTTTTGAACGCATGGTACGCCAGGCAGTAAAAAATTTCGAGTCAGCGGGGCTTTCGGTGATCTTTTGCAGAAGTGCTGTGGGCAGCATCAACCGGAATCCGGCAGGACACAGCGGATACGCATCCTCTTCCCCGAACAGACAGTATGATTATGACCATCGTTATGACAGCGCAGTCTATATGGATAAGGCGTTCCGTGACCGGAAGATCGGTGTCTTAAAGACGGCCTACGAGCAGTATAAAGAGGACGCAGCCGCTTACGCGGGACCGGCGGTCATCGAGACCTTCGGCGAGCCGGGCTTTGAGCCAGTGAATAAGCCGGAGGCATGGGCGTTTACGGAGAAACAGCAGAACCTTTATCTGGAGTACAGGAATCTCTCTATGACGGTGGTGAACGAATATATTCCGGGGGATGAGACGAGCTTTACGATCATCGCGTTCCCGGTTCCGGCAATCGGGGAACTGTTCCCGGAGATCTTTAAGGAGACGATCCGGATCAACACACTGGATTACGAACTTTACCGTGACATGCAGCAGAAGATCATTGATGTTCTCGATACGGCGGAGTATGTGGAGATCACCGGAAAAGGGGAGAACCAGACGAACATGCAGGTCCAGCTGGCTGCGATTTCCAACCCGGAAAAGCAGACGAAGTTTGAGAACTGTGTGGCGGATGTAAATATTCCGCTTGGCGAGGTGTTCACTTCCCCGAAGCTTGCGGGAACGAACGGAATCTTAAATGTGGGAACGGTTTATATCGGAGATATCCAGTACCGGAACCTCCGCATGGAATTCAAGGACGGCCGTGTGGTTTCAGCGGTATGCGATAACTTCGTGGAAAATGGAGTGATCGATCAGGAAGCCGGACACCGCCTTATCGTGCAGGGAATCATGAACGGTCACGAGACGCTGCCCCTCGGTGAGTTTGCCATCGGAACGAACACGACGGCTTACGCGATGGCGGAGAAGTTTGGAATTCTGGACCGTCTGCCGATCCTTATCGTCGAGAAGATGGGACCGCACTTTGCAGTTGGCGACACCTGCTACAGCTGGTCTGAGGACAGCCCGATGTACAATCCGGACGGCAAGGAGATGATCGCGAGAGACAACGAAGTTTCTATATTAAGGAAGGAAGATGTCTCGAAGGCGTACTTCGGCGTCCACACGGATATCACGATCCCATATAAGGAGCTGGAGAGAATTTCCGCAGTCCATACAGACGGAACGAAGACAGATATCATTCTGGACGGAAGGTTTGTTCTGGCGGGGCTGGATGAATTGAATAGGCCGCTGGATGAAAAATAAGAAAAAGTTGTAACTGTGAAGATACAGAATCGTTACAAAAAGTTTTATCAGACTGCAAAACCGGAATAGCATAGAGAAAATTATGAACACAGTGGTTATGCAGCTGATGACAGGACACCTTGAAATATGTAATTCATTTATGTATTTCAGGGTGTTTTTACATAATTACACTGAGTGTGGACACCTGTGATTCCAGGAAAAGCCGCTGACAGACCGATGGATGGGAAGAATATTATATTTTGCAGTATCACATCACTGCATGAAGTTGGCAGAATCTACGGATTCCTACTTGACGCGCATAAAAAAACCTTGTATTATGATTGATAAGGAAATATTGTTACTAAAAAGCTATTTATTAGAATGACTTATCAATAATCGTTACACTCATAAGGAGAAAAAACAATGGCAAAAGTTGGAATTGTAATGGGCAGTGACTCTGATATGCCGATCATGGCACAGGCTGCCGAGGTACTGGAACAGTTTGGTATTGATTTTGAAATGACGATCATTTCCGCTCACAGAGAGCCGGATACATTTTTCGAGTACGCGAAGAGCGCCGAGAGCAAAGGCATGAAGGTCATTATCGCCGGCGCAGGCAAGGCAGCTCATCTTCCGGGTATGTGCGCAGCGATCTTTCCGCTTCCGGTCATCGGAATCCCGATGAAGACTTCTGACTTAGGCGGCGTGGATTCCCTCTATTCTATCGTACAGATGCCGTCCGGAATCCCGGTAGCGACCGTAGCGATCAACGGAGGAAAGAACGCCGGAATCCTTGCGGCAAAGATCCTTGCGGCATCCGATCCGGAACTCCTTGAAAAATTAAAAGCTTATTCCGAGAAGATGAAGACGGAAGTTGAGAGCAAGGCTGAGAAGCTCGACAAGATCGGATACAAAGAGTATCTTGCTTCCATGAAAAAATGACAAGTAACAGAGATATTAAAAACAGAGTTCCCGCAGACAGAAAAGGGAGTAGCTGCCGGGCATTGTGTTTCCAGCAGGGTCTGATGAAGACACAGTGTAAACTCATATAAGCATAAAAAATATAGAAATCGGGACATGATCGCGCATGCAGCATGCAGAATGTGCAGAGAATGTCCGAGAACATAAGATTCTCCAGGAGGAAATACATATGGATTACAAGAAAGCCGGAGTTGATATCGAGGCTGGTTACAAGTCTGTAGAACTGATGAAAGAGCATGTTAAGAAGACCATGCGTGAGGAAGTTTTAGGTGGTCTTGGCGGATTTTCCGGTGCATTCTCCCTCGCAAAGATCAAAGATATGGAGGAGCCGGTCCTTCTTTCCGGTACTGACGGATGTGGAACAAAGGTGAAACTTGCGATGATCATGGACAAGCATGACACCATCGGTATCGACGCAGTTGCCATGTGTGTCAACGATATCGCGTGTGCAGGCGGTGAGCCGTTATTCTTCTTAGACTATATTGCATGCGGCAAGAACTATCCGGAAAAGATCGCGGATATCGTAAAAGGTGTTGCGGAAGGCTGTCTCCAGTCTGAAGCTGCCCTGATCGGCGGTGAGACCGCAGAGCATCCGGGTCTCATGGCAGAGGATGAGTATGACCTTGCAGGTTTCTCCGTTGGCGTCTGCGATAAAAAGGATATGATCACAGGTGAGGATCTTCAGCCGGGTGATGTGCTGATCGGAATGGCTTCCACAGGCGTTCACTCCAACGGTTTCTCTCTTGTCCGCAAGGTATTTGAGAAAGAGATGACTGCGGAGGGCTTAAATACATATTACGACGAGCTTGGAAAGACTCTTGGTGAGACACTTCTCGCTCCGACAAGAATCTATGTGAAAGCTTTAAAGAACGTGAAAAAAGCAGGCGTTACCGTAAAGGCATGCAGCCATATCACAGGCGGCGGCTTCTACGAGAATGTTCCGCGTATGTTAAAGGATGGCGTCCGCGCTGTGATTCATAAAGACAGCTACCAGATCCCGCCGATCTTCCCGCTGATGCAGAAAAAGGGCGAGATCGATGAGAAGATGATGTACAACACCTTTAACATGGGAATCGGCATGGTCGTTGCAGTCGCTGAGGAAGATGTCCGCACAACGATGGCAGCCATGAAAGCAGCAGGAGATATCCCGTATATCATCGGATCCATCGAGGCAGGAGAAAAGGGAGTGACCTTATGTTAAGAGTCGGCGTTCTTGTTTCCGGCGGAGGAACGAATCTTCAGGCGATCTTGGATGCCATCGACGCGGGAACGATCCGCAATGCGAAGGTAGAGGTCGTCATCAGCAACAACGCAGGCGCGTTTGCTTTGGAGCGCGCGAAAAAGCATGGGATTCCGGCTGAGTGTCTTTCCCCGAAGGATTTTGCGTCCAGGGAGGAGTTCAATGAGGCACTGGTTGCTAAAATCGATTCCTATGAGCTGGACCTCATCGTGCTGGCAGGATATCTCGTGAAGATCCCGGCAGCCATGATCGAAAAATACAGAGATAAGATCATCAATATCCACCCGTCTTTGATTCCGTCCTTCTGCGGTGTCGGCTTCTACGGATTGAAGGTCCATGAGGCTGCTCTTCGGAGAGGTGTAAAGATCACCGGTGCGACGGTACATTTTGTGGACGAGGGAATGGATTCCGGTCCGATCATCTTACAGAAGGCTGTTGAAGTGGAAAAAGGCGACACGCCGGAGGTCCTTCAGCGCCGCGTCATGGAACAGGCAGAGTGGAAGATCCTGCCGAAGGCCATCGACATGATCGCAAACGGAGAGATCTGATACAGGATAGAAGACAGCCGTTCCTGGCTGCGCGGGGCGTATACAGGAACGGCTTCACTGATAAGCAGGAGGAAAAACGAATGAAGGTTTTAATCGTTGGCAGCGGCGGAAGAGAGCATGCGATCGCATGGAAGGTCGCACAGAGCAAGAAGGTCGATAAGATCTACTGTGCCCCGGGCAATGCAGGTATTTCTGAAGTAGCGGAGTGCGTGCCGATCGGTGCCATGGAATTTGATAAATTAGTTGCTTTCGCGAAAGAAAAAGAGATCGATCTTACCGTGATCGGTATGGACGATCCGCTTGTAGGCGGAATCGTTGATGTCTTCGAGAAAGAGGGACTCCGTGTATTCGGACCGAGAAAGAACGCGGCGATCCTCGAGGGTTCCAAGGCATTCTCTAAGGACCTTATGAAGAAGTACAATATCCCGACAGCGGCTTATGAGACATTTACAGACCCGGAAAAGGCGCTGGAGTATCTTGAGACCGCAAAGATGCCGATCGTACTGAAGGCAGACGGTCTTGCGCTTGGAAAGGGCGTTCTGATCTGCCAGACATTGGAAGAGGCAAAAGAGGGCGTTAAGACCCTGATGATGGATAAGAAGTTCGGCTCCGCGGGTGATGAGATCGTTATCGAGGAGTTTATGACAGGACGTGAGGTATCCGTACTGTCCTTCGTGGATGGAAATATCGTAAAGATCATGAGCTCTGCCCAGGACCACAAGCGTGCAAAGGACGGCGATCAGGGCTTAAATACCGGCGGTATGGGAAACTTCTCCCCAAGCCCGTTCTACACAAAAGAAGTCGACGAGTTCTGTAAGAAATATATCTATCAGGCTACCGTTGATGCCATGAAGGCAGAGGGAAGACCGTTTAAGGGCGTTATCTTCTTCGGACTTATGCTGACACCGGACGGACCGAAGGTTCTCGAGTACAACGCGAGATTCGGCGACCCGGAGGCGCAGGTCGTTCTCCCAAGACTGGAAAACGATATTGTGGACGTCTTCGAGGCATGTATCGACGGAACGCTCGATCAGGTCGACTTAAAGTTCGACAATGACCGCGCGACAGTATGTGTGATCTTAGCGTCCGACGGCTACCCGGTAGAGTATAAAAAAGGATTCCCGATCGAGGGACTTGAGAAGTTCAAGGGAAAAGACGATTATTATGTCTTCCACTCCGGCACAAAATTCAACGAAAACGGTCAGATCGTCACCAACGGCGGCCGTGTCCTCGGTGTGACCGCCACCGGAAAAGATCTGAAGGAAGCCAGAAAGAAGGCTTATGAGGCTACGGAATGGATATCATTTGAGAATAAGTATATGAGACATGATATTGGTAAGGCGATCGACGATATTCACTCATAACCTAAAAGGTCCAATGAATCTCAAAATCTCCATTTGAATTGATCATTATATGATTGATCAATAGGCAGACGAGATTGTGCTTTTCGGTATCATCCAATTCATCAATGTTGGACATGGACAGGATACTTTTCACATCGGCAGTATCTTTCTGATCAGCTGTAGCATTCTCAATTTCAAGAGAGAGGGTATCTCTTTCGGAATAGAGGATCTGCAGCTGATTTTCTATATCCTTTTCTTCGACTGAACCAAGCGAGTAGAGCCTGATCGTGCGGGCAATTTGCTTTTGTATATTTTCCAGACGTTTATTTAATGTTTCAACAAGAGATGAAGAGTCCGCAGCGGGGGAATTGGAAACTTCATCAAAATAATCAGGATCCAGCTGGAGATGACGGATTTCATTTAAAACAGCATTGTCTAAGACCTCGACTCTTATGTTGGGAGACATACATTTTGGAGATCCATCACGCCAGTTGTAAGCACGATTACGACATTTGTAATATTTATAGCGATGCTTTTTCGTGCCTACATAATGAGCAGAATATGTGGCCCCACAGGAAGCACATCGGCATAGCCCAGAGAGAAGATACTGACCGTAGTGCCCGGTATGTTCTTTTTTGTAGTATTCAGCGATCTGGGTAACCTTTTTCTGAACTTCATTAAATGTGGTTTCGTCTATAAGTGGTTCGTGGATCCCGTTAATATATCCAGTATTTGTTTTTATCTTTCCAATGTAGATAGGATTTTGCAGTATTAAAGAAATCGTATTATAACCAACTTTATAAGGTCCATATTTGGTAGTGTATCCAGACATGGAGCGGGCAATATCAGAATAGGAATATCCGCGGATCGCCAGATCGAAGATCTGTTTAACCTGCGCTGCTTCGTATTCGTTCGGGATAAGATAGTCGTTAATAAAGTCATAGCCGATTGGGACATTTCCGCCGCCGTGCCATTTTCCCTGCTTTGCCCGCCCTTCCCGTCCCATTGCCATTCGTTCCTTAATTTGTTCCCGCTCTAACTGCGCGAAGACACTTAAAATTCCGATCATGGCCCGCCCAAACGGGGTACTGGTATCAAAATTTTCCGACATGGAGATGAAATCCACATGGTTTGTAAGGAAAAGGTCCTCGATAATATAGAGGGTATCTTTCTGGGAACGGGATAATCGATCCAGTTTGTAGACAAGAACGGTATCAAAACGTTTTTGTGTGCAATCAGCAAAGAGCTTTTGGAGAGATGGACGGTTCATATTTCCGCCAGAAAAGCCCGGATCCGTATATACTTTATAGATCTTCCAGGAATGAGCTTCGCAGAATTTTGTAAGCCGGTCGATCTGCTCCGAAATGGAATATCCTTCAACGGCCTGTTCCTGGGTGGAGACCCGGACGTAAATAGCGACTTTTTTCATATAACACCTCCAGAAAAAGGTATAAAAAATACACCCCTTGCCGAGATGCCTGGAAGATGATATAATTCAGTTGTTCAGGCTGATTATATCTTTCCGGAGCATCCGGCAAGAGAAAATCTATGAAAATCCGTTCGGTGCTGGTAACACCGGGCGGTTTTTCTATTTATGTGATTTGACAAATTATTTCCGGACCTGTATAATATACTTAACGAGAGAGCCGAAAGCTAGAGTACACCTAGCCGCCGGCAAGCATCAACCTAAAAAATAGCGCCTTATCTTACCAGGACGAGGGCGCTATTTTTTGTGTGTAAAATAAGCAACGAGGGTTATTACAGCACAAAGCATAATTACAAACTGAAACAGATCAGAATATGTAACCATCAGCACCAGCCTCCTTTCACTTTCGTGTCCGGCGGCTGACATAATCGCCCCTTCGGTTCCCCGGGTAAGTATATTATTTTCAAGGTTCGTTCTATATCTTTTCCATCACCGCCAAGTGCGGTTCAAACATGATCACATATCCATCCAGCTCTGTGTAGCAGCCGTATTTTTCCCGGTAGCATTCCAAGGCTTCGTTCAGAAATTCTTCTGACACTTCCAGACATTCTGACAATTCATGCAAGTTATGGCAATGGTTCCGGTATCCCAGGATGATCCCGGAGAGTCCGATCCGACGGTCGTAGGCCCACAGCCTTGCAAGATGTTCCTGTTTGCGATTAGCCACATCATTCTGATCTAAAATATTGCCGACTGTCATGCGGTGGTGACCAAGCTCTTCCGCGAGAACACAGGACTTTTCTACCGTGGTCATATCCTGACGGATAGCTACCGTACCATCACAATACAGACCGCGGATTCGGTTGTTGTCGAAAGGATAGTCGATCACATTGACTCCATCTTCGCGGGCTTCTTCCTGTAGATATTCGTATGAATTCATAAGAGCCTCCGTAAAAATTATTCCTCCATAAAATACTGACAGCGGTTCCGATAATAATCCTGTTCCAGATGGAATAGAGAACACATTTTTGCCACGGATCCGTTTTCACGATATTCTTTCAACGCTTCCAGATATTCCGGCCGGTGAGCATCCTCTATGATCAACGGTGAAAGATTATGACGCAGGCATTCCCTGAAAAGGATCATTCGACCAGTGCGTCCGTTTCCATCCTGGAAAGGATGAATGCTTTCATAGCGAACATGAAATTCAGCCAGAATTTCAAGAGTGACATCCTGGGAGGAATACCAGGAGAGCAGTTTTCCCATTTCTTCCGGAACTTTGCTTGGAAGAACTGTCTCATACATACCGACAATGTTCGGACGTTTCTTGTAGTCACCGATCGCATACCCGTTGGCGCGATCCTCAAAGACACCGCTTTTCAGTTCATAGTGGAACTGTTTGATCAGTTCCTGGCTGAGAGGCTGGTCAATTGTTTCTAACATCTTATTGAACATTAAGAAATGTCCGTTCATTTCTTCTACATCTTTTGCACGATAATAATCATCTGATTTTGGAAGTGTGCCGGTATCAAAGAGAGACGCCGTCTGTTCTTCCGTCAGAGTGCTGCCTTCGATTTTGTTGGAGTTATAAGCAAGTAAGCGCTGAGTGAGACCGTAGATTCCGGAGCGGTCACGGCGCTTCCATTCTATTTGAAAACGTTCCAGCAGGAACTGAATAAATTCTGTAGTTGTCATGTGCGTCTCCTTTCTGGGGATCATGATTTCTTTCTATTCTTAACAAATTCAGCGAACTGGCGGATCTCATCCAGCTCATCCTCTGTGAAATCGTCACCGTCGAAGTGGGCGGCGATGGTGGTAGGTTGATAGTTATTTTCTGCAACCATTCGCTCCAATTCATCCGCGGTAATTCCTAAAGCATTACATATTTTACAAACATTTATATAACCGGCTTTTTCTGCCCCACGCTCTAAGATTGCTTTTACTGTAGAGTAGGGAAGACCAGATATCTTTACAATATCAGAAACCTTCATGTTTTTTGAGTCCATCAATTTCCGTAGTAATTCAGCTCTTTGATCCATGTGTATACCTCCTACGATGATATTACAATATTGCGCTAAAAAAGTAAACACAAAATTGCAAAATTCTGTAAATAATATGTTGACATTTGCGCAATAATGCAATATAGCAAAGGTACGAATTGCATAATTGCGCAATTTGAAGGAGGTGAAAAAGTTGCGCGGTAAAAATTGATAATCTTGGGGCTGAGATGAAAAGAAAAAAAGTCTCTCGCCTTGAAATTGCAACATATCTGGGAGTTTCATATAGAACGATTCATTCGAGATTCAATGGTAAAGTGCCGTGGGAATATTCAGAATGTGTGAGAATTAGAGATCACTTTTTTCCCAGAACACACATTAGAATACCTGTTCGCAACAGAGGACGAGAGGGGGGTGAGAGAGAACGGACCAAATGAAGAAGACAATATTAAACCTAGATTATTCACGGATCAGCCGTGAAAGTGGCTGAAAGC
>NZ_QWGI01000018.1:34077-78347 GCF_003435125.1 Clostridium sp. AM25-23AC | reverse complement strand
TTCGGGTGGACAAGAGGGTGATTCTTGGTGGGACGAGAACAAACAAAAATGCTTAGTAAACCCAGCGTTTATGCGGGTTTGCAGCACTTTTAAAAGTCTTTTGATAACAAATTGATAACAGTTGCATGAGCGCCATTATTCTTGTAATCCAGTGGTTTTAGGGTTAGAGAATGATTGACAGGTGGTTGTGCAACCAATAATCCATATTATAAACGAAGCCCTTAGCTGTGGGTAAAAACTCATGGCTAAGGGCTTTTTGTCGTGCTTATTTTTAGTCGATATCTTCGGAAAATATTTTTTTAAAACTCTGAAAGTTATCGCCAAACTCTTTGTAAAACTCTCGCTTTGATATAGGTTTCTTTGTGGAGAGTTTTTCATATAGGGTGTATGCAGCAGTTACTAAAGTCAGTGTGTTGAAATCAGCAATTTCACTAATTATTTCTTCATCGTGATTGGTAATCAATGTTGTATCCTCCTTACACTAATCAGTGAGTTTATCTTTAAATGCTTCGACCAAAGCGTCGCTAAGTTCCTGTGATGGGACTTTCGCCCATGTTTGCGTGGTATCAAACTCCGGGTAGTGGTAACGCCACTCATCGTATTTGTCTTTACTGATCTCTTCAGAAGATAGCTTGTCAGCCTGCTCTTTCCAGGCATACAACATTTTCCGGAGTTCGTGAGCGTCTTTACCTTTGGAAGTATCAACTTTCAGACAGATTTCTCCGTCTGATTCACTGACAGTCAGACCGTACAAATCTTCAAGGGTAAATAAAGTGTGCATCAGTCCGATATAGCTGTCAATGTCAGGCACATCGAGGGCATGAGGGGAAACATCCAGAGCCTGTGCCAGTGCAGCAGTAAGTTCCGCCTTCGGTTTTCTTGTTCCTGTTTCGTATTGTGCTAAACGTACATCGGCACTTCGCTCAGGAAAGCCGACAATCGTACCAAGATATTTTTGTGTCATCCCACGCAGAATGCGGAAAAAATGTATTCTCTCTCCAATCGCCATAACGTGTCCACTCCTTGTATGTATTTTACAATGAGTATAGCAGATATGTTTAGGAGAAGTCAAGACAATACAAAACAAAAAAGTTTAATATTTTCCGGAAAGCCACTTGACACAAACAAATATGCTTAGTATAATGGACTTGAAATTAAGCAAATAAGCTTAATAAAAACAAAATGACCGTCCGAACAGTATAAACCGCCAAGACCTTGCCAGACAGCAAGCGAGCGCCTGACATATTATGATATATCGGGACAGCACAGTGCCGAACAGGGAATACCTGCTGGAACTTCATTCGGATAGAACGGCGATAAAAAATGAAAGAAAGGACTGATTATATGAAAAACAGATTTATTTGTGCCGAAGAAGTGGCACAGGAACTAAGCGTATCAAAGCCGTATGCCTACAAGCTCATCCGTCAGTTGAATGAGGAACTGAAAGCAAAAGGCTTTATTACAATTTCAGGGCGGGTAAACCGCCAGTATTTCTATGAAAGACTCTACGGAGCAGGAAATCCCCAAGGGGATACCACTATGTCCTACAAGGCAGGACAGGAATAAGGAAAGGAGGATGAATAATGCCGGTATTCAAGAACGAGAGCAATGGAACATGGTATGTGATGGCGAGATATGTCAACTGGAAAGGCGAACGCAAGCAGAAATGTAAGCGTGGATTTGCTACCAAGAAAGAAGCACAGGAATGGGAGCGAATGTTCCAGTTACAGAACTCCTCTGATATGGATATGAGTTTTGAAGCCTTTACCGAATTGTATATCCGGGATATGAAAAGCCGTCTGAAAGAGAACACATGGCTGACAAAGGAGCATATCATCCGCACGAAGATTTTGCCTTATTTCGGCAAGCTGAAAATCAGTGAGATTTCCACAAAAGAGGTTATCGCATGGCAGAATGAGATGCTTGCCTATCGGGATGAAAAGAAAAAGCCATACTCACAGACCTATCTGAAAACGCTGCACAATCAGTTGTCTGCTATCTTTAATCATGCGGTGCGGTATTATGAGCTGCGTTCCAATCCAGCCGCTAAAGCGGGAAATATGGGAAGTGAGGAACACAAGGAAATGCTGTTCTGGACGAAAGAAGAATACAAGAAATTCTCATTTGAGATGATGGACAAGCCTGTTTCCTTTTACGCTTTTGAAATGCTCTACTGGTGTGGTATCCGGGAGGGCGAACTGTTGGCACTGACCGCCGCTGACTTTGATTTTGAAAAAGAAACGGTCAGAATCAACAAGTCCTATCAACGATTACACGGAGAAGATGTGATTACCACACCGAAAACAAAGAAAAGTAACCGCATTATCAAAATGCCGAAGTTCCTCTGTGAAGAAATGCAGGAGTATTTGCAGATGCTTTACGGACTGAAGAAGAAAGAACGAATCTTCACAGTCACAAAAAGTTATCTTCATCACGAGATGGACAGAGGTACGAAAGCTGCAGGAGTAAAGCGAATCCGTATTCATGATTTACGACACCCGTATGTCAAGCCCACGACAAAAAAATTTATAACTTTTTTTGAAGTTTTCGGGCAGCCTCATAGCTGCCCATAGCTGTTTCAAATGGGGGTTCACGGTTATACCTCCTTTTCGGATTCCTTTGTTTCTAAGAAATCCTGTGTTGCATATTCAATCTCAATCCGATCTCCTGGAAAGACGTAAACTTTGTTGATAAGCCGGTCAATCAGAGCTTTTGTCAGCATGTTGGCGTTTCCGACTTCCTGCATAATTTCCTGTTGTTTCAACTTGATCTCATAATCACTTTTTATCTGCTTTGTCTGTGCAGTAATGACAGCATGAACATTTTTGGCTTGTACCAGTTCCGTGTCATAAACCGCTTTTCGTGTTCGATAGGTTTCCAAATCAATCTCTCCGAGTGCATACTGCTCATAAAGATGCCGCTTGCTGTCTTGAATAGAACGGAGTTTTTCTTCATGTTCGGCCTGCTGGACTGTCTGCAAATCCAATTTATCCTTATTGCTGTCAATTCCCAATGCCGGACACATCTGAGCCCGAATTGTTTCAAATACAACCTGCTCCAGATCAGCCATCTTTATGCGCACACCATGACAAGGAAGCGTTTCAGCCACCTCGGAATGACGGCAATAAAACCACGCACCATTTCGTAGAGACATTGCATGATCGCAGCATCCACAGAATACCTTACCACGGAGCAGATAATCACGCGGCTTTTTATTTGACAGAGAGAAACGCTTAATAGAAGCATTGGCTTTCTCAAATAGATCCACACTTATAATAGCCGGATGATGGTTCGGTATTTTGAACCACTCACTTTCATCCTTTAACTGTGTATGTCGGCTGCCAATCTCTTTTACCTTTCTCTTGCCAATTACATAGGTACCGATATATCTTTGATCTTCTAAAATACGCAGGACCGTTGATGTACTCCAAACGCCGTTTGTTCGGGAAACATTGTAATAGTCCTTGCCTTTAAGTTTGCGATATTCCCCAGGGGTGGGGATATTCATGGCATACAGTTTTCTTGTGATCTCGGCTGCGGTGTTGCCTTCAGACGCCCATTGAAATATCATCTGCACATTCGGGGCAACATCCTCGTCCAGTTCCATACGTCCGTCTGCACTCTTGCGATAGCCGTAAGGACAGATGACACTCTGATATTCTCCACGACGCATCTTTGCATATTTTGCACTTTTGGTTTTCATGGACATATCCCGGCTATAACACTCGCTAATAAGATACTTGAAAGCAATATCAATCCCTCCGGTGTCACCTTTGAAATTAGCTGTGTCAAAATCATCACTGACGGAAATAAAACGGGTGTGATAAAGAGGAAATACCCGCTCAATAAAATAGCCGGTTTCAATGCTGTTACGTCCAAATCGGGAAAGGTCTTTTACAATAATACAGTTGATTTTTCCGGCCTGAACCATTGTTAAAAGTTCCTGCACCGCCGGACGCTCAAAGTTTGTCCCTGTATGACCGTTGTCAATAAATTCCAAAATCTCACTGCAATCCCATTCTGGCAGAGACATAGCTTTTTCACGAAGAATCAGTTTTTGATTTGGTATGCTCAAACTTTCAGTTTTGAAATCTTCCACAGAAAGACGGATATAAAGGGCAATCACATAGTTGCGCACGGTTCCACCGCCTTTCCCTGAAATTCATTTTTGAAACGGAAGGTCACATGAATATTCCGCTCGTGATCGATCTCAATTCGTTCAATGAGCCGTTCGATCAGTTCTGCAGTCAGCACATGATCCTGTGCCAGTGTTTTTGCATCCTTTTCCATTGCACGGTATCGGGCAAGCTGGTTGTCCAGGGAGTCCATAGATTTTTCAAATACTTCAATCTCACCAGACAGAGCCTTGATAGCATATTCATAATCCGCCTTCAATTCAAAGTATTCATCATTTGTCAAAATACCCTGCACAATATTTTCATATAGACCACGGATCAGCCGGCGTGTTTTTTCAATTTCCTGCCGTTTGGCCGACATCTGAATTTTCAGCTTATCTTTTTCCTGTTTTTGTCTTGCCTCCAACTGAAAGAGAGGCAGCGACATTCCCAGCGCAACTGTCAGCTCTTTTTCAAGAATAGCCGTAACAGTAGAAATCAGTTCCTTTTCCTGCATCGTTGCGCCTTTGCAGCTATCTTTTTCTACCCGGCTGTTTGTAAGGCAGTGGAACCAATAAGTATCGGGGCCTTTCCGGCGCTCGGCACGTTGCCGGTGAAGGCTTCTGCCACAATCAGCACAGAACACTTTGCCTTTGAAAATGTTTGGCGTGTAGGGGCGTTTTGGAGTTGCTTTGCTTTCTTCACAGATCTGTTTTCTGTATTCCTGAACTGCATTAAACAATTCATAGCTAATGATCGGTTCATGGGTGCATTTGGCAATAATCAGATTATCTTCTCCAGCCTTGACCTGCTGATGATCTACAATCTTTGTTTTTCCTTGCACCAGATCGCCTGTATAGGCTTCGCTTTCTAAAATTTTCATCACTGTACGGGTCTGCCATTTGCCGCTTCCGATCAGGCCCGGACTGGTAATCTCGCCAGTAGCCTTTTTATAATGGCTCGGTGCCGGAATCCCCATCTCATTTAGATTGCGGACAATCCGGTTCAGAGACACATGCTCATGTGCCCATTCAAAAATCTGTTTTACCACAGGGGCAGTATTTTCATCAACCAGAAGTTTATGGCAATTATCAGGGTCTTTCCTGTAACCGTAAGGTGCCCGTGCACCAATATAGTCGCCATCTTTCATAGCCTGCCGCGCCTGTGCTTTGATTTTTCGTCCAATGTCCAGAGCATAGGCTTCATTGATCATATTTTTCAAAGGCAGCATGATACCACCATGAAGATTTCCGGAATCCGCTGTGTCAAACTGATCCGTAACAGCAATGAACCGAACATTATGTGCATGAAAATATTGTTCGATATAATAACCTGTGTCAATAGAATTTCGCCCTAATCGGGAAAGATCCTTAACAATCACACAGTTAATGTGGCCTGCTTCAATATCAGATAGCATTTGCTGAAATCCAGGGCGGTGAAAATTTGTCCCTGTTGCTCCGTTGTCGATATAAGTATCATACACAACGAAGTCCGGTTTATCCGAAAGAAAGTCATTCAGTACCAGTTTTTGGTTTTCTACTGAGCAGCCTCGCTTTTTGTTATCCTCCACAGAAAGACGGATATACAGAGCCACATGTACATACAAAGATGGTGCCGGCATAGGAACTGCCGTCTGTTTTCTGCTTTTTCTTGCCATTTAACCCACCATCCTTTCTTCATTTTTTGTAGCAATCTGTTTTGCCAAAAAGATTGCTTTCTGATATTCATCCTGGTAATTAAATTCAATATGCAGTTCATCTTTACCCATTACCCGTATGCTTCGGATAAGCTGCATGACTGCCCGACGGTCAATATCCTCCATAGTAGAAAATTTCATAAAATGGTTGATCCAACGGTTTCGTTCGCTTCGGTTTTCTAATACATCTGTAAGTTTTTCGTTCCATTCAGCGATTGCTTTTTGGAACAGTTCAATATCTGCATTGTATTTTCGCTTGTAAGAGAGAAATTCTTCCTTTGTCAGAATTCCACTTACCAGATTTTCATAGAGTTTTGCCTTAAAGCCCTCGGTCTGTGCCACACGCTTCTCATTTACTCTGATCTGTGCGGCATATTCCTGCGCCAATTCCCGGTTAATCCGTTCTTGACTGATACTGGACAGCAGGGCATCCAGAGAAGCAACATTTTCAATATGTCCTTTCAAACTGTCCTGTACACATTCAATCAGATCCGACTCTTTCAGCATGACCGACGATGTGCAGCCATTCTTTTTGCCGGTCGGGCAGTAATAATAGTGATACTCTTTATCTTTATAGCGGTTCGTCTTGCGGGTCATACGGCAGCCACAGCAGCCGCAGATCAAAATGCCGGAAAACAGGTAAACCTTATCCGATTTGGGAGAAGTCCTTGTGTCAATCCTGCGGAGCCTTTGCACCAGATCAAAATCGTGCTTTTGTATGATTGCCTCATGGGTTCCCTCCACACGAATCCATTCCGAAGAAGGTTTGTCCTCACGCTCTTTTAATTTGAAATGGGGCGTTGTCTGCTTGCCCTGGACCAGTGTTCCGGTGTAAGTTTCATCTTGTAAAATGCGGATGATTGTAGTTGCAGACCATTTGCAATCCTTTCGGTCTGTATAGCCACCTTTTGCATGAGGCATTCCGTGATTGCGCTTATACGCCAACGGTGAAAGAATTCCTAATCGGTTCAGTTCATCCGCTATATGGGAAGCGCTGAATCCTTCCAGCCGTTTTCTGAAAATATCCCGCACAACATTGGCAGCATATTCGTCTACTTCCAGGCTCTTGTGTTTATCGCCGGCTTTCACATAACCATAGATGGTAAAAGCACCCACAAAATCCCCGCTGCGCCGTTTTACTTCCAGGGCGCTCCGTGTCTTAACGGAAATATCCCGACAGTAAGCCTCATTCATAATGTTTTTGACAGAAACTGTGAGATCATCGGCAGCGTCATTTTCCGTATCTACATTATCGTTAATTGCGATAAAACGCACTCCATAGGCTGGAAATACTCTGCGCATATAACGGCCTGTTTCTATGTACTCACGACCTAAGCGGGAGAGGTCTTTGACAATCACGCAGTTAGCTTCGCCTTGTTCGATCATCCGCATCATTTCCTGAAATGCCGGGCGATCAAACAAAACTCCACTATAACCATCGTCAATTTTTTCTGCCACAACCTCAATTTCCGGGTGTCGGGCTATGTAATCATCGATCAGGCGCCGCTGATTGGCAACGCTGTCACTTTCTACTGTTTTATCATCCGTATAAGAAAGACGGATGTACTTAATCGCTTTGTAAACCTGCATAAAAAAACACTCCTTTCGTTGCACAGAAAAATCCCCGCAATTCAAGAAGTGTGGTTATGCCATATTCAATTCCTTTTCCGATTCTTATTCTACCATGCTTTTACGGAAAAGTCAGCCCCTTTCTTAAAATTGCGCCTATCGTAAAATACCCTTGATACATTCTTCCAGGGTAGCTCCTTCAGCAGAAAAGCTGGCCTGTACAGTAAAACGGCCACACTTAAAATGGTATGGATTTTTTATCTGCTGAACAAATTCTGCAATCCGTTCATCACGGGAAAGTTCTTTGTTGACAGAGACATCCCGAATGTCTACCAGCGTACCCACTTCACTGACAATGGTGTTCAATTCCATAGTATCAACTCCCTTCTGAAAACTGTGTTATCAAAACCACATGAATAGGTCGGATCTATGGTTATTGCACACATAAATCCGGCCCATTATATCTGATTTCGATTTTACTGCCGTATTTGCCACGCACCCCGGCAAGTCCTTCTGTTATAAGGACGGGGCTGTTACAGGCTGCGGGTAGCGTCACCGCATCATAGTCCCACATACGCCGCCGCTTTGCCAGAGCAAGCAAACGCCGCAGGAACTCTCCCCAAGTCTTTAGGAAGCTGTGAAGAAGTACCATTATGATCTGTGTCGTTATCGCGTCCGGCTTGCCACAGCCGGTTTCGTAGGTTGCGTTTATCGCTCGGACAGCTTGGATTCATCACCTCCTTAGGCTGCCTGTCACCGCGCCGCCCCATCTGCCGCTCGGAACACAGAATGAAGTACCTGTAACAGCGTATATTCGGTTGTCAAGGAACAAGCAAGGGGCATGGCAGACAAATTGATATTGCAGTTGGGGTGGGAGGATGTATATGCTTCCTTACCACACCCGTCCAGCTTGTCCCACCGAATATGTCCCTCTACTATTCAGTACATTTTTAGGGGCAAAGTTGCCGTCTGTTATAAAATTTCTTTGAAATATTTTTCCAGACTACGCAATCCGGCTTCAATAGAACGGGTGATCCGGCTTTTGTGTGTTCCTTCCGCTTTGGCAATATCTGCTTTGCTCATGCCAAGAAAAAAGTGTGCATAGATCCGTTGGCGCTGCTTTACCGGAAGTTTGGAAAGACCTTTATAAATCAACTCCGTCATTTGACGCTGTTCCCAAATTTCTGCCGGGTTAAGAGGCTTTTGCAATATCTCACGCTCAATACCTTCGTCTCGATCCAGAGAGTAAAATGCTTTATAGCGGTATGTACGAATCCGATAGGCTTCTTCCAACAACATATATTCCCGAAGCAACAAAGCAACTTCATCCGGCACCTCAACGATCATGTCCTGTGTATAATACGGGTAATAATCCCGAAGATTGATTTTCTTCATAGTAATTTCCTCCAATTTCGATGTTTGAGTTGATGGCAAAAATCGAAACCAGAGGGTGGGCTGCGGCAGCGATAAGGTCTAAGTCTCTTTCTGATTAAAAAAAGGGTACAAAAAAGCGCGCCCGTACAAAGAACAGGCGCGCCAAAGCAACAGTATGAAATTTTTCCGGGAGGTTGACAGCGAAAATGCTCAAACTTTGTCGAAACCAAAAACGCCACAATCCATACGAGCTGGACTACGACGTATAGGTGACTGAATGTAAAGCAGTTTATCTGCGGATCTGTGTTGCATAGACGCATAGGCATTTCCTCCCATCAAGGAGGGGCCTGAATCGGCTGCTTGATACCTCCTTGGGAGAAAATTATATCGATTATGTTTCCTGTATCAGTCCGCAGACATTCGCTTTTTACTCTTTATATTCGCAATTTTCTACATATTCTGCTCCTTAGAATATATGCTGCAAAAAGCAAGCCCACAAGGGGAACCGACACCTTGTGGGCTCATATTATAGTTGTTCAAATTTATAGCCGATCCCGGCGACACTCTCAATGTAGTTTGGAAGATCCGGTTCAAAACGCAATTTCTTACGCAACTTACTCATATGATTATGAATCGCTTTTCTCGAATAGAAATCACAATCCTCTTTCCAAACCAAATCGGTAATCAGTTCGTAAGTAAAAACACGTTTGGGATTGGCAATGAGCAATGCCAGTATATCAAACTCCTTACTTGTCAAGTTGATAATCCGTTCCCTAACCCTGACAGTGCGGTGTTCCAGACATAGATAAAGCTCGCCTTCTTGTATTTCTGTAAGAGGATTCTTCTCTGCTGCGGAGAAAGTGTGACAGGAATTGAATACTGTTCCATGACTGACTCCTTGTTCCAAAATATATTGCATTAGAGCATTCTTTTGTTCCTCGTTAAGAAGCAGAAATAACTTTTCACCAATCTTCTTGCCGGATTCTTCAATATCAAAAACAGCTAATGTCCCATCACATCATCACCTCCATATTTTGATAAATTTATTGATTAGAGCTCAATTCTTGCTTTCGATGGCTTATCTTCCCAATAGGTAACTTTAATCGTTGTTCCCTTGTCAGGAACGTTGTTTCCTGCACCAATCCATTTTCGGCAGATGTAATCTTTACCGTCTATCGTATATTTGACCTTGATAGTATGCGGAAAGGCTGCGCCATCCATCGCATGAACGCGGGCAGGTTTACGATTCACTTTTAACCACCATTGTTTTGTAACTGAAATTACAGTTCCCATTGTTTCTTTTTCCATAAGTTATACCTCCAATGATATTTTTGATTGATGATACCTATTTTCTATTCAGCCTTTTCTTTGTTTGTAGTAAAAGCGGAACGCTGCTGCGCCGGTGGCCGCCAACTGTACCAGAATCAGCACAGCAAACAGACCGAAGCTCTCATAGTAGAACAGTTATTTTAAAAAAATATAGTCTGTTCAAATGATGCCATTTATTGTATTCTAAATTTGTAGGTAAGCTGAACGGGTAACTTACCAAGGGATAGCGGCAACAGATGTCTATCTAACCATACTACCATTGAGATCGAAAAGTATGAATTGAAGAGTACAATAATAGGGTTGATTGAGGATCAACTTTTATTTTTTGTACCTTCATGTTAGAAGCCGTTGTGGACTATTACCTAAAAATAATAGATATAACACAAAGAGAATTATTCAATCTGTCCAAGCATAACAGGAAGGAAAAGATTGAAATTCCATAGGTAGTGGCTTCGTTGACGCGACTAAGTTCAATACGGAAAAATCGGTCTGCAGGTGTGTCAAACAGAAGACACTATTTTTTTATATCTGAGACCGATTGTTTCCGATACAATTTATGGAACATTCAGCACATCATGGACAAACCAAGTCTGAGCCGTGACCATAATGGCAAATGTGCAAATAGCAAAGAGAAGTACTTCAGCCACAGCATTGACACGGCTGGATTGAAGTTGCTTTTTCAGATTGGCAGGCAAGATTCTTGACAGCAGACAATAAACTAAAAATCCAATACAGGCTCCAGCGGTATTTGTCATCAAGTCATTGATGTCGGAAGAACCCCAGCCAAACATCTGGACAATTTCAACAGCCAAAGAAAACAGAAAGCCAGTCAATGCAACCGTCTTCATGTGATGATATTTCTTGTACAGCAGCGGCAGGAAAAATCCCAACGGGACAAACAGAATAATATTCAGAATGGTATCAATTGGCCCAGTTATCATACCGATAAATGGAGTCCAAGAAATGTTCGGGCGAAAGGTCATTGTGCTTGTAAAGCCGATGCCTGTGACGGTCAAAAGTCCGAATAAATAATAACCAAAAACAAACACTGCAGCGGTATGGAGAAAACTTTGTGTTCTCCCCAATTTTTTGAGCCACAAGAAATACAGTACGAAGACTGGAACCATAAACACATACCCACTAATTGAGCGGATGAGAATATCAGAAATTGGTATCATTATTATCTCCTTGTCAAATTCAAATTTATTGCCCATTCCAGCATTGAGCATTTTCTCATAAAGCAAACAGAATACTGTCATTAGTAACGACGGTATTCCCATAATGCTAATCGTAAGTCTAATTGTTCAATGTCGATTAGACATTCACTTTTGCATTTTGGACAAAAGAGAGGAAAATTTTTAAGTACGGTATCTTCCCGAATTTTGTCGCGTGTTTTATTCCCGCAGACTGGGCAGCGGATGAACTCTGTTTTCTCCATATTGTTCACTCCGAATTGCGATCATTCTTTTTCTTATCCCGATATTTCCGTATGAGTTTATTACGGATAGGAACGCCAACACCAAGCAAAAGCACAACTACCAAAATTGTAAAATCCATACAATCACCTCACATTTCTTTGTTCTTCATAATCCGAATGGACAAGAAGATTGAAACCGCATACATCACAACAATAGCAAAAACCGCAAGGAAAACGAGAAGTATCGGAGAAGATTCAACGACTGAAATAATTGAGTTCCCGATAGCTGGCATTTTAGAGAGAAGAAGTAAAGTCACCAAAAAACCGGCCACTGGAATATACATAAATACCCGTCCTTTGATTGAGCCGTACTTGTAATATCCCGGAATCTGGAACACGGTATAGAGTGCAAATAAGAATACTCCTGCAATAGCGGCAGTTACAATATCAAATACGCCAACTGTTTCACCCAGCACTTTCAAGACAAGCGGCTGTGCAATCAAAGAAATAATCAAGGAAAGAAGCCCCATTGCAAGGACAAAAACATAGCGTCCGATCACAAGCTCGCTTTTACGAACAGGTAAAATACCAAACAGACGATCCATGCTGTTTTTTTCTGTGATGGAAAAGGTATATCCCGTCGTCATGGCAATAAAGCACATAGCAAATGATACCCCTGTCAGCAAAGAACGATTGATTGCGGCAAACACAATCGGCAGGAGCAGGGTAAAGCAAATCGTCTTAAAATATGGTTTTACCAATGCAATATCTAATTTTGTGGATTTCAAAATATTACTCATAATCGTCACCTTTCTTGCTTGTAAACACTACAATTTCATCAATGGTGGCAGGATCAACGGTCAGGTTAGGAAAACCGCTAATATCTTCGGTTTTCATCAGAGCCTCAAATCCCGTAGGGAATGTACGAATACCAGCCGCCTTATTTTTCAGATCATCGGACAGTTCCTCAATTCCACCTTTTACAATGCGGAACATATCTACAAAATCATCTTTGCTGCCAGTAAAGTACAGCTCGCCATAACTGATGTAGGTAATATAATCGGCTGCACGCTCCAAATCGCCTGTGATATGGGTGGAGAACAAAACACTATGCTCGCCATCTTCAATATACTCTGAAAGAATTTTCAAAAGTTCATCTCTGGAAACCGGATCAAGTCCACTGGTCGGCTCGTCGAGGATCAGCAGTTTGGCGTCGTATGAAAACGCACAGGCAAGCATTAACTTCATCTGCATACCTTTGGAAAGTTCTTTTACCTTTTTGGTTGGTGCAATGTGAAATTTCCGTAACATATCCGCAAATTTCTGGCTGTCCCAATTTGGATAAAATACCGAAATGGATTTTTCAACCTGCGACACTTTCCAATCATCACTGAAATAATTTGTATCGAAAACAACGCCCAGCTCTGATTTTACTTTTTGTTCTTCTGCGATATTATCCAGCCCCATCACTTTGACTGTGCCACCGGTGCGCTTGAGCATATTCAAAATCAGTTTGATTGTCGTTGTTTTGCCAGAACCATTCGGGCCAATCAAGCCCATAATATATCCCTTTGGCAAAGTAAAGCTGATATTGTGAAGCTGAAAAGAATCAAAAGATTTCGAAAGATTCGTTACCTCTAAATAATTAGTCATCTGTTTTTACCTCCGTTAAAATGTCCAAAAGGCGATGTAATTCCTCTGTGGATAGATTTGCCATTCTTGCAGCTTTTATTGCTTCGGTGAGATTGTTTTCTACTTTGCAAATAAGCTGCTCCTTAATCAGTTCTGAACCAGACCCCATTACGAAACATCCACGCCCCTGCACATTTTTAACAAAGCCCTCTTGCTCTAATTCTGTGTATGCCTTTGTCACTGTTAAGACGCTGATCTTTAAGTCTTTGGCAAGTGTTCTAAGGGAGGGCAAAGTTTCTTCGGCTTGAAGCTCGCCAGATAAAATAGCCGCCTTGATCTGCTGTTTAATCTGCTCGTATATGGGGACGCCAGATACATTTGAAATAATCAGTTTCATTTCTGCATCCTCCGTGTGTTTTAACTGTTATGCTGTTGTGTATAACAGTATAACACAAACGCGGCTAAGATGTCAATACATGGAGCTAAACTTACTGGCAAGCAATGCAATCTTACGTAAGATTGCGTATTTAGCAGAAATCCCGTTCCCGGAATTCCTGCTAAATGCTTGTTGGTGACATATCCCCAAACCCCTGAGATCATTGCCGGTGGCAATGGCTGCGCGTTCCGTTGGAACGCTGAAAACGAAAAGCTGACAAACCTTATTGACGTGATTTTTCTGTGCTGCGCTGCGGTAGCGGTGGGGAAGAAATCTCTAATAGATATTCCACATTAGCCCGAACATTATGAAGTTCTTTCATATCATTTTTGGCCTGCTTATAGGCAGAATAGGCTTTCCGTTTTTGTTCCAGAAGATCGGTGTATTCCTCCCGGAGAGATTTAACAGAGGGGAGCTTTTGGATTCCTAGCTCGTCAAAATGATTCTTTGCCGCCTGGTGCAGCAGAATTTCAGCCTCATGTACTATTCGGTATTTTTTGCTGTACCCGGCTTTGCGATATTCTACATAGACAGCCCGCGTTTTCGCATAGTTTACGATCTGCTTTTGTAGCTCGGCATTGGCGTTCATTCTTGACTCTAAATCTTTAATTTGAACGGATAAGGTATTGAAATTAGTGGTAGCGGCGTTGGCTTTTTCCAGAAGATCCTCATAACCCATATCGCCATGTTCTTTTAAGTAGAGCACTGCCTGGGAAAGCTGTTTTAAGTTGAACACTTTTGCCCAACGCTCATAACCGGGACCTTTGCCGGAACGGATTGCAGCCTCTATATCTACCAGCAATCCAACTTTGGAAACCGGTTTTTTTGAAAAAGTATGGCGGGATTTTACTGTCCGTGTACCGGCAATTCGTTCTTTGATGGCCTGTTCTGTATAATCGCCTTTGAGCGTATCGCATCGGGTATAATTTTCTTGTCCCGGAACTCGGAACCGAAGATGTTTTCTTTCACGGTTAACTTCAATCCCGGCAGCCTCCAGCTTCTTTAGAAGTTCCTCAAAATCTTTTGGCATTTCCTCTAATGCAGCATCAATAGCAATACGTATCTGCTCCTGAAAGGAAGGCTGCTTTTTATTTCCCAGCCATGTGCCATAATGCTCTCGGCTGGGTTTCGGATTTTCAACAATCGAAAGTCCATGCTCCAAACACAGCTTGTCATTCATTCGCCGGATTGCCCAGGTAGAGCCCCAGAAGTTGCGAAATTTTTTCTGACAGTCCAGTGTAGTAGAGTTGATAATGATGTGATTATGGACATGGTGCTTATCTACATGGGTACAGACGACAAAGGCATGTTTTCCTTTTGTGAGTTTTAGCGCCAGCTCCCTGGCGATCTGATTGGCTTCTTCCGGCGTAACTTCGCCGGGCTTAAATGCCTGACGGAGATGGTAGGCGATCACATCATCCGCCCCCTGGTTTCTGCCGGTCAGATTTGCATACTGTCGTTTAGAAAGAAGAAACTCTGCATCAGCAAGCCGGGTATCACACTCATAGCCATAAATGAATTTTCCAAAATCGGTTTTCTGCGGATTTTCTACATAATCAATAATATCTGCAATCGCAGTAGAGATGTCCCGACCTTTTCCTACATGCAGAGGCATCAGTCTTGTGGTCGCCATTTTCGTCACCTCCTTAACTTAATTTCAATCAGAGAAGTTATAATTGCAGAAAAAGAGCGGGGCTGCCTATGCGCCCCGCCAAATCTGCTTAACCAAATATAAAATCCTTTAAGGCACTGTTTGTCCCACCAATGATCCCTACCAGCCATGCAGCCGCCAGAGGCAGACCGTATGGACTGATAAGAAAGGCGATCATAAGCCAGGCAAGACCCGGCAAAAATCCTGCGACAAAGAACAGCACCAATGCTGCCAAAAAGATGATCCCGGAAAGAATCCCAAGTACCGCACCGGAAAGGACCACCAAAAATTTACATACCAGATAAAGAATCCCCGTAACCAGCATAAAGGGAAGTGCCAGTAATTTACCTATCAAACGCATACGCTTTGCCTCCTTTCAGAAGGGTATCTGCCCTTATAAAAATTTTACCGTGACGGCAAAAAGAAAGCAACGGCTTTCCGGCTGTTTATGAAATGTTTGCAAATCCCCGGATCAGTTTGTCCATGCCATCCCAAAGGCTGTCCAGACGGGTGCGGATGTCCTCTATATCTGCGGCATAAATATTGCCGGTCTCATTGGCCCGTCTGGTATATTGGTTTAAGTTATTGGAACAAATGCGGAGAAGCCGGATCATTTCTTGAATGTCTCCCATATCAAGGTGAATGATGTAACCGTCTACGGCCATCTTTCGCAGATATGCCGACAGATTGGTAATGCCAAGTTCCGCCATGCGTTCTTTTACCAGTTCGGCCTCCGCTTCGGACATGACAAATTCGACGCGGACAGATTTTTTGTTATGCCTGCCCTTCATCGTTCCAACCCTCTTTTATGAGATGAGACCTCCTGTGTTGAAACCACCGTCTTTGCTCTTTTGAGTTTTTCCCGCAAGGTGGTCTTTTCCAGCTTATCAAGATATTCCTCCAGATTTCCGGCTGTCGCATGATAGCTGCGTTTGAAGCGTTCCCGTTTTAGGATCATCATCAACTCCGGCTCATTTTCTGGCAGATACGTCATTGTTTTAGGTGCTCCATGCTCTGGCATAAGCCGGTTCATAAGCTGTCTCCGTTCCTGATAGGGAATCGTGATAATATTTCCATCCTCAAATGCAACGGCTACATTTCCGATTGGACAGGTCAGTTTTTTCATCCGTTCCACATGTTCTCTGTAATTTAGCGGATAGAGATCGCCAAATATTTTTCCGTCCCTGACTTCTTTCAAAGAGATAGCATAAGCCAAAACGGGATCATTTGTCTGTTCCTGGTAAAACCGCCACACTTTGTTTTCATGGCTGCCCTCCAGATAAACTTCCCGTTCACGCAGGGTATAGGTTCCGCAGGGGCGTGACATCCAAAGAAGCTGTTTATCCTCTGAACGGTCTGACACAGCCAGTTTTGAGATCAGTTCTTTATCCAGGTCAAAGTCCTCTTTATAATGTTGGGTATGAAGATCTACGATACGGGAAAGAGCACCCAGAAGATCTACATCCTCAAATCTTACCCCAGCCATCAGCGTTCCCTTTCCGGCACCGGAGGGATCATCTGCCTTGCTTCATGCTCCGGTTTATCTGCTTTCAGACGGTCCATCAAGGACGGCTTTGCTTCCGGCACGAGCTCCCGGATTTCTTCATCCGTCTGTCCATCTGTCAGATCCGGACGCACAAGAGGTTCGTTGTTCAGCCTGCCATCCAGCATATTGTAGTTGCCGGTTTGTCCTTCCTCATAAAGTTCCGCATTGCGAAGATAACTTTCTGGCGCTTGAAATGGCTGTCCGGCAAACAGGATTTCTCTTTGTGTGGTAAACTGTGCAAGGACGCCATTTTGCAGTCTCGCAAATTCTTCATACTGGCGCAGGGTAAGCCCTCGTTCCAGCATTTCCGTCTGGGTATGCGCCCAGCCTTCTCCATAAAGAAAATAATACATGTCGGGCTGATCACAGACAAAGCACAGGGAACCATCCTGATTGTCATAGTAAGATGGCTGCATATCCTGACAATGGCAGCGTTCCTCACGCCCCAAATACACACGGTTGTCCGCACCCAGCATAGCGACCATGCCTGCGTAATTACTATGAACCGCAGAGCGGATTTCTACCAGCGGATCTGTTTGAGAAGGAATCTGTCTGCCCGGAATCTCATTTTGTTTTTCCGATGCATCATTTCTTGGTGTCACTTCTTCATGGCTGCGTGCATCCAGCTCCGGTTGAGATGTTCCTTTCCGAACAGCACCGGGTTCCGGTTCTTTTTCTTTCACATAGTATCGGACATTTGCTGTCGTATGCTCGTTGGCTTCCTTTGCATAGTTTTCAGCATCGGCTTTGCTATCAAATTCCAACAGTTTTCCATTTTCCTTGCACCAGCTTTGTGCCGGTCCGAAAATAGAAGTGCTGCTTCGTACCGCCCATACACCATAGGTCAGTTTCTTTTCCATTCCGCATCCCTCCTTATCGTTCCTGCTGTTTGGAAGTTTGCTGCTTTTTTACCGGGTCTGCCGGTTTTGTTGCTTTTAGCTGCTGACGGAGAGAATTCTTATGCTCCGGTTCGGAATCTGTGATGTTGACATATTCGCCAATGATACAGAGCGCTTCTCCATAACTGCCGGAAGCAAATACCCGATCAGACATTTCTTTTGCCTGTTCTTTCAGACCATGCTCCCGCAAAGTACGGGAAGCAATACCCAGCAGATTAAAAATGTTCCCATCTGCTCCGATCAGTGGACAATCCGGTTTATCTGCCAACGCTTCCGGTGTTTCTATAAATCCGCCTAAATAATTCGGCACAAAGTCCGACAGCCATGTGCCGCCATAGACTTCATGGGTCTGTAAACGCCACAGGGCAAGTTTTCCTATATCCAGTTTCACATCATCAAACGGGTAAAGCAAACAGGTCAGTTCTCCGTGCTGAAAAGCAAACACATTCTCAAACTGACTGCCATCTTTCAATATGCCTGCCTGTGTCAGCATTTCATTGATTCCGTCTACCCATTCTGTCAGATCCCCGCCACAGCCCTGTAAAATCAGTCCTTCCTTATCCGGCGTACGGCGAAGATCCTCCGCAGTAATCGTGTTGATATTCAAAAAATCGCCTCCTATCGTTTTTGTTAAAATATATGTTTTGTCCGCAACTTAACCTCATTTCAAAGCACTGGAGTATTCTTATACAGCGCCCTTGAAAACAGGTGCAAAAAGCCCTTGAAAATCAAGGACTTTTGGGGCTAAGTTGCGTACATATCATAGTTGGTTTTGCCGCTTCCGGCGTTTGCGTTCCCGCTCGGATTTCCGTCTTGCATAGATCCGGCAGGCATCAGAACAATATGCCTGGCTGGTTATAGGAAGATACACTTTTCCACACACAGGGCATATTTTCTGTCTCATGGAGGTGTCCTCGCCGGTAATGGCTGATTCCAGTGCTGCATCCACCGGCAGCACCGCTTTTTCAAAGTACCTGCAATAAGCACCGGTCCACCATTTATTCAGCATATAGCAAGGACTGTCCAAAGGAAGGCAGATCTTATCCTGAGAGTCATAGTTGGCGCAAAGCTCCGTAACCAGCTTTCGGATCGCAGCCCGCTCCGAGCGGTTCAATTCTCTCTCTGCCATAACGCCTACCTTTCCGGGGCACTTCTTTGCCGGCCGCTGGAAAATCCGGTTATATCAGTAACATTCCTGGACTGTGAAAGGGCATCGGCAATAGAGTTCCGCTTTTTCTGTTTTGGTTCATGGTAAATAAAAAGTTCGTTTTTCCCCGGCACATACAACAAACCATTTTCTTCGCACCGGAAAATGTCACATTCTTTGTCGGTTGCGACGGTATAAAAGTCTTTGTAATCATAAGGTGCTTTTTGCCGATCCTGATAGGTACACAACCCTAAGTTGAAGTCACTTGCCAGCCGTTTCGATATGACGAAAAAGTCGCCTTCTTTTTTGTGAAATTTTCGTATGGGCGTGAAGTGATAACCGCCATATTCAAAGGTTTTTCGGTCACTCATTTACGCCTGCCTTTCTTTACGGGAAATTCCAGCTTGAAATTCACATATTTACCGCCGGTATCATCCAGGATCACTTCCGCATCATAGGTCTTTCCTGTTTTTTCACTGTAAAGCCCGGACATAGAAATACGGCCCTCTTTCAAAAGAGCCGCTGCCACAGACTTTGTGATGGACTTTTTCTTGCTGGAAAAGAAACGGTTATCTTTCCAAAGAGCAAAAGAACATTCCCTGTTGTCGCAGAAAAAACCTTTCTTTCCTTCATATACCGGGGCTCCGCAGCGAGGACATACCCCCACGGCTTCATGTGCAGTTTCTCTGGAAGAAGGGAACAGATCCGCAAAACGTTTCTCCGGGGCGGTATGTTCTTTTACCAGCGTCCGGCTCATATCTGCAATCTGATCCATAAAAGATGTTGCCGACAGTTCGCCATGTTCCACTTGTTTCAGCATAGATTCCCATTCTGCAGTTAAAATGGGAGATTTGATATTGTCCGGCAGGACTGCGATCAGGTTCCTTCCTTTTTCCGTAGAAATGAGCTGCTTTTTCTTTCTCTGTACAAATCCGGCAGAAACCAGCTTTTCCAGTGTTGCCGCACGGGTAGCCGGAGTACCCAATCCTTTACGCTCGGCATCGTCCGGCATATCTTCCGCACCGGCCGTCTCCATAGCGGACAGCAGCGTGTCCTCCGTATAATGTTTCGGCGGTGAAGTTTTCCCTTCACGGAGACTTGCTGACACAGTTTCAAAAGTCTGTCCTTCCTTCAGCACAGGGAGAGCGGCATCTTCATTTTCTCTGTGTTCCGTTTCACTCTGCCTGATACTCATACGGTGAATCCGTTCCACCTCTTTCCAGCCGGACTGTAAGATGGTCTTTCCTTTTGCCGTAAAAGTATATCCCTGGCAGTCTAACATAGCGGTGACCGCTTCAAACCGGTTTGCCTGCGTTGTGGCACAAAGCAGTCTGACGGCAAGCAGGGTAAGCACATCCCGCTCCCCGGAAGGAAGCTCCGACAGGTCTGTCCGTGCAATCTCCACAGTTGGGATGATGGCATGGTGGTCGGTCACTTTGCTGTCGTCTGTTACCCGGTCAATGTCCGGCTCTCCGGCGCAGCCTTTTCCAAAGGGCATATTGTCACGCAGCCATAGGATCAGGGAAGCGGCGGTTGCCTGCATGTCCTTCGTCAAATACTGGCTGTCCGTTCTCGGATAGGTTGCCAGCTTCTTTTCATAGAGAGATTGCACATAATCAAGGGTCTGTTGAGCCGTATAGCCATAAATACGGTTACATTCCCTTTGCAGAGTTGTAAGGTCATAAAGGCGGGGAGGCTGTATAGTTTTTACCTGCTTTTCCGCAGAACGCACAAAAGCGGAGTTGTGGTCACAGTCCATACGGATTTTTTCAGCCTCGGATCGTTCCGTCATTTTTTCGCCGGAAGCAGTAAAACCTCCGCAGGTGATTTCCGGCACATAAAAAGGCTTGCTGATGAAGGATTCAATATCCGACTCACGCTGTACCAAAAGTGCCAGCGTCGGTGACATAACACGGCCGACATTTAGTGTGACACCATACAGGACAGAAAAAAGCCGGGTGGCATTGATCCCGATCAGCCAGTCGGCTCCTGCCCGGCATACTGCCGCATCATAGAGTTTATCGTAATCACTGCCGGGACGGAGATGGTCAAAACCCTCACGGATCGCCGCATCCTCCATACTGGAAATCCAAAGGCGTTCCATAGGCTTATTACATCCGGCATATTCATAGACCAGACGGAAGATCAGTTCTCCTTCACGCCCGGCATCCGTAGCGCATACCACAGAATCAACCCGTTTGTCCTTCATCAGCCGGCACAAAAGGGCAAGCTGCTTTTTCTTATCCTTTGGAACTTCATATTTCCAGTTTTCCGGTAGGATCGGAAGGTCCTCATACCGCCATTTGGCGTACTGTTCTTTGTAAGCCTCCGGCTGTGCCAGTTCCAAAAGATGTCCCACGCACCAGCTCACCAGATAACCGGAACCTTCGAGATAACCGTCTTTTCTTTCCGTTGCGCCTAATACTGCTGCCAGTGACATAGCAACAGAGGGCTTTTCTGCAATCACAAGTTTCAATTTTTATTCCTCCTTCATAGTTTCAAATTCTTTATCCGCAAGTTTTCCGGTTTGCATAAGACACATCAACATAACGCCGGAAGCCATTCCTCCGGCAAAGGTAAGGAAATGTGAAATCAGGTTCCACATAAGCATTCCTCCTAAAAATGGGTAAAGAAAAACGCCCACTTCAAAGTGAGCGCATCAACAGGTATCTATTTTGTTTTTGGTTTCAAGTGATCCGGCAGGACGATCTCTCCAACCGGGATTTCCCGCAGTTCCTTTTTCATCCGATGGGTGAAGCGGATCGTCTTTGCCGTACCGCCGGTTTCCCGTCCGTCATATACAGCGATCACTCGGTCGGAGTGCTCCACCATATAGCGGTTTCTGTGGGAGTAGACGCTTGGGAGATATTTTTCCTGTATGACAACAACATCCGCACAAGCCTCCAGCAGTTCACGGGTTCTTGTTTTCTTATTCAGGCTGTCCAGACGTTTGCGGTAAGGGATCACTGCGATCAGCTCCAGCGCCGGATTAGTCTGCTTTCTTTCCAACACCAGCTCTGCAAAATACTGATCCACGCCATCTGCAAAGCCACTCATAAAACAGGTAAATCCATCTGTAACGGCAGCATCGATCTCATGTTCCAAAGCGGCTTTTATTTTGTTGATCTCATTCTGCGGCAAATCCCTGTGTCCGGTAACACAGCAAGTCTTTCCTTTCATCGGTCATCCCTCCATCTGATAGGTAAATTTCTTCACTTTTCACATAGTAATAGATTTTATTTAGCAAGTCAACGATAATACCCTTTTTCTCTTTGCGGATAATAAAGGGGTGTAAGGTACAATCTATTACAGAATGGGAGGTGAAGGCGATGTATGAAGATTTTGTCCCGGAACGATTAGCGAAGCTGCGGACACAGAAAGGAGTTTCCGCACGCGATATGTCTTTATCGTTAGGTCAGGCAAACAACTACATCAATAATATTGAGAATAAAAAGTCACTTCCCGCTATGCAGTCTTTTTTCTACATCTGCGAATATCTGGGTGTGACTCCGCAGGAATTCTTTGACGAAGGAAATACTTACCCGGAAACCTTGAAGGAATTCATTGCAGAGGCAAGACAGCTTGATCCTCAATCCATGCAATATATCCTTGGTATTATGAAAGAACTCAATAGCAGAAAGTAGGCGGTCACGGTAATGGCCGCTTTTTTCGTGACTTTCTTTATTATATTTTATAATGTTCTCGAAATGTCCGCTCCCTATACCGATAAGTATTCAAAAACTGTTCCCCAAACAGCCTTTTTCTATTCGCCGGTACTGCCAAAGCTGCCGGTTCCTCGCTCTGTTCCCAGATCTGTTACAAAATCCGCAATGACAGTCGGCGTGATCACAAGCTGCCCGATACGGGCTCCCTTAAAAAGAGACTGCGCCTGATTGCTTACATTGCTGATGATCGCATGGATCTCTCCTCGGTAGCCGGAATCCACAGGCGGCAGTTCACAGACCAGACCTTTTACCGCCATACTGGTACGGGGAAAGATATATCCCGCATACCCATCCGGTATTTCCAGTCCAAAGCCAAGAGGAATTTTGGCGATTTCTCCGGGCTGTAAGGTGCAGTCATAGGGCAGATAAACATCTGCTCCGGCATCATTGCCATGAGGACGGTAAGGACGCTGGTGCTCCGGCACGCCAAAATCGATTAGTTTTATTTTCATCGGCAGCCTCCTTCCCAAAGAGCGGGATAGTCTTTTTCTAAAATATCCTCTGGCGTCATATCTGCCTGCAGTTTTCGCCCGCAGGTCATTTTCCCTTCCAGACATCGATCCAACTGACAGAAAGGCCCGGTCAGTGACGGGGCAAACAAGGCAGGGCTTAGGTCATAAAGTTCTTTCCAGACCTTTAACAGCACGATCCTTGTTTCATCTGTATTTCTTCGGCATACCCGCTGGCCGATGATATGTTTCCACTGATAAGGGGTGGCGCTGATGAGCAGTACATTCCGTAATCCCTGGGGCGTGGCATAACCGGCCGCATCGTGCCCGCTTCCGGCAGTGCACAGGGCTTCATAACATTTCATGCTTTCATTACAACTTTTTAAGTACAGCTCCTGTACCACAGCCGGAGCCGTCATAATAGAATACGGGACAGCGAAATCCGCCTGTCCCGTATAGTTGCTGTACTGCAGCGATGCACTCATAAATTTTACTTCGTTCTGGTGGCGGGTGATCTGCGCCAGAAAACGCCTGCTGGCGCCGACAATGGCTACCGTGATCACCGCAAATTTCTGGATGGTAGGATGGGGAAGCGCCCCCATAGCTGCTACTGTCTGAACGCTGAATGATTTTTCGTAGAGCTCCATCAGGTCGTCCATTGAGGCAATCTTATGTCCCTGCTGGGTAAGTCTTGCCGCAAAGACCATGTTTTTTTCTGCTTCCGCTACCGCCTGGCAGTTCAAAATTTTTACTTCAATCTGTTTAATTGGTATGTCCCTCCTTTACAATCGCTTTCAGTAAGAACAGATAGTTAAGACTGTCTGTGATCTTTTCGTCCCATGTGTCCATCGGATAAACTGTTTCCTCGGCAAAGCACATATCGTATAGAGAAACAATATGCTTTGCCAGCATACCGGCAAGGGCACGCTGGGGCGTTGTGTGCTGTAAAGCTGCCGCTGCCTTAAATGCACCCAGCCGGTCCGGATCATCCCCGGTGTATTCTTTGGTTTTCCGTTTCAAGGTATCAGCACAGAGCCGCACCTGTTCGTCAAAAACGGCATTGACTTCATTTTGCGTAATATAGCATCCCTCCTTTGAAAACAAGAAACCGGCTATTCTAAAGCATCTTAGAATAGCCGGCAAATAAATGGATATGTAATTGTTTATAGTGTATTGATCTCTTTTTCCAGTTCCTGGACCGCTGCTATGACTGTCTCAAATGTCGGAATATCCCCATACAACATATCCTGCATAGAGTTATAGTCCGTTTCCAATGCTGCGAACCGATATTCCGGCGGGAGTAATTTTAATGTGCCCGGCACAGCCTCCGGGTACTTCGCCCATGCTCTGGGATAGAATTTCATTTTGAAATCTACAACTTTCTTCAGGAGATCCAGCCTGGAAAAAGCAGCTTCTTTGACCGGTGTTGCAGCCATGCGGTAGAGATCATAATAATGTCTGGAATACCGCTGCGGCATTTCCAAATGTTCCGGTCTGTTCGCTTCATGGTGCAGGATTGTGGCTTTTTCCCAGAAGGTCCGTTCCGGGGCAACGGTAAGGATTGCGGTTTCTTTTTGCTCAAAAATCTTCGGATAATATTTTGCCGCGTATGGTTCGATCAGCGCTGTTTTTGCAGGAGTCCACGCTGCCAGCGCACCAATCTCTAAACGGATCACCTGTAAAGTCGCCGTATTCGTAAAAAGGTGCGGATAGGCGAAAATGACCGTCTGTTTATCCTTTTCATCTATGTAGACATTTGCTTCACAACCGATTTCCTGGGATAAGCCGGCTTTGACTGCCGGGCAGAATGTTTCGGACAGAAATACCTCTGCACGCACATTGGCTTCTTTGTTAAAAGCATCCTGTTTTGTATTGGAACGTTTCTCCCATGGTTCATCTTTGCCATATCCCAATACACGCCAGTCCAGAATCAAATCAATATCTTCTGAAAACCGGCTGATCAGGTGAAAGGCTTTTGAAAGGCTGGTACCACCCTTAAAGGTGATGGACTCTTTCCATGGTGAGCGGTGAAATAAATAATCCAGCGTAAAACATACCCAAAAGTCTTTTTCCACGATGGCATCATTCAGCCCCATTTTATCTGCTGTATTTCTGAACAGCTCCCTGCGGTCGTTATCTGAAAGTCTTGCTATATTTCTCATTGTACCTTTTCACCTCCACAAATCTGCCGTATCGTATCGTAAACCCAATCCGTAGACTCGGTTGCTTCCTTCAAACAAGCCTGTTTATCCTTGTCTGTCAGTTTTTCGGAAAGCATCTGTATGACTTCTGGCGTAACATTCGATCTGCCAAGCGTTTTTAATGCCTGTATAACCAAACTTGTCATATAGGACAATCCGGTAATCTCCTTATTGGTCCGGTGTTTAAATTCCAGCTTTGTAGAGTTCCACTCGTAGGTCTTATATGGACCATCGCTGATATAGGACCATACTGCTGTTACCTGTGTTGAAAGACCTAACAGGTTCAATGCTGTATTCCCACATGGGGCAATCGTCCAGTGATAACTTCGTGCCAATGCGTTCGCCACCGCTTCCGGGTCTGCCGCCACATATTCATCCAGAAGTTTGCTATATTTTGGTTTTTCATAAACTCCTTTCAAAATACGGCGCAATGTTCCTGATTGCACTAAACGGCTTAAACTTTGACGAATAGTGGATGTATCTGCAATATCCGCAAAATCAGACATCACAAAAACAGTTCCATCTTCAAGAGAAAGAACACGCTCTCGTATTCGTTTTGTATATCCGTTGTCCACAATACCGCCTCCCTTCATGTCACGAATATTATATATTATTCGTGACATGATTGCAATAGGTCCTATTCCTCTTATTTTGAGTGTTCCCATTAAAAATCTGATTTATACATCAAAAATCAAAAATTTTGCAAGGCAGTACAGTTTTCATATATGTCACATATTTTATATATTATTCGTGACATCAGGCAGTTGGCAGGTAGATCCAGTCGTGCATCAGGCACACGCTGGGTTCATCCTCCCTGGGAACCAGACGGTAGGTACATTCCCCATAGACCGTGCGTTTGTCCTCGATCTCCATGCCATAGGCTTTATAAAAGCGGTATTCCAGATTGGAGATAATACAGCGCAGGGTTTGCAGAGCCTCCCTTTGAGCTGATACGATCAGGTCACGGTCAATGCTGCGCTTCAAAAACAGCAGCGATTTGTAAAGCTGTACCTCTGTGCGGTAAGGGCGGCAGTCTTTCGTTTCCAGCCATCCGCAAAAAGCGACCGGTCCGCTCTGGATCACACTGCGGTCCGGGTGATAATACTCATAGCAGTCCAGGTTTGCCGTATTCAGAAGATAGAGCATTTCCCGGACTTCATTTTCCGGCATGTCGTAAAACCGCAAAAGCGAGCGGTAAAGATGGACATAGCCGGGAATGGAAATCATGGTATTTACCATAAAATAAAATCCTCCTTGTAAACAGCAGGTGCGGGAGCTTTTGCCCCCGCACCGTCTAAAATCTATATTTCGTTATCTACTTTCACGAGTTTTCCCATGACAAGAAAGCGTCCTGTGCCGCCCGGCGTACAGGTAGAAAGGGTCAGTACCTTATCGCTGCAGGTCACAGTCACATCACTTTCCACCGCAGAACGTTCCTTCATAGCTGTAAGCCAGGTAGTATAAGCACCGTCATCCTTCCAGGAAAGCTGCCAGGGAGAAGTTTTACTGCCGGATTCTTCCGGTTTTGCTGCAAATGCCGTAAAGATCTCCATGACATAACCCCCCTTCGGAGTAACGAGATACATCTGCCTGTGAGTATCAAAGTAACTTTGTTCATCGTACCGGTTCAGCAAGGCAAACATGGAACCATCCCGCATATTATGACCGTAAATGATCGTATTGCGGTCTGAAAAATCTGCCCGGTTTTCATAGTCGGCAAACAGGCAGCCAACCTTGTTATAGGTCCCGTCATAAAGATGGTTCAGGTAATACTCGTTGTTGTCGGTCTGCGTCACCGGATAATTGAGCACCGTATCAGGAAGAGAAAGCCATCCGATGATGTCCGGTCCATTTTCACGGAGCGTTTCAAAGTCTACCGAAGGCAGGACAATATCGGTATCGTCCCGTTTTGGTTCTGTCGGATCGGGTGCCGACTCCGGGGAAGCTGTCTGCTCCGGCACTTCCACATATCCGGCAAGATCTCGATAGGCATCTTTACTCTCAGCATACTGGTTCAAGTCACGGAACACCAAAAAACCGCTGCCAAGAGCCACCAGAACGCAGAGTGAAAGGACAGAAACCCCGACAGCCGTTCTTTTCAGGGAAGTCCTGCTGTATTTTCCCTTTTTGAAATAATACACAGCAAATACGCTGCCGCCGATCAGTGCGGCTGCCAGCAGTCCGCCATACAGGAAAATATACGGATCATCCCCGGTCTGCGGTACCGGCTTTTGAGGGGTGGAAGGATTGGAGGGAACAGAAGGCTTTTCCGGGTTCTTTGGGTTATCCGGCTTTTCCGATTTTTCATTAAAGAACTGGACCGTAGATGTCTGATCTGCCTTGATCTCCACCGTAGCGGCATCAGGAATGATGTAATCCTTGCTTGCCCGGTTTGCAACTTCTGTTACGGTATAAATACCGACACGAAGGCCCTTAACTTCAATCACGCCGGATTTTGGAGTGGTGAATGTCTCGCAGTAGGAGCCGTCCGCACTCTTAACCTCGATGGCAAAACCATCTTTGCGCCCGTCGCTGGAATCCTTTGTGATCTTTAAGTTGCCGCGGTAAGCCTCATTGGTAAATCCGTGCCCGGCTTCTCCATTTTCCACAACTGCGACCTGTCCATCTTCTGTGATGGAAAAATAGTAAGCGTTTGAGTCAGGCTGATAGCCCTCCGGCGCTTTGCTTTCTTTGATAAAGTAGCCGCCAGCCAGAAGGTTTTCCGCCGTATGATAGCCTGCATCGGTTTCTTTCAGCGTACCGATCTTTTGATCGTCAGGATCATATTCCTGGTTGGCGTTGGAATCCGCATACAGGTCGAACACTGCACCGGGCAGGAAGCGCAGGAAAGAATTCTTGTCTTTCTTATCCTCCTTTTCCACAGGGGACGGTTCCTCCACAGCTTCGGTTTTAGTTACCTGCACACTGCCGCGGATCAGGGTGTTTTCCACACGGATCTCGATATGCTGTCCGTCTGCACCGATATATACATGGTGCTGCTGCGGGCTTACCGTATAAAGGTCAGGGGCAGAGATCTCCTTGACGATCCAGTGTCCGTAAGGAATGTTCTCAAAGGAAAAACTGCCGTCTTTTCCGGTAATAGCAGTAAGCAGCGCATTTTCTTCAGTAAATTCTTCGGTATCAGGTCTAAACAGACCCATGAGCGCACCGGCAAGCGTGACATCCTCGCCGCCTTCCGGGTTTTCCCCGACTTTTACACCGTCTACACGCCCACGGAGAAGTTCATTGGAAACAGCCTCGCCTTCATTGACAAGGATCTGTACCAAGGCGGTTTCCTGACCAGCATACTCAAAGACAACCGGATATTCCTGATTCGAAAGGATATAGGCGCCGTTGGTTGTGCGTTCCTTGACATAATAGCTGCCAAAAGGCAGGTCGGAAGCGAAGGAAGCGCTGTAACCGCCGGATTCCTCAGACGAAACAGAGACCACTTCCAGAAGTCCACCTGCCGGGATTACGCTGCCATCTGCCGCCGTCAGGTCTGCGGAAGCATAAAGTCCAAAGGAAATATCCTTATATTCCTCGTTCATGCCAAGACCGAACAGGTCATCGGTCTCCATTGCCTTGAAAAGTGTGACATCCACTTTCTGGCGTTCGTCATAAAGACCGGCCGCTGTCTGTGTAACCTCTACGGTCTCACCCGCATAGGTCAGTTCCACATATTCCGGTTGAGGATTCAACACACAGCCGGAAGGCGCCTGACGTTCCTCCAGACGATAACGGCCAAGATAGAGAGACCCGCTTTTCGCTGTGCCGTCCTCGCCGGTCGTAAGTGTTTCCACAACCGTATCTTTTTCTGCCCGCAAGGTACCGTCACCGGTATAAATATCTTCATCTGCGATCACATCATAGACCGCTCCAGGAAGTCCGGCAACCTCATATACCGGTTGGTACAGTCCGTCGTTTTCCTGGACAGAAGCAAATACTTCTCCGGTCTTTGTGATGGTAAGCTGGCCTTTCTGCGGCATATTGTACTGAGTGACCGTCACAACCGCCTCGCTGCCGTCAATGGTAAACGGTACCGGCTGATCGGAAAGCACATAGCCATAAGGGGCAGCCACCTCATAAAGTTCATAATCCCCGGCGGCCAAAGGCTCCGGCAGCATCAGCCAGCCCTCGTCAGAAACATAGAAGGTATCCAGTGTTTCCGGGTTCGGATAGTAGACGGTCTGGGTGATAAATTCCCCGGTGGAAAGATCCTTGATCTGAAAACCGGTTCCGGTCACAGGGATAATCTTTCCGGTCTCTGCGTCACATTTTTCAACTTTCAGACGGGCTGTGATGGTGCGGTTGTTCAGGATATAGCTGTAAGTCTTTCCGTCAGAGGAAATGAATACCGTAAAGTCCGGGACAAAGGCTTTGCCTTCCTCGCCTGCGATCTGATGGACCGTATAATGTCCATAAGGAAGCGGTTTACTGGAAGCAAAACCATCCGCATCCGTGGTAAGAAGGTCACGTTCACTTTCCTTTGCCGCGTCATAGCTCCCGGCTGCCTTTAAGTAAACTTCAAAGACTGCGCCTGCTTCCGGGCGTTCGATGATACCAGCATTGGGATCGTCGGTATTTTCGCCCTCAGGCACATCCGGGTCCAGGTCATCGGTGTGCTTGACAAGCTGGATATTTCCGTAAATAACCGTTTCCGTCACCTGATTTTCTGTGGTATTGAGTTCCACTTCATACAGGGAAGGGGATGCACCCACTTCATAAATGGTTTCATTCAGAAGATACCCGGTGCTCGGTTCGATTTCCCGGATCGTCCAGCCATCCCCGCATACATAATAGCGGGTCATAAAGCTGCCATCCGGTCCGGTAGTATAAGTGTCGATCAGTTCGCCATCACGGAAGATCCCATAGGCCGCCCCTGCAAGCGTGGCATCCCCCTGAGCATTTCCGGTGTCAGCATCACTCTTTACCACATGGACGCGAAATTTCTTCAGAATATTGCTGAAATGTACCGAAGAAGTCTGCCCGCTTTCAATGGTCACGTACTGTGCGGAAGGGGTCACATAGCGGTCCACCGGAAGTTCTTTTACCAGATAGGTTCCCGGCAGGAGCTTCTTTTCAATCTGGCCGTTTTCTCCGGTCGTAACTTCCTCATTGACTTCATTTCCCAAAATGTCCGTACCGGAGATATGGAAGGTGATACCGGAAACAATGCCGTCCTCACTGGTCTTGACAAGTTTTGCGGTACCGTAAGTTTCCGTTTTGAATTTTACAAAGAAGGAAACCGGATCGCTGGCGCCGGTCATCATGGTCTGGTAGCCGGGTCTGCCCCAGATCAGCATGTCGTTTGCCACCGGGATATTCTTTCGGAATTCAAACAGCACCGGGTCCATCATCATCTGCCTGCTGGTAAAGGTGTATTCATTTCCGTTTCTTGTCACAGAAACGCCGCTGCCTTTCAAAGCCTCCAGATCGATCTTCAAGTTATTGGTATCTGTGACCGTCAGGGTATAGACCTTTTTTTCTACATCCCATTTCAGTTCCAGTTCCGGTGCTTCGCTTTTCTTAGAAGAAGTAAAGGAAGGTACTGTGGAATGGGAAGCGACCTGTGCAAGAATCCAGTCATAGGCTTTTTCTGCCGGTCGTCCGGCGATCACGCTGAAATACTGGTCGGCGTCTGCGTGGCCGTTTCCGTGGCGGCTGTACGGATCGCTTCTAAGTTGCTGCTGGTATTCCCAAAGGATGATCTGGGTTGCCATCTTATAGTCATCCTCGTTGATTCCGGAAACAGGGAGCGCCGCACCGGGTTTCCAGCCATAGATCGCAGTCAGGGTGATCCCCCTCCTTGCCTCGGCAGGAAGCAGGTTCAGGTATTGGCTGTTGGTCCCGCTTTCCGAAACATAGGTATTTTCCGAAGTATGGTAAGGAATCCCGCTCTCCACACAGTAAACCTGGTGGCTGATCCCGTCAGAATCCGTCAGCATATAGTGCCGGTAAGCATTGCCCCCGGAACTGGTGTGTACATCGATGGTTCCGTCTGCATGGTAGGCAAGATAGGTGTAAGGCGCCGGGGCACGGTAGTGGTTCCCATCAGAGCCCACATACTGGTCGCCCAGCCAGGAGCTTGCCGTCTGTCCGACAGACATGGCAAAAGCCTGAGCCGGAAGAAGCCCCAAAATGCTTGCCATACAAAGCAAAAACGCCAACAGCTTGCGAAAGCCGCGGCGTCTGGTTATGATATGTTCCATGAAAAAATCCTCACTTTCATAAAATCTAAAAGGACAGCCTTATTTGCTGTCCTTGTCGTCAAAATCATCCTCGGAAAGATATTCCGGTTCCCCGTATGCCTCATCCGGGTCAAAGCCTTCGCCATAACCGTCATCCTCAAATTCCGCATCGTCCTCGGCCTGCTGTTTCGGACGCACGATTTTTACATAGTAACCGATCCCGCCGACCGCAAGTAAGGCAGCAAGGATAAACAGGATCGTGCCGACGCTGCCGGTTTCTTTCTTCGGCTTTTCCGGTTCTGCCGGTTTTTCAGTTTCCGCCGGCTTTTCTTTTCCTTTGCAGCCATTTAAGTCATTTTTGCAGACCGGACAGCCGGTATTAACCTTTCCTGCCTCACATTTTTCTGTGCAGTTACAGCTTTCTTCCTGGGGGATCATGCTCATGCTGCCATTGTTCTTTTCTGCAAGTGCCATCAGGTCGGACTCTGTGACGCCGTTTAAGAAGTAGACATTGTTATCTTCCCGTTTCCCGTCGATCACCAGATAAAAGACATTGCCCGCGTCCGTAGTGATGGTGTAAAACTGTTTTTCCCCATCCGTACCGCTGATGTTGTCCTGTACCGTTCCGGTGCCTTCCGGGGTAAATGCACCTTCCGGGATCGCAGAAGTATTTTCCTGCTGTCCGGTACTGTTATCTGAACCGGAAGAATTTCCGCCGCCGGAAGGGGTTGCAGCGTTTGAGCCGGAAGGTTTTTCTTCCTTAGGCGGTTTTGTCTGTGTACCGGACGGACTCTGGGGTGCTGTCGTAGCAGGTTTCTTTTCAGGAGCCGGTTCTTTGTAATACGGATTATCCAGCTTTACCACATCAGAACGGTTGCCGGCATAATCTTTTGCGTATATGCTTACCTGTTTTTCTGTTCCGGCATAATCTTTCAGTGCGACCGACGCTTTCCCGTCGGTGAGGGAGTTGATACGGTTTTCATCAACAAAGACCGCCTCCACGCCGGATAGATCGTCACTGCTTTCTATTTTCAGGGCATCGCCCTCCATGGAAGCAGTCAGCGTTGGCGGTGTGGTGTCTTTGGAACCGCCGGCATGAGCTGTTACAGGTAATGCGCTGACACTTACAAGAAGCGTAAGCGCCAGCAGCAGGGAAAGTTTTTTAAGCCTCATGCACATCCTCCTTCTCCTGCGGTAAAACAGTTTCCGAAGGGGCTGCCTGCTGTGATTTCAAAAAATCCGCAAGCTGCTGGGGCGTCAGTTTGAAACTGCGCGCCACCGCTACATAATCGGTATTTTCCAGCTCTGTTTTCTGTTCCTCCAGCTTATGGAGCTTTGCCTGCATTTCCGCAATCTTTGTTTTGGTCTTTTCAATTTCCTTTTCCAGTTTTTCAATTTTAGGATTCAATTTATTACCTCCAATCTGTTAAGGCAGACGCCCAAATGTATAAAAATGCTGCTGCCAGTAGCTTGTATTGATGTTTGCATAAGAAATCGGGTCTCCACAGTGGATCATCATTCCATTTCCCACATAGATCCCTACATGGCTTGCGCCGCTGGTGTTGTAGGTCCCCTGGAAGAAGATCAGGTCGCCCGGTTTTGCATCCGCACTTGATACCGGCGTACATACACCTAAAAGACCATCCGCGGTCAGCCTTCCGAAATTCCAGCCAACGCCGCAGTTGTTGATCACCCAGGACACATAGCCGGAACAGTCAAAGGAAGTGGAAGGGCTTGCGCCTCCCCATACATACGGATAGCCAAGATATTTTTCCGCCTCGGCCATCATTGCGGCAAACTGTTCATCCGCAAGGGCTTCCGGTGGAATGTCATAATCGAAGTAGTTTCCTGTGCCGCCTGAACCAACTTCCGGCAGGTGCCGTTCGCTGGTATCGCCGGTATCGGCAAAATACAGGGGATTCAAATACTGGCCGTCAACCAGGACTTCTAAGTGCAGGTGGGCCCCGGTAGAATTTCCGGTATTCCCGACCTTTGCAATCACATCCCCGGCTTTGACCTCCTGCCCGGCAGAAACAAGGATCTGGGAACAGTGCCCGTATTTGGTCGTCAGGGTATGTCCTTCGTATGCCTCGCCTTCAATAGCGACACACAAGCCATAACCGCCGGCATTTCCCGCAAGGGTGACCGTTCCGTCATGCCCGGCAAGGATCTCTGTGCCCTCCGGCATCCCGATGTCCACACCGGTGTGATAGTTCTTTTCCCCACTGATGGGATGTACCCGGTAGCCGTAATAACTGGTCACATAAGGGAGCCAGTTGGTGCCAAAGACATTTTTGACATACTGGCGGTTTCCTTTTGTCTGCAGCAGGATCTCGCAGATCTCTTTCTGGTCTGCGTTCATCCGGGAAACGACCAGGTTTTCTAGAGGTGTGACTGTGAGCTTGACATTTAAGATGCGCCATTCATAAGGCACTTCCTCCTGGGTTTCTTCCCCGGTTTCCGGATCAACGGAAGTTTCGGTGCGGTAACGGATCTCGGTTTCTTCTGAAAAGGACAGGGTATATTGTTCCTGGAAAAGCTGCCGCAGCACGCTTTCCACTTCATCGTAAGTAAATCCCTGATAAGCAGAAGTCAGATACCCCATCAGCACATACGGGTCATGCTCGATTGCGCCCAGGTTATACCGGTATTCGTCATAGCCGGGGCGGTCTGATTCCACCCGGTCTATTTCCATTTGCAGATCCGTTTCCCATTCGGTATAGGTAAGCTCCGCCTGGTTGATGTCCTGATCATCTGCAAGATAGGTAGAAGCAGCCAGACTTCCCAAACCGCCGGTCCCGATATTGGAGAACGTGGAAAACAGGGATGTGATCAGGAAAATTACCAAAAGGAGAAGCAGGAGGACAAGGCAGATTACAGGGTGCCGTTTGACCGCATGGACAATACCGACGCTGACCCTCTCTGTTGCGACTGCGGCATTTTTTGCCTGTTTCCCGGCTTCACGGGCAGCCTTGGCATACTGCCTTTTCAGTTTTTGTTTCTGCCATATCCGGGCAATCGCATGTTTCTTCAGCTCCGGGTGGTCGCTAAGAGCCTGCCGGTAAGCAAGTCTTGCGTTTGCTTTTGCTGATTTTTGCTGTAATTTCGCTGCCTTTCGGTAGGGGGCAGTTTTATGCCGGTGATATGCCGTGCGAAGCCCTGCCTCGCCCACAAGTTCAGAGCGGTGGGCTGCCTTGATGCCCACATTTTCATCCTCTGCCTCATAAATCTTTTTATGAGCGTAACCAATGGCAGTATTGGCGCCCGCCTTGACCGGACGCAGGGGTACAGGTCCTTTTACATGGACCTTTTGGGATTTGACCTCCTTTTCAAATTTTAAGTGTTTTTTGGCTTTTCCGGTCTCCGGGTCGGAAACCGTCTCCATGCGCAGTTTCTTCCGGGCAGGTAGACGATTTTGCGCCTGCTCTGCTTTTTGTGCAGTCCGTTCCGCCTTCCGTTTTGCATGGGTGAGCTTTTTATCCTTTGTCTCCGGCGGTAGTTCATCCGCAGTAAATTCCAGCTTGGATGTTTTCGGCGGTTCGCTATCCATACCCTTTTCCTTCTGCGCTGCCTGTTCCTCCGCCTGTGCCGCTTCCTGAAAACGCTGCTGATATTTGTTCCCATGCTGGTGTGTTCGGTAACGGTGTTCCTGACCGGATCTGTCTGTGCCGTTCGGTGGGGCTGAGCCTTCGGAAGAAGGAGCATATTTTCCGGTATCATGGTCTGTCACATCCTCTGTTACAAAAGAACGCCTGGAAGCCTCCTGCCGGAAATTGCTTCGCACGTTGTCCTGTATCGGGGGCGCTGTCCTGGTAGCATCCGGTGTCTCAAAGTGTTCCGAAAAACCATCCAAAGCGGTTGCATACGCTTCGCCCTGTTCCAGCAAGGACGCCGGTGTTTCCGGTGACAGATGGGAAAATTCCGTCTGTACAGGGATGTCCTGCCTGTGTGTCTTGCCGTTGACAGAAGAAGGGGTGTCCCGTGCCCTGCGCAGGTCAAAATCCTGTTCGGTCTGCCTGGCTGCCGGTTGATCCTCCCCGTGGGAATCACGCACCGGCATCCGGGTATCTTTGCGCCTCCTTTGAAATTCCCTGTCGTGTGCCATTGTTCTCACCTCCGATCCATTTTAATTTTTGTCTCACGCTTTGGTCCCCGCTACTTCATCCGGTCTTGTGGTAAGCACGCTGTACAAGAGTGTGTCCTTCGGGAAGTGGTCCACAAAGGGGATGATCACATTTCCAAAGAACAAAAGCCCCTCGCCGGGACCGGAATGGGTCACATACGAAAGCTGGTGCGGGGAGATTCCCAACTGCTTTGCCAAAATCTGACGGTCTCCCTGGGCCTGGTTGAGCATATAGATAAAGTCCGAGTTCTCAAAAATATTTTCGATCTCACGGGAAGCCAGAAGGTCCTTGACATTCTGCGTTAAACCTGATGGAATTCCGCCCCATTTACGGAAGCGTTTCCAGATCTCCACGCTGAAACTTCCTGTCTGCCCTTTCAAAAGAAGATGGAATTCGTCGATATAGAACCAGGTTGTTTTATGTTTGGAGCGATTGGCCGTGACACGGTTCCACACCGCATCCTGCATGATCAAAAGCCCGATTTCCTTTAAGGCTTTTCCCAGTGACTTAAGCTGGAAACACAGTACCCGGTGTTTATCCATCTGGATATTGGAACGGTGGTTGAACACGTTAAGGGAACCATTGACATAGATTTCCAGCGCCGTTGCGATATTCTGTGCCTCCGGTTCAGACTGTTTCAAAAGCAGCTCGTAAAGATCACCTAAGATCGGCATATTTTCCGGGCACGGGTCCTGCAGGTATTCCCGGTACACCAGTCTGGTACAACGGTCGATGATCGTCCTTTCAATGGGGGAAAGTCCTTCTTTGCCGCCGATGATAAGGTCACACAGCGACAGGATAAAATCACTTTTCAAAGTGATCGGGTTTTCATCATCGGAATAGTCCAGATTGATGTCCATCGGGTTGATGTAGTTCGTGGAAGTAGGGGAAATATCAATGACCTGCCCCTGGGAACCGAACTGCTGTACCAGCGGCCCATACTCATTTTCCGGGTCGGCGATAATGATGTCGTCCTCCGTCAGAAGGAACACATTGACGATCTCACGCTTGGCAGAGAAAGATTTGCCGCTTCCTGGGGTACCGAGAAACAGCCCATTGGGGTTTTTCAGCGTTTTTCTGTTCGCCATGATCAGGTTATTGGAAAGGGCGTTCAGGCCGTAATACAATGCCTCGCCCTCCTGGAACAGTTCACAGGTGGTAAACGGTACAAAGATCGCTGTGCTGCTGGTCGTAAGCCCGCGCTCAATTTCAATCTGGTTCGTACCAAGAGCAAGCGAGGACATAAGCCCCTGTTCCTGCTGGTAATCCAGCCGTTTTAAGGCACAGTTGTATTTCTGTGCCACACCCGAAGCGGCAAAAATATCATTGAACAGCTTCTGACGTTTGGCAGCGATATTTTCCACCAGTACCGTCACAAGGAACATGCGCTCATTGCGGCTCTGTAAATCCTGCAAAAGATTTTTGGCTTCTTCTCCATAGGTGGCAAGGTCGGTGGGAATGATGTCCATGTCATACCCAGATCGGACCGCTTTCTTTTGTTCCTCAATGGTCATTTTCTGCAGGTCCGACATTTTACGCTTGATGTTTCGGATCGCCTGCGCCTGGTCGATAGACTGGATATGCAGGTTGACGGTCACGGCGTCGTTTAAGTCAAGAAGATCCGCTAAAAGCCGGTCGGTAAGCTCCGGCGCCAAAATCTGCAAAAAGGAGACAGCACCGGAATGATCGCCTACCCGGAATGTCTTTCCATCCTTTGAAAAAGACAGCCCGGATGGGGAAATGAAGTCTTTGGTAGAAAGACCGGTCTTAGGCAGATCCGACCACTGGAAATGAAACTTTTCCTGGCCGTCCGGGTGAAGCTGGCTGTGAAGAAGCTCCAGACGTTCCAGTCCGTTTAAGGATCTTGCCTGGACTCCAAGGGTCTTGAAATTTGCCAGCACATCCGTTTCAATGCGTTCCAGACGCATTTTCGCAGTACGCAGGTCATCTGCCTCGATCCCAAAGGTAATGTATTTACGTTTGGTGAGACCGTTATTTCCTTTCTGCAACTGGTTCTTTAACATATCCCCGTATTCCCTGCGGATTCCGTCATACTCGTCGCCGCGGGGAGGGATGTCAATGCTTCTGGTAAAATCCTGCATATTGGCCCGCTGGTTGATAAAGGTAAGCTGCACATGGATCGAGGCGTCGAAGTAATTTAAGAAATCGCAGTAACCCTCGAAGATCTGTGCTTTATCATCTGCCTGTGCAAGCTGATAGTTAATATCAAAAAACTGCACCGTTTTGGTGTAAAGGGTATCAGTCAGCCGGCAGATCCCATCCCGGTACATTTCACGGTAGGGAATGCTCTGCTGGACCGTCTGCGGGGCATCTGCTTTCAGCCCGGCAAAAAAGCCGCCTTTTTTAGACGGCTTGGAACGGGCAGACTTAGTTTTGCCCTGCTTTGCATCGGCTCTGGTCTTTTTGGCCTGCCTGATGTTTTTTTGCAGACGCTTTTCCTGAGCTTCCTGCTGCTTGTTTTTTGGCAATCTTTGTAACCTCCTTCTTTGACATAGATTTATACAGGTTATCCGTCCTGTATGGACGGTCCTTCGGCCAGAGCTTATAACGGAGCCGGTTCTTCAAAATCTTTTCTGCCGGCTGCCCGTCACGCTCATACATGGCGAAGAAGAAAAAGGGCATCATCAGCCCGATCATCAAAAGTACAGCCGCCGAGTTCCCGATCGCCCCGCGGGTAAAGAAATACACCGGAAGGCCGACAAGCCCGGCAAGGCTGAAACAAATAAGCTGGCGCTTCGTCAGATTGAAGGCCAGCTTGGTCTTAACTTTGGTTAAATCCTTTGGTACAGGTACATAAGGCATCTATACACCTCCCATCGTAATATAGTTTCCGGTCCATTAGCGTGCACCAAAATCGCGTACCGCTTTCTCCGCAGCCGGACATTCCCGCACTTCCTGAGCCGCATTTTGCAGCCGTGCCAGGACAGAAACAGCCGGTCCTCTCTGACACAGGTATTCCTGGCTGTCTCGGATTCCGGCAATATTTTCCCGAATATCCATATCCACGTCGAATACATCCGAAACTGGCAAAAGCCAACGGTCTGCAAAGTATTTCAAAGGATTCTCAAGCGCCAGCACATCATCCAGCATTTCATCCCTGAACTCAAACTTTGTTGTCAGATAGGAATACGCCTCCTGCATGGCTGTAATTTCAGCAGCTTTTTCAATTAAGGATTCCTTATCCTTTGACATAAGGCTTTCCCGGTAGGCAAAGTAATTCTGTCCCAGTCGTTTCATCAGGAGCGTATATTTGTCCTGTGCGGAAGGCTCGCTTGTGAAATGTTCAAATTTTTGCTCTGCATCAATTTCTTTGAGAAGATCGCAGATCGGGAAACTGTGTTCATGGTTATTTTCTTCCCAGCACCATCGGGCTACATCCAACGGGTCCTGAAAAGAAAGAAGTGCCTCTACTTCCGCCGGAGTAAATACATGCTCAACCTTCAGATAATAGTGGAGTTCCGAAAGTCCCTGCAACTCGTAAATGCTGCCGATGTTCTGTGCATCCAGCATATCCGCATGAACCTTCAAACACTCGTCCAGCCGTTCCATAAGCAGCCGCTTTGCATCTTGTTCTATCAAAATCACCCCTTTCGCTCCGGCATAGTCAGCGTACAGTTCACTTCATTGCCCCATACATCCCAGCCGGGAGTCTTTTGTCTTGCAAACAGTTCCACTCTGGGCTGATCGCCCATGAGTTTTACGATCTTATCCCGCACCTCGTCCGGTTTCTTGCTGTGCTGCTCAATATGGGAGATCACAAACTGATGGATTCCCGCACACTGGCGTTTCGGACGGCCTCTGGTTGCCAGCAGGCAGACCTCCGCGTTTGAGCGGGTCCAAAAGCCCATGCCATAAAACCAGCTATCCGCTTTCCGGTTCTGTTTGAGCCATAGAAAAGCCAGCGTTTTATATTTGAACCCCCAGGCGTCGATCACCCGGAAGGCTTCATTGAGCTGTGGGAAGGTCGCCCACAGAAAGAGGGCGCTGTCTTTTGCGGCAAGTTCCGATACCGGCAGGGCACAGATTTCTTCAATGCTCATTGTGGGGTAATGGTTTTCCGCAACGCCGCTTCCATGTTTCCTGTCATAATGCCAGGGCGGATCGGCATAGATAATGCCGTACTGTTTCGTTTCCGGCATTAGCGAGCCTGCTCATTCTTAGATGGGGCAGGTTTAGTCGGCTGTTCTTTGACCTTACCGGCATTTTCCTTCAATGCACCGGTCAGGGAAGGCTTTTCCGCAGCTCCCTTTGTTGCTTCAAGAGTTGCCTGCAAATTTTCAATAGCCTGCCCGTACCCATCGATCAGGGCATCGTTGAGCTGCTTGCGGAACTCTGCCGTAACCGGCCAGCAGACATCTTTCCAGTTGCCTCCCTTATCCTGGGTTGCGGGCATATTGACATACAGCCCCTTTTCACTGGAACAGATACGGAAACCGTCAATCTTAAAGCATCCGCCAATCGTAACATTGGCAAACGCCAGCAGGTTTCCCATTGGGGCGATTGGACGCACGCGGACATCCAGCTTCATGCCGTTTGCCATTTCCGGCGTCTGTGTCTCCGGCGCCATTTTTTCTGTATTGGTTTTACTCATATATAAAATCCTCCTTTTTAGAATTGGTTTTGTTCATGCTATCTTGCATTAAATATGGATTTGGATAACGAACCTGTCTTAAACAGGGCAAAGGCCAGCAGCACCGTATAACCCGCCGTTCCCCAGATCGCGCCGTGCACATCGCCGGACGATGGGATAGACTGGACCAGCACTGCATAAATGGCAACACAGATCAGGATCAAAAAACCCTGAAAACCCAGGGCAAAAAGGGAACGCAGATACCCAGTTCCCATTTGTCCCCATTCCCGGTTTGCCATTGTGGAAAACGGGATCGGTGCAAGGCTCACGGTTAAATAAATCTCGATCATACGGCCATATACAATGACAAAGATCACGATGGACAGTACCCACATACACAGATTGATGATGTTGGTTTCCAGCCACAGTCCAATCAGTTCCCACATTCCCATTGCTTCAAGCTGGGTTTCCAGATCAGACAACGCCGCCTGCACATCCAGGTTCCCGTTTATGACACCGGCACTTTGCGACACCACATTTTGGGCCACATCAAAGACCGCCATCACAATCGTAAAACAGTTGGTGAGCAGGTAAGTGGCAACAAAAGTCTTGAAAATCCACTTGAAGATGTTGAATGTATCGAATTCGTGCATGTTGTTCTTTTCGAGAATCATCTGGATCAGTTCATACACAAGAACAAAGGTAAGGATCATGCCCGCAATGGGAATGACGACGGTTTCCGAAAGATTCTGGATCATGGAAAACACGCCGCCATTCCAGCCCTGCGGGGTCTGTCCTACCTGATTTGCCACATCCGCAACCTGGTTGTTGACGGAGTTGAAAATACTGGTGTACTGTCCGGTGATCGCATCGATCAGGCCCTCTTTAATCCAGTCTGTTATCCATTCAAACAGACTGCCCATAAGTCAGCCCTTAACCGAACAGGCCGGAAAGCAGCGGGATCAGCGTTGCACCAACCAGAGCGATACCTCCGCCTGCCATAAGCTGCTTGATCCCCTGGGATTTTGCACCTGGGTTATCATTTCCGTAACCTTCGAGAAGGTTTACAACACCCCATGCGCCCAGACCTGCGCCCAGGGCGATCACAAGGATCTTCAAAGTATCAATCGCGCTTGCAAAAAATGCCATAATGTTCCTCCTTTAATTTCAGAAATTTTAATTTGTGATATGGCCGTATCAGGCCGGAAACAAAAAAAGCCGCCGCACTGTTTTTAGAAAAAATCTGTTTCAAACAGCACGGCGGCATGGGGCAGGAAAAATCCTGCGGTTATTTACTTTTCAGGGAGAATCACGAATCCTCAAAAAATCCTCCTTTCATCGTGACAAAAACAAAGCCTGCCAGGGCGTCATGCTTTGACAGGCAGGAACAACTTTATAAAGTCTGGGAAGCCAGATCTTCGGCTGTGACTTCATAATTGCGGTATCGTTCACCGGGACGCATCGGCATCCGGGTAGAAAGAAACTTTTCGATATTAAAAGCGTTCTTCTCATTAAAATCGGAAAGCAGTTTGTAATTTGGGTGTTTGGTTATATCGTATTTCCGGGAGAGGAACGGCCGCACACCCCTGATCTGCAACAGACATTTACCCCCGTCCATGACTGCCAGTTCATCCACCGACATCAGATCCTTTCCCAGCTTTTGAAAATTTTGTCCGTGGGATTCCTGATTGCCCTTTGTGACACTGGTGTTATACAGGTCGATGGTCTCTTTCCCCAATAGGGAGTTCCAGCTTTTTAAGGTGGTTTCTTCTTTGCCTCCTAAGAAAAGGGAGGCGTCACAGTTACCGATGATGGTGTCCATGTTGTCTTTATACAGGGCTTTGAGTTGGCTTTGCGCCTGCAGCACCAGGCAGGCAGAGATCTCACGGCTTCGGATGGTCGCCATAAGACGCTCCAGGTTCGGGATCTGCCCGATATTTGCCGCCTCGTCGATCAGGCAGCGCACATGGATGGGAAGCCTTCCACCATATACATCATCCGCCCGCTCACACAAGCGGTTAAACAAAATGGAATAGATCAGACTGATCAAAAATGCAAAGGTCCCGTCCGTGTCACTCATAATAAGGAAAAGAGCAGTCCGTTCATCTCCCAGCATATCCAGATCCAGTTCGTCATACATGGTAATTTCCCTGACTTCTTTAATGTCAAAAGGAGCCAGTCTGGAAGCACAGGAAATAAGGATCGACTTGGCTGTTTTTCCGGAGACGAATTGTCAAGGACTTTTTCATCAAATTCACAAAAAATCCACAAAAAAGGTGCCAGAAGCACCGTATGGCTCCTGACACCTCGTTTGATAGATTACATTTTTCCGTTCAGCAGGTCTTTGCAGAGATACGCATAGTCTGGCAGCTGGTTGATATATGGCTCCCAGCGCCGCTTGATTTCGGCTAATTCCAGCGGGTCAGCTACTTCCAGTGCATGATCGTTGCCCGTCATATACAAAACATCCGTAGCAACATCGTCCAAACACCTGCCGCAGAGATCGGCAGCTGATTCTATCCTGATACCGGTATCCACATAAAGCGGATTTACGCCAATCGCCAGCCAAACATAGCCTACCTTGTCCGACCAGAGCAGTTCAAAATCAGGGCTTTGCCGCAGATGTTCCGCAAAGACCTCCTTTACTCGTTCAATTTCATGCTTCTCTTTTTCTGTGTAAAGCATTTTCGTGTCCTCCTTGACAAAAATTTTGGTGCGTACCATCATCAGTTTAGCACAAGGTGGCTTCGTTTATCAGTCTATCACATCTGCTGAATTTCATTTTTGAGCATACGCTTGATTTTATCGCTCATGGTTTCTGTGCTGGTATTGCTGAAATGGACATGAACCTTGTAGGTTGTCTTACCGATTTTCTTTACCATCGCTGGCGTGTTTTCCGGCGCTCTGGACGCAGTAGCGGCGTCTGCCACCTGCATAGTACGGGGTTCTCTGTTCATGGCGCTCCTTTCTCCGAACGGGTCTGTGCCGCCCGGTAAAAAATCAGTCGTGCTTACTGCTTACAATGTCTTTTGCTGCCTGTCGGGTAGCACCGGCATTTTCTTCCCTGAAATTCTTCCCGTCAAAAAGAATCGGCGCACACCGTTCCAAAATACGGTCATAGATACGGGCGTGGGCCAGATCAGGCGGGTTTTTCAGCTCGGACAGTTTCAAGTTTGTTGTGATAATCATGGGCCTGCGGCTGCGATAGCGGCTGTCGATGACGAAAAACATCTGCTCCATAGCATATTCGGTACTGCGCTCTACACCCAGATCGTCAATGATAAGCAGGTCGTACTCATCAAAGCTGGCGATAAAGTCGGCCCTGTCCTCGGAAAACATCCCCGTCAGGCGGTTCAGGATGGTGGGGAAGTTCGTCATCAGCACCGGCACATCCCGGTCAAGCAGGGCGTTGGCAATACAACCGGCGAAAAAGGACTTGCCGGTTCCCACATCCCCGAACAACAGCAGGCCGGTGTTGTTTTTATATGCCTCCTTCCAGTTCTCAACATAGGCGTGAGCCTTGTCCATCAATGGGTTTTGCCCGTTATCATTGGAAAATGTGTAGTCATAGAGATAACGGTCTTGCAAGCCCTGTGCCTTTCGGCGTTTGATACGCTCCATGCGGCGCTGCCGTTCTTCAGCAGCCTTGCGCTGCTCCTCAGCCTCCCGCTGGCACTGGCAGATGCAGCGCGGCATAAAGTAGCCAGATTTCCCAAAGCATGGCACAACGGTCTGCCTCTGGCCGCCGCATTTCTTACAGTGAATGAGCCCATCTGACGGGTCTATATACTCGTCCTCAGCCAATTCCACACCGGCAGCTGCCTTGTCGATGAACGCCCGGATTTCTGCGGTAATCTCAATCATACAGTTTCATCCTCCTTTACGCTGTAATCCCGGTTGCGTGAGGGTGTGACAGTTTTTTTAGCGTCCTCACCGGCCCAGCGCCGGATGGTTGCTGCATGGCTCTGATAACGCTTGCCGGTAGAAGCCATGTACTCGGACAGCTTTTCAATGTACTGTTCCCATACAACAGGAAAACTGGCCTGCAAGTCTGCCAGTTCCTCGTCCGTCAGGAAAACATTCTGGTAACGGCCATAGGCGCGGGCGGAGCGTCCCTTCTCTATCTCTCTCTTTATATCTATCTCTTTCTCTAACTCTATCTCTATCTCTGGTGGACG